>JBDIBB010000038.1:0-32669 GCA_039812685.1 Vicinamibacteraceae bacterium
CGTACTTCATGCGGCGCCTCGGTGAGCGGCCGGCAAACGTCTTCTTCGTGCTCAGGGGTATCCTCGGCGAGGCATGAGCACGCAGCGCGGGCGCGACGCCTGCTGCGTCGCCGGGCCGCGGCCGGGACCCGGACCGCCGGGCGAGGGGGCATGAGGCCGTTGCTGACGGCAATCGCGGGCGCAGGAGCGGCACTGGCCGGTGCCGCCGCGATAACGCGCGCCTTCAGGCGTGACATGGCGCGGGCCCGCGCGCGGATCAGCGGTCGGAGCGAGGTCATCGCCTCCCCGTTCGGCCACATCGAGTTCACGCGCGGGGGAATCGGCTTTCCGGTGCTGGTGGTGCACGGCAGCGGCGGCGGCTTCGACCAGGGCGAGTTCCTGGCGCGCCTGATGCTGGACGAGGACGTTCACCGCATCATCCCGTCGCGCTTCGGCTACCTGCGCTCGTCCTGTCCCGCCGGTGCCACCTTCGACGATCAGGCGCACGCCTACGCCTGCCTGCTCGATCGTCTGGGCCTGCCGAGGGTAGCGGTGGTGGCCTTCTCGCACGGCGGCCCGTCGGCCCTGCTGTTCGCGGTTCTGCACCCGAATCGCGTGTCGTCGCTCATCCTGCTGTCGGCCGGCGTCGCCTCTTCGACGGATGTCGCCCAGCGGCGGGCCAACCGGCAGGGCTCGGCGTTGGCGTGGATCTACCAGCGGAACCTGCGGTACTGGGTCGTCACCAGGCTGCTCCGCCGGCGGCTCCTCGGCCTGATGGGGGCCGGTCCCGCGGTGGTCACCGCGCTCGGCCCGGAACAGCGGCAGATGGCTGCCGGCCTGATCGAGGTCATGCACCCGGTCGAACCGCGGGCGGCCGGCGTGGCGTTCGATCACCGGGCGGCGATGCCCAACGGCCGCATCGCCGCGATTCGCGCGCCGACGTTGATCGTCCACGCGCGCGACGACACGCTGCAGCGGTTCCACAACGCCGAGTTCGCGGCGCGCACGATTCCCGGCGCGCGCCTGGTCGCCTTCGAGCGAGGGGGGCATCTCGTCGCGGCGCTCGAGCACGAGCAGGTGCGGGCGCTGGTGATGCGGCACCTTCGCGCGCACGCTGCACGGTGAACCTCGCAAGAAGGTGGCGGCACGGCCGCGCGGAGCCAGCACGTGCCGGCCGCCCTCACGCAGCCGAGGGCGGCCTTCGCGCGGCCACGGTGAACTGCGATGCCAGCGTGCGCAGGCCGGGCACCGCAAGCCAGGCGCGATCCACCGCGTGCGTCAGCGTCCAGAACGGTCCCCAGTCGGTCCGCACGACCCATGGCATCGGCCCGCCCAGCGGGGCGTTGAACTCCAGCCTCACCGGGTGGAAGCCAGCGGCGCGCACCTCGGCGGCGGTCACGTACGGATCGAGCGGCGCCTCGATCGGGCTCTGGTACCGCGCCCCGCGGCGCAGCAGCGGCGAGGCGAGGCGCCTGGGCAGACTGCGTGCGCTGGGATCCCACAGGTAGATCCAGCCGCCAGGCGACAGCCAGCGCCTGATCCGGTCGAGCACGCCGGCGCGCGTGGCGGCATCCGCGAAGTGATGGAACACGGCCACCGCGAGCACGACGTCGACGCTGCCGTCCGGCAGGTCGATGTCCTCCACCGCGCGCTCGACGAACCGCACGTTGGGCAGCCCGGCCGATCGCGCCCGCCGCGACGCCTCGGCAATCGCCGTGGGAGACAGGTCGAATCCGGTGATCTCGCCGAGGGAGGGAGCCAGCGCCAGTTCGTAGTCGCCCAGCCCGCATCCGAGCGAGACGAGCCGCGTCGACGGCCCCAGTGGAACCTGACGGCGGAAGGCCGCGAGGTTCGCCCCGACGAGGCGGCGGAACCCTTCGTGCTCGAAGAACCGCCGCGACACCACGTGGGCGTACCACGATTCCTCGTGATCCCGCTCACGCGCCAGCGGGTCGGCTCCGGGCGCGGTGCCGGCGGCCACCTGACGTTCGTCGATGCTCATCGGACCGCTAGCGTACGGGCGAAGGCGGGCGCGGGGCAACACCGCCGGCTCGCGCGCCGGCGGCCGCGCTTTCGCATCACTTGACGCCTGCCGCGGCGGCTGCCGTACCATGCGTGGTCCGGCGCACCGGTGCCGGCCGGGTAGAATTCGAGGCCACCTTGACCGATCAGTCTGTCCTGCGCGTCGCCGTCATCGGCGCGGGCGGCATCGCGCCACTCCGCCACGTGCCCGCCTTCCGCACGGTTCCGGGCGTCGAGGTCGCGGGCATCGTCGATCGTCACGCCGATCGCGCCGCGGCGGTGGCGGCGCGGTGCCGGCTCCCCCACCACGGAACGTCACTCGACGAGCCGTGGCTCGAGCGGGTGCAGGCCATCAGCGTGGCCGTTCCGCCGCAGCAGCACTACCCGGTGGTGTCGGCCTGCCTGGCCCGGGGCAAGCACGTGCTGCTCGAGAAGCCGTTCACGGTGGAGGCGGCGCACGCCGAAACCCTGGCCGGCGACGCGGAGAGCCGGGGGCTGGTGCTCGCCTTCGTCCACAACCTGCTGTTTGCACGCGGCATCGTGCGCCTGCGCGCCATGCTCGGACGGGGCGACCTTGGCGACGTGCTGGGCTACCACGTCTTCCAGACGAGCACCGCCGAGCGGCTCGCGCCGAAATGGCGCGACGATCTTCCCTGCGGCCTCTTCTTCGACGAGTCGCCGCACCCGCTCTACCTGCTGCGCAGCCTCGGCGGCGAGATCGTCGTCCACGGCGGCAACGTCACCCCGTCGCGCATCGGCCGCAACACGCCGGCGGCGGTCACCATGCACCTCACGGCCGGCGGCCGGCCCGCCACCTTCTACAGCGGGTTCGAGGCATCGCTCTCCGAGTGGCACGTCATCGTCTACGGATCGCGCGCGCTCGCGGCCTTCGACATCTTCCGCGACATCCTGGTCGTGACGCCCAACGATGGGCGGCACTCACCCGGACAGATTCTGCGCACGACGTTCGAGGTGTTCCGCACGCACCTGTCCGGCGTGCTGTCGTCGGGGCTGCGCCATCTCGCCGGCCGCATGCTCTACGGCAACGACGAGGTGGCCCGGCGCTTCGTCGAGGCGATCCGCACCGGTCAGCCGCCGGCGGAGATCTCGGCGTCCGACGGTCTGGCGATTGCGCGGCTGCAGCACGAGACGATCGGCAAGTTGCTGGTGGCCGGCTCGTAGCGGGCCGGGCCGGGCCGGGCCTGCCCTACCGCGGGTCGATGGCGGCCGCCATCCGTACCCGGCGTGACGGCCCATCCCACCACAGCACCGTCTCGTGTGCGCCCCGATTGGCCACCGCGTGCTCGATGGCCTCGTCATCCTGCGCGTGCTCGAAGCGGACGTCGAGATCCGATCGCCCGTAGGCGAGCGCGACGGCAACGTGAAACGAGGTGACGAACACCGACGCGCGGCCGTGGTTCATGGGCACCCTGAAGAACCGGAGCGTCGCGCCGCGCGGCGGATCGGGCAGCAGCGCCCGGGCCTGCGCGGGGATCTCGCGTGCGATCTCTCCGGCCTCCCGCCAGTCGCCGGCCTCGATCCGAAGCTGCCGGCTCCAGAGCGCCGCCAGCGCGAGGACGAGCGCGGCGACGATCGCCCTGCTCGCCGGCGGCCGCGCCCGGCCCAGCGCGACGAGTCCCACGGCCATCGACAGGCAGATGCCGGCCGCGCTCGCATACGCGAAGCGGTCGGTGTACCCCGGGAACGTGACGAACGGCACGAACCACACGGCCGCAAGCCCCAGGCCGGCCAGCCAGGATCCGCGCAATTGCGGTGAGCGGCACGCCGCCACGCCCCCGGCGGCCAGCGTGCCCGCCGACAGCCAGAACGACAGGCTCCGCGACGCGACGCCGCCAAGGCCACAGGCGCCGCAGGCGAGCAGGCGTGTCCCGAGCGCGTCGAGGTTCGCCCGGGCGAGTGTGGGATCGAGCGTCACGGCTGTCGACTCGCTGCTGGCCAGCCAGACGTGCCTGAACAGGAGGTACGCGCCGACGAGCGCCGCGCTGGGCCACGCCGCGAGTGCGGCCTGGCCGAGGCGCGGCACCATCGATCGCTCGCGCGCCATCACCCACGCGACGATCGCGACGGCGCCCGGGAGCGTGACCGCCGACTCGTAGCTCGACAGGGCCGCCCACGCGAGGAGCAGCGCCGCTGCCGGCGCGGCCCTTCCCCGGCGCGCGCCATCCGGCCGGGCGTACAGCACGAGCGCGCCCAGCACCAGCACGGTGGCCGTCGGATGCGTACGACCCGAGATCCAGACGACGTTCTCGTGGACGACAGGGTGCACGGCGAAGAGCATCCCGGCCAGCGCACCCGCCACGCGCGAGCCCGTCAGCCGCCGTGCCAACTCAGCCAGCAACGCCGCCGCCAGGCCGTGCAGCAGGAAGTTCGTCAGGTGGAACGCCAGCGGCCGACGGCCCCCGAGCGCCTGATCCACGCCGTAGAGCATCGTCACCACGGGACGATATCGTGCGGGATCGCCAGGCGAGTGGCCCCAGTCGCCGCCCAACAGCCCGGAGAACGACCAGTCGACCGGCGCCAGCGCCACGGCGAAGTCGTCAGCGACGAAGCCCGCGTCGCGAGCATCGAACAACACCCCTGCCGGCAGAGCCAGAATCAGGATCAGGGCGAGCGGGTACCACGCCTGGGCTTTCATGACGGCACCGCTCCGTCGTGCGCCGGCGCCCGTGAGCCGATCGAGACGCCGTCCCGCGGGCAGCGCACGTCAGCGGCGTCCCCGGCCGAGCCGGACCACGATGTCGTATTCGGCCTTCGTCACCGGCTGAATCGACAGGCGACTGCCCTTCTGCGTGACCATCATCCTCTCGAGGCCTCGCGTCCGCTTCAGCAGATCGAGCGGCACGATGGCCGGGAAGCGTTCGACGAAGCGCAGGTCGACGCTGAACCACTTCGGCGCCTCGGGCCGGCTCGACGGATCGTGATAGTGGTGCGCCGGGTCGAACTGGAACGGATCGGGGTAGCCCGCCCGCGCGATCTCGGCGAGGCCGGTTACGCCCGGAGGCTGGGCGTTGCTCGCGTAGAACAGCACCCCGTCTCCCGGTTGCATCAGGTCGCGCAGGAAGTTCCTCGCCTGGTAGTTGCGAACGCCTTCCCATCCCGTGACGCCGTCCCGCTCGAGGTCGTCGATCGTGTAGGCGGACGGCTCGCACTTCATCAACCAGTAGCGTCGTGCCATCGGGACACCCGTTGAAGCCGGCCGTGGCCGTGGGCCGGTCGGCCCGTCACGGCCCGGCCGCACCGAAGTGTAGTGCAGACCGTCCGATCCGCAACCCGTCGAATCGGGGGGGCCGCGTTCCGGGTAAGCTGGCGCCATGGTCTCAGCCGCCGCCGATCGCCGCTGGCCTCACGAGCGGCTCGTTCGTGCGGGGGTCGCGGGGGCGATCACGGTGGCGCTCTGGACGGGTACGTCGCTGCTCGCCCGCGCGTATCACGGGATGCGCGACGCGCGCGCCTCGCGCCAGGCATCCCAGGGTCAGTTGGCCATCGATCGCGGTACGCCGGCCCTGGCCCTGCGGCCGCTGCGCGATGCGGTCGCGTTGCAGCCCGGCGTAGCCGCTCACCGGCTTGCCCTGGCGCGTGCGCTGGAGGCGATGGGCCGCTACGACGAGGCGATCACCTACCTTGCGACCGTCGTGGCGGAGGATCCGGTCGGCGGCGAGGCCAATCTCGCGATGGCCCGCGCGCTGCGAGCCACCGGACAGACCGGCGAGGCGGAACGCTCCTATTACCGCGCGGTCTACGGCCAGTGGCCTCCGGGCGCCGAGCAGGCGCGCCTGCAGACACGGCTGGAATTGATCGACCTCCTGCAGGACACGGCGGACGCGGCGCGCGTCCGCAGCGAATTGCTGCACCTCTCGACGGCCTTCCCGGGGGATCGCGCGCTCCAGTTGCACATCGGCCAGTCGCTGCTGGCGCTCGATTACACTGCCGACGCCGCGCGCGTGTTCGAGGACGTGCTCGCGCGCTTCGCCGACCCCGGGCCCGCACAGTCGTGGCTGGCCGTCACCTGGTTCCAGGGCGGTGACTACGCCGCGGCATTCGCTGCGGCGACCGCCGCGCTTCACGCCGACCGCGAGGATCCCACGGCGGCGCGCGTCCGGCGGCGCGCGAGCGCCGCGCTGACGCTCGACCCGACGCTCTCCCGCCTCTCCGTCGCCGAGCGCACACTCCGCTGGAAGCGGCTGATCCAGCGCGCGGGCGTCGTGCTGCCGGGCTGCGATGGCGGCACGCCGCGCCCGGAGACGACACAACTGATGAAGTTCGCCGCCACCGCGCTGTCGCGTCGCGCGGCACCGGATCTCGCGATGAACGCCGGAGCGGCCGTGGCGCGACTCGTGGCGCGCGCCTGTCCTCCTCCGACCGCGGCCACCTCAGGTGCCACCACCACAGGCGACGATGCCCTGGCCCTCGTGGCGCGGCGCATCGTCCGCCAGGAGCCGGCCTCGTGAGCCCGACGCCGCCGATGATGGCGCCCCCCGACGACGAAACGCGCCGCTTCCTGGCCCTGTCGGTGCTGATCGGCACGTGCGCGGGGCTGCTCGTCGTCTGCTTCCACGTGGCCATCGACCTCACCACCTGGTGGACGGCCGACCTGGCCGGCAGCCCGTGGCAGTCCGTTCTCGTTCCCGCGGCGGGCGCCGGCCTGGCGGCCACGCTGGTGCGCTACGCTGCCCCGAACGCGCGCGGCAGCGGCATCGTCCGCACGAAGGCGGCGCTCTATGCGTCGGATGGGTACATCCCCGCGTCGGCCGCGCCTGGCAAGTTCGTGGCGTGCACGCTGTCGATTGGTACCGGGACGCCGCTCGGCCCCGAGGACCCGTCGCTGCTGATGGGCGCGGGCCTCGCGTCCCTCGTCGGGCGCTGGTTCGGGCTCTCACGCCCCTCGATGCGCCAAGTCGCGCCGGTCGGCGCCGCCGCTGGCCTCGCGGCCGCGTTCAACACCCCGATCACCGGAGTGCTGTTCGTCATCGAGGAGGTCATCGCATCCTGGCACGGGACCGTGCTCGGCTCGGTGGTCCTCGCCGCGGTGTCGGCCGTGGTGACCAGCCGGATCTTCCTCGGGGACTCACCGTTGTTCCGGGTCCCGCAATTGACGGGCATCGCCGGCCGTGAGGTCGTGATGTTCGCCGTACTCGGCCTCGGCGCTGGCGTCGTGGCCGCCCTGTACGTGAGGACGATCGTCGCGACACGGGGGCTGTTCCCGGATCGACACTCACGACGGGCGCTGGCAGGGCCGCTGCTGGCCGGCCTGGTCATCGGCGCGGCCGGACTGTGGACGCCCGATGCGCTCGGCCCGGGCTATCACGGCATCGATTCGGCGCTGCACGGGCAGTACTCGGCCGCCACGCTCGCCACGGTCGGCGCGGTGAAGCTCGCGCTGGTGCTGCTCGCGTTCGGCACCGGCGTGCCCGGCGGCCTGTTCGCGCCGACGCTGGCCGTTGGTGCGATGCTCGGCGGCCTGATGGGCGTGCTCGCCCCCGCCGTGGTGCCATTCCCGGTCGGGGCCCCGGCCATCTACGTGCTGGCAGGCATGGGCGCGTTCTTCGCCGGGGTGTTCCGCGCTCCGATGACCGCGATCTTCATGGTGTTCGAGCTGAGCGCGACCTACGTGGTGATCGTTCCGGCGATGATTGCGAGCAGCGTCGGCTATCTCGTCGCGCGCGCACTGCAGCCGGCGTCGCTGCTGGAAGTCCTGGGGCGGGAGGAAGGCGCCGCGCTGCCCTCGGCGCAGGACCGTCGCGAGCGCGAGCCCCTCCGCGTGGAACACGCCATGCGTCCGGCGCCGGTGCTCGAATGGGACACGCCGGTGGCGCTGGCCCGCGCGCAGGCCGACGCGTCGTGGGCGATCGTGCGCACGCCCGCGGGCACGTGGGCGCGGGTGGACGCGGCGATGCTGGCCGGGCCGGATGACCACGGCGACACCGTCGCGTCCCGGTGTGGCGGGGAGCGTCTCCTGCCTCTGTATCCCGACGATCCGCTCGACGCGGCGCTGCGCCGCCTGGCGACCCAGCCCGTGGTGCCCGTCGTGAGCCGCATCGACCCGTCGCGCCTGCTCGGCGCGGTGACGCTCGACGACGTCCATCGGGCCTACGGCCTGCCGGCCGGCGGCCGATGACGCAATCGGCCGGGCTGGCGGGTAGAATGCGCCCCATGATGACCACCACACGCGCCCGCCACGTTCTCCTCCTCGTCGTCAGCCTGCTGCTGTCGCCGGCAGGCAGCGCGTTCGCACAGGCTCCCCCTCCATCACCCGAGGAGTTCTTCGGGTTCCGCATGGGGGCCGATCGCAAGCTCGCCGACTGGAACAGGCTGCACGAGTACTACCAGTTGCTGGCGAAGCGTTCCGACAGGCTGCGGCTGGTGGAGCTCGGCAAGTCGAGCGAGGGCCGTCCTTTCATCGCGCTCTTCATCTCCTCGCCGGCGAACCTCGCGAAGCTGGATCGCTACCGCGCGGTGAACGCGAAGCTGGCCGATCCGCGCGGGGTGCCGGAATCCGAGGCGCGCGCGCTGGCGGCCGAAGGCCGCGCCGTCGTGATCCAGAGCTTCGCACTGCACTCCAGCGAAGTGGCGGCCGCGCAGACGGCGGCCGAGTTCGTCCACGACAGCGTGACGCGCACCGACGCGGAGGCCGCCCGCGCGCTGGACGAGGTCATCAGCATCGTGCTGCCGTCGATCAACCCCGACGGCACGCAGATGATCGCCGACTGGTACGCCAAGTACGTCGGGACCGAATACGAAGGGGCCCAGATGCCGTGGCTGTACCAGAAGTACGCCGGCCACGACAACAACCGTGACGGCTTCGCCCTGAACCTCGTGGAGAGCCAGAACATCGCACGGCTCATGTACCGCGAGTGGCCCCCGCAGGCGTACGTCGATCACCACCAGATGGGCAGCACCGGCGCGCGCCTCTACATTCCACCCTACGCCGACCCGATCAGGCCCGACGCCGATCCGCTGGTGTGGCGCGAGATGACGTGGTGGGGCGCGCACATGGGGACGATGCTCGAGGCGGCCGGCAAGACCGGCGTCATCGGAGCGGCCATCTACTCGGGGTGGGGCCACATGGGCTTCCACTGGATCACGCCCTTCCACAACATCGCGGGCATGCTCACCGAGTCGGCCAGCGCACGGCTGGCCACCCCGATGTTCCTCCACCCCGACCAGTTGCGCGGCGGCCAGCGTGGCCTGCCCGTGTACGAATCGCAGACCACCATGCCCAGCCTCTGGCCCGGCGGCTGGTGGCGCGTCCGCGACATCGTCGAGCAGCAGAAGATCGCGGCGTGGGCCACGGTGGACCTCGCGGCGCGCAACCGCGAGACGGTGCTGTGGAACATGTACTTGAAGGCGTCGCGGCAGACGGCCCGGGGCGCCGACGGCGAGGTCAAGGCCTACGTCGTGCCTGCCGCCCAGCACGATCCGCTGACGGCCCAGAAGCTGGTCAACATGCTGCTCGACTCCGGTGTCGACGTGCGCCGGGCCCCGGCGCAGTTCATCGCGGACGACCGGGTCTTCGGCGCCGGTTCCTTCGTGGTGCCCATGGCGCAGCCCAAGCACGGCCTCGTGCGCTGGATGCTGGGCCGCACGTCCTATCCCGACAACACGTACACACGCGAGGCCAATGGCGATCCCATCCGGCCCTACGACATGGCGACCGACACCTTCGCCGAGTTCATGGGAGTCCGTGTCGAACCAGTCACGACCCCAGTGACCGCGAGCCTCGAGCGGCTCTCGGCCCGGCTTGCCCCTGCCGGCACGGTGGCGGCCGGCGCGAGCCGGGGCTGGGTGCTCGATGGTCGCCTCAACGACACACACCGCGCCGTGCACCTGGCGCTGGCACGCGGCCTCGACGTGCGGCGCGCGGCCGCGAGATCTCCCGACGGCTCCGTGCGCGCCGGCGACTTCCTGATCGCCGCCGGCGACGTCGCGTCAATCGCCACCCTCACCGGCGTGTCCTTCGACGCGGCACCCGATCCGCTGCCGGAGGCCTACGCGATCCGGCGGCCGCGAATCGCCATGTACCAGCGCTACGGCGGCGGCAACATGGACGAGGGCTGGACACGGTTGCTGCTGGAGCGTTTCGACATCCCGTACAAGACCGTGATGGATGCCGAGATCAAGGCCGGTGCGCTCGAGTCGAAGTTCGACGTCATCATCCTTCCTGCCGACAGCGTGCAGGGGATGACGGGTGAGGCGCCGCCGGCCGGCAGCCGCGGAGGATTCCCGTTCATGCCGGCGAACGTGCCGCCGGAATACAAGTCGGGTTTCGGCGCGGAGGGCGTGACGGCGCTCGAGGGCTTCGTCAAGAAGGGCGGGACGCTGCTGGCCTTCGCGCAGGCCGCCGACCTGCCCGTGCAGCGCTTCAACCTCCCCGTGCGCAACGTCGTCGCCGGGGTGCCGTCGAAGGAGTTCTGGGCGCCCGGCTCGACGCTGCGCGTGCGGTTCGCCGCCGGGCATCCGCTGGTTCAGGGCATGCCCGCCGAAGGCTGCGTCCTCTTCATGCCGGGCAGCCAGGCCTACGAGGTCACGTCCACCGATCGCAGCCAGGACGTCGACATCCTCGCCACCTTCGTCGATCGCGACCTGCTCCAGAGCGGATGGCTGATTGGCGAGCGGACGATCGCGCGCAAGGCCGCCGCCGTCTCGGTGAAGCACGGCGCCGGCCGGGTCGTGCTGCTGGGGTTCCGCGCGCAGAACCGCGCGCAGACGCACGGCACCTTCAAGATGGTGTTCAACGCGCTGCTGAACGGGCCCGGCGCGCGCTGAGCCCCGCGCTGCGCGGGGAGGCCGGTCCGCCCGCCGCGGGCCGGCCCCGCTCGCGCCGGTCGACGTTGCGCAGGAAGCGCCGGACCTCCGACGCGCAGACGGCCTGCCCGATCATCACCTGCGCCAGCCCGTGCAGGTACGTGAGCACCTCGGCGACGAGCTGGCTCTCGACGTATGTCCGCTGCTCGCCCTTCGCGTTGCGGGCCAGGTAGGCCGATCCCCGCGGGTTGCTCGACAACGCCTCGATAGCCGAGGACACGAAGGGCGACATCGGCGCGTGCTTGCTGGCGACGACGCCGACGACCGTGCCCTCGCCGGCGCGGAACAGCGGTCCTCCCGAGTTGCCGGCGTTGAACGCGCCGTTGACGATCAACTGCTTCACCGGGCCGCGGGCGCTCTCGGTGGCCGCGAAGCCCGCCAGGTAGCCCACGCTGAGCAGCGGCGTGGCGCCCACGTGGCCGAGCGGGTAGCCCCACGTCGAGACGGCCATGCCCGGCTCGAGCGCGACGTCATCGGGCGCGAGCGCGAGTCCGCCCGACAGGCGCCGGGCCGGCCGCAGGGCCGCGAGGTCGCGCCGCGCATCGAGGTGGATGCGCCGGAACGCCACGTGGTTGCCGTCCACGTCCACGCCCACCACCTCCGAGGGCCGCGCCCGGCCGACGACGTGGGCGGTGGTCACCACCCACCCGCCCTCGATCATGAACCCGGTGCCCTTGTGGCCGAGGCGGGGACACAGGAGCAGCACGACGGACTTCACGGCCAGCCGCTGATCGGGGCCAACCGCGTCGAGCGTCCAGCGGGTGGCCGGCGGTGCCTGCTGTGCCATGGAATCGACCTGCTCGCGGGCGATCAGACCTTCGGCAGCGTCACGCCGCGCTGCTTCAGGTACTTGCCCTTCTTGTCCGCGTAGGAGACCTCGCACGGCTCGTCCCCCTGGAAGAACAGCACCTGGGCGATGCCCTCGTTCGCGTAGATGCGCGCGGGCAACGGCGTGGTGTTGGAGATCTCGAGCGTGACGGTGCCTTCCCACTCGGGCTCGAAGGGCGTCACGTTGACGATGATGCCACAGCGCGCGTAGGTCGACTTGCCCAGGCAAATCGTGAGGACGTCGCGCGGGATGCGGAAGTACTCGATCGTGCGCGCGAGCGCGAACGAGTTCGGCGGCACGATGCAGACGTCGGACTTCACGTCGACAAACGACCGTGGGTCGAAGTTCTTCGGATCGATCACCGTGCTGTTGATGTTGGTGAAGACCTTGAACTCGTCGGCGACGCGGATGTCGTACCCGTAGGACGACAGGCCGAAGGAGACGACGCCTGCGTGTACCTGCGACTCGACGAACGGCTCGATCATGCCGTGCTCGAGCGCCATGCGCTTGATCCACCGATCCGACTTGATGGCCATGCTGAGGCTCGCTAAACGGCGTGCTGCCCGCTCAGCGGCGGAACAGCGAGAAGAGCACCGTCAGCAGCAGGCTGAGGGCGATGCTCGTGACGATGGGGACGTAGACCGTGGTGGTGCCGCGCCTGACCACGAGGTCGCCCGGGAGCCTGCCGAGCGGGACGCCCCAGTGCACGAGGACGCCCAGCGCGGCGAGTGTCAGGCCGGTGACGATGAGGATCTTGCCCACGGCGGCAGGGGTGCGCGGGGCGCGCGCGCCGCGTCCCGCACCGGTTGGCCGGCCTCAGAGCTCGAGGCCCCGGAAGAAGTATCCGAGCTCGAACGCCGCCGTCTCGGGCGCGTCCGAACCGTGCGTCGCGTTGCGCTCGATCGACGACCCGAACGCCTGGCGCAACGTGCCCTCAGCGGCCTTGGCGGGGTCGGTGGCGCCCATCAGGTCGCGCCACTTCCGGATGGCGTCCGGCGCCTCGAGCGCCAGGACCATGCACGGCCCGGACGACATGAACGTGGTGAGCGCCTCGAAGAACGGGCGCTCGCGGTGGACCGCGTAGAACCCTTCAGCCTCGCGGCGGGTGAGGTGCTGCAGGCGCATCGCCCGGACGGTGAAGCCGGCGGCTTCGATCCGGGCCAGAATCTGGCCGGCGAGCTTCCGCTCGACGGCATCGGGCTTGACGATGGCGAATGTGCGTTCCATTGGGTCAGGGATTATACAGGCTCGCGAGGCGGCGGCCCCTGGGCCGCGTGAAATCCGGGGCCTCCGGCACGCGGCCTCCACGCGCCCGCGCCGGCGGGGGGTCGCAATCCTGACCCATCAGCCCGGCCGCCGTCCCGTCCCGGCCGCTTACCGCAGGCCCTCCATGATCTCGTCGAGCACCGCCTTGGGCGGCCGGACCCGTCCGACGGGAAGCGAAGCCAGCGGCTCGTCCACCGTGTTGAGCAGATCGAGGAAGTGCGGCCGCTCCTGTTCGACGTACAGGATGCCGGTCGGCAGTTCGCCCTTCATCCCCATCGCGTGCAGGACGGTGAGCGATCCCACCTTGTCGGTGGGGTCGTAGTCACGCTCGAGCTTGTGCAGCAGCAGCGTCGACCCGTCGTGCATCGTCACCGCCTTGGTCGTCCCCGCTTCGTAATCGATGTCGATGTCCTCGAAGAAGGGAACGAAGGCGATGTCGCCCAGCGGTTCGTCGTGATCCTTGACGTAGGAGTAGCTCTTCGTGGAGCCGTCGTGGTCGTTGAAGGTGACGCACGGCGAGATCACGTCGATCATGCAGGTGCCGCGGTGGCTGAGCGCCGCCTTCAGGATGGCGAGCAGCTGCTTCTTGTCACCCGAGAAGGAGCGCGCCACGAAGGTGGCCCCGAGCTGGATCGCCAGCGCGCAGGTGTCGATGGGCGGCAGATCGTTCACGACGCCGTTCTTCAGCGTGGAGCCGATGTCGGCGGTCGGCGAGAACTGGCCCTTGGTCAGGCCGTAGCACCCGTTGTCCTCGAGGACGTAGATGATCGGCAGGTTGCGCCGCATCAGGTGGACGAACTGCCCGATGCCGATCGCCCCGGTGTCCCCGTCGCCGGTGACGCCGATCGCGATGAGCTGGCGATTGGCCAGCAGGGCGCCGGTGGCCACCGACGGCATGCGGCCGTGTACGGAGTTGAAGCCGTGGCTGCCGCCCATGAAGTACGCCGGGCTCTTGCTCGAGCACCCGATGCCCGACATCTTGATCACCCGCTGCGGATCGATGCCCATCTCGAAGAACGCGTCGATGATGCGTTCGGAGATGGCGTTGTGGCCGCAGCCGGCGCACAGCGTCGACTTGCCGCCGCGATAGGACTGGACGCCGAGCCCGAGGCGGTTGGTCTTGCCGCCGGGCGCGGTGGTGGTGGGGGTCGCCATGTCGTGTCTCTCCTACTGGCCGCCGCTCGCGATGCCGGCGGCCACCGGCGCCGCCGCGGTCACGCCTTCCTGCCGGAGCACGTCGTCGGTGATCGTGCGCGCGTCGAGCGGCAGGCCGTCGTAGTGCCGCACCGAGCGCAGCTTCGCAATCAGCGGCGCGTCGAGTTCGGCGCGCATCAGCGCCAGCATCTGGCCGTCGCGGTTCTGCTCGATCACGTAGACCCGGTCGTGCCGCTGGATGAAGGCCGCCAGGGCAGGCGTGAACGGGTACGCGCGCAGCCGCAGGTACGATGTCGCGATCCCGTGCTCGCGGCGCAGCTGATCGCGGCTCTCCACCGTTCCCCAGTGTGAGGTCCCGAACGCGATCACGCCCACGTGCGCCTCGGGGTCGAGGCTCACCTCCGGCGGGGGCACCAGCGCGCGCGCCGTCTCGAACTTCCGCGCGAGCCGGTCCATGTTGCGCACCCAGTCGCCCTGGCGTTCGCTGTAGAGCGCCTGCTCGTTGTGACCGGAACCGCGGGCGAAGTAGGCCGGCAGCCCATCACCCGGCACGGTGCGGTAGGGGATGCCGTCACCATCCACGTCGCGGTACCGGCCCCACGAGCCCAGTTCCTGCAGCTTCTCGGCCGTCAGCAGCTTGCCGCGCACCGGCAGGGTGTCGGGGTACGGGAAGGGCGGCGACATCCACATGTTCATCCCGAGATCGAGATCGCTCATCACGAACACGGGCGTCTGCAGTTGCTCGGCCAGATCGAAGGCCGAGTTGGTCATCTCGTAGATCTCCTGGACGGAGGAAGGCAGCAGCAGCACGTGCCGGGTGTCGCCGTGGCTGAGCCAGGCCGTCGATGCGAGGTCGCCCTGCATGGTTCGCGTCGGCAGCCCCGTGGACGGGCCCGCGCGCTGCACGTCGACAATCACGCCCGGCAACTCGACGAAGTACCCCAGGCCGCTGAACTCGGCCATCAGCGAGATGCCTGGCCCGGAGGTCGCGGTCATCGCCCGCGCGCCCGCCCAGCCGGCGCCCATCACCATGCCGAGCGCCGCGATCTCGTCCTCGGCCTGCACCACGGCGAACGTCGCCTTGCCGCTGACCGGATCCATCCGGTACTTGCGCAGGTAGCCGATCAACGTCTCGCACAGCGACGATGACGGCGTGATCGGATACCAGGCCACCACCGTGACGCCGGCCATCAGGCAGCCGAGCGCCGCGGCGGCGTTGCCGTCCATCATGATCATGCCCGCCGTGGCGTTCATCGGCTCGACGGCGAACGGATCGCGCTTGGTGAGCGACTCGCCGGCGAAGGCGAAGCCGGCCTCGAGCGCGGCGAGGTTCATCGCGAGCGCCTTCGGCTTCCGCGCGAGCTGCCGCCGCAGCGCGTGGCGCATCTCGTCGAGATCGATGCCCAGCAGCCACGACAGCACGCCGTCGTAGACCATGTTGCGCGCCAGCCGCCGCAGCCGGCTGTCGGTCACCGCCGGCGCCGCCACCCGATCGAAGGGAACCGGGTAGAAGATCAGGTCGTCGCGCAGCGACTGCAGGTCCAGCCAGTCGTCGTAGACCACCACGGCGCCAGCGCCCAGCGCCAGCACGTCCTCGCGCGCCGTCTCGGCGTTCATCGCGACGAGGATGTCGACTTCCTTCTTGCGCCCGATGTAGCCGTGCCGGTTGGCGCGAACGGTGTACCAGGTGGGCAGGCCGGCGATGTTCGACGGGAAGAGGTTCTTGCCCGAGACGGGCACGCCCATCTGGAAAATCGACCGGAGCAGGACGAGGTTGGCGGTCTGGCTGCCCGAGCCGTTGACGGTGGCGACCTGGATGCTGAAATCGTTGACGATGCGCCCTGTGCCGGACGGGTCGAGACGTCCGGTGAGGACGGGTTCTGGAGTGGGCATGCGTGCGGCAGCCTCCTGGCAGCGGGCGCGACGCCGCGGCGCGCGCACCCGCGCGGTCGATGCATTCTCGAGATGGGTTCAAGTATAGCAGGCGTCATGTCCGGGCCACGACGGCCAGGGCGAGGTCCCCCGCCGCGACGCGCACCTTCGGCCGGCGCCGGTGCCCGGCCGTGGGACGGACACCGGATTCGGTGATAGCGTATCGGGCCGGGCCCCCGCCCGGAGGTGCGCCGATGGCACGTCAGGCCGCCGGCACCGACTTCCACCGGCCTGCCCTGCCGCGTCCTCGCCCGGCCGCCCGGCTCTCGTCCGCCGGCCGCGTCCACGCGTTCCAGCCCCCATTGCGTCTTTCATCAGCCCCACAGGATTCCCTCATGCGCACCGCTTCACTCGTGACGATCGTGGCCCTCGCGATGACGGCCTGCAGCGCCAGGCCGGGCTCGCAACCCTCGCAACCGTACGGATCGCCGGATGCGGCGATCGTGCTGGAGCACACGAAAGTGCTGTCATCCGACGAGTTCGAGGGCCGGTTCCCCGGCACCAGCGGCGAGGAGAAGACCGTTCGCTACCTCGCGGAGCAGTTCGCGAAGTACGGTCTCGCTCCGGCGGCGCCCGATGGCACCTTCATACAGCCGGTACCGCTCGTCAGCAGCACCGCCACGCTCTCGCCCCTCACGGTGACCGGCAAGGGTCGACCTCAGCAGTTCGCGGTCCGCGACGATTTCGTCGCCTGGACGCGGCGCCAGGTGGAAGACGCCGGAATCGCCGGCTCCGAACTGGTGTTCGTCGGGTACGGTGTGGAGGCGCCGGAGTTCGCGTGGGACGACTTCAAGGGCGCCGACCTCACGGGCAAGACGATGGTGGTGCTCGTCGGCGATCCACCGGTGCCCGATCCTGACGATCCCTCACGACTGGATCCGAAGGTCTTTGGCGGACCGGCGATGACCTACTACGGGCGCTGGACCTACAAGCTCGACACGGGCGCTGCGAAGCGGGCCGCCGGCGTGCTCATCGTTCACGAGACCGGTCCGGCGGGCTACGACTTCAGCATCGTGCAGGGGCGCCTCGCCGAACTGTTCGATCTGCGGGCCGAGGATCGCAACATGGGACGCCCGGCCGTCGAAGGCTGGGTGACACTGGATGCCGCACGCCGGATGTTCGCCATGGCCGGCCACGATTTCGAGGCGATGAAGGCGCGCGCCCTCCGGCGCGACTTCGTCCCGGTTCCGCTGGGCGTCCGCGCCGATCTCCGCATCGCGAACCGGTTGCGTCCGATCGACTCGCGCAACGTCGTCGGCCGCCTGGAAGGCGGCGACCCGGCGCTGCGCGATGAGTGCGTCGTGTTCACCGCGCACTGGGATCACTTCGGCCACGGATCGCCGATCGACGGGGAGACGATTCGCCATGGGGCGGTCGACAACGCCACGGGCGTAGCCGGCCTGCTCGAGATGGCGCGGCTGTTCGGCGCGGCGGCGCAACGGCCTCCGCGCACGCTGCTCTTCGTCTCGGTGACGGCCGAGGAGCAGAACCTGCTCGGCTCGGAGTACTACGTCCAGCACCCGATCGTGCCGCTGGCCAGGACGCTGGCCGTACTCAACTTCGAGATGCTGAACGTCTACGGGCGCACGAGCGACCTCACGGTCTACGGCCTCGGCGCCTCGGACCTCGACGACTACCTGCGCCAGGCGGCCGCGACGCAGCAGCGCGAGCTGCGGCCCGACCCCGCGCCTGAACAGGGCTGGTTCTACCGATCCGATCACTTCCCGTTCGCGCGAGCGGGCGTGCCGACGACGTGGGCTGGCGGCGGCGATCGCTACATCGACCGGGACGCCGGCTACGGCAAGCGCATGCGCGACGAGTACGTCGCCAACCGCTATCACAAGCCGGCCGACGTGGTGCGCCCGGAGTGGGACCTCGCCGGTGCGATGGAGGATCTGCAGATCTACGCGTCGGTCGGCTGGGCGGTGGCGCACGCCGGGCAGTACCCCGCGTGGAAGCCCGGCGCCGAGTTCGCGGCGGCGCGCGAGAAGTCACTCGCCGCGGCGCCACGCCGCTGAGCCAGGCGAGCGGCCCGGATGCCGCGGGCCGGCTCACCGACCCGCGGCATCGCCTCAGCTGACGATGGCGAGGGGTGCGAAGCTCTTCCAGCCCCCACGCGTGAAGTCGGGAACCTCCATGGCGGCGCCGCCCCGCGCGACCGACCGCTCGCTCAGCGGCGCGATGGCGCTCCACGTGGCGGCATCGTAGACGTCCTGGTCGAGCGGCAGCCCCTGCCGGAGGCAGTCGACGATGCGCCAGAGCATGACGTAGTCCATCCCGCCGTGGCCGCCCGTCTTCTCCGCGATCGCACCCACCTTCTTCCACAGCGGGTGATCGAACCCGGCGTACCACTTCGTCATGTCCGTGTCCCACGTGTGGACGTCGGAGCGCCCCTCGACGGCGATGCGCGACGGGAAGCCCGCGAAGGCGCCCTGCGTCCCCTGCACGTAGTTGTGGCGCGAGTAGGGCCGCGGCGTGGAGACGTCGTGCTGCACCATCACGGTCAGGCCGCGCGCCGTCTGGAGGAGGCTCGTGTTCATGTCGCCGCAGCGATAGCGCGCGCGGTTCCTCGGGTGGTCGGGCGGGAACTCCCGCGACGCGTACTGCGCGAGGGCCAGCGAGGGGCTGCTCATCGACACGAGCGTCGTGAAGGCGTCGCCGCGATTGACGTTCAGGTACTGGGCGACCGGGCCGAGCCCGTGCGTCGGATAGACGTTGCCGTTGCGCCGCTCGTAGTGCGCCAGCCGCCAGCTGCCCGTGCCCCACTCGATCTGCTTCGCCTGGAAGCGGAGGTCGTGGATGTAGGCGGCTTCCGCGTGCGTGAGATCGCCGAACAGGCCCTGCCGGCACATGTTCAGCACCATCAGCTCGTCGCGGCCGTAGCACACGTTCTCCAGCATCATGCAATGACGCCGGGTCGCTTCGGCGACCTGCACCAGCTCCCAGCACTCCTCGAGCGTGACGGCGGCCGGCACCTCGATGAAGGTGTGCTTTCCAGCCCGCAGGGCGGCGACGGCCTGCGGGACGTGCAGTTCCCATGGCGTCGACAGGATCACGGCGTCGACGTCGGCGCGATCGCAGAGACGCCGGTAGTCCTCGGGCCCGTTGCCGAAAGCCGCCGGCTTCGGGCGGCCGGCGCGATCCACGGCCGCCAGCGACCGATCCAGCGCGGGCCCCCACGGGTCGCACAGGGCGGTGATTCTGCACCCCTCGATCGCCAGCAGGGCCTCGACGTGCATGAGGCCCCGCTCGCCGAGCCCTACCAGCCCGAACCGCACTTCCTCGAGCCTGGGCGCGGCGAGCCCGGCGACGCGGCCATCGGTCCCGCCCTGCGCGCCGGCACGCGGCGAGGCGGCCGCGATCGCCACCGCACCGCCAACCGCCTTGAGGAACCCCCGCCTCCCCCTGTCGACGCGTCCGTCCATGCTGACCTCCCCGCCGATCACAAGACCATTGCGGCCGGACCGGCGCCCGTGACGAAGAACGTGGCCGTGCCAGCGTGCGCGGCGAAGGCGCGCAGATAGCGGTCACGCCACGCCGCGAGGAACTGGTCGGCGCGCTGGTGATCGACGAGCGCCCAGACGCTGCCGCCGAAGCCGGCCCCGAAGGGCGACGCCGCGTGGGCGCCCTCGCCGCGAGCCATCTCGGTGAGGGCCTCGGTCTCCGGCACCACGTTGGCCAGGCCCCGTGCGGCCGCCAGGTGGGATCGGAGCACGAACAGCCCGAACGTCTCGAGATCGCCGCGCGCGAGCGCCGCCGATGCCGCCGGCACGATCTCGAGGCTCTCCTCCGCGAACTGATCCAGGCGAGCCAGCAGCGCTCGCCTCAACTCCCCGTCGTCGACCACTGCCGCGACGATGGCCCGCATCTCCGTGAGGGCCTCGGGCCCCGAGTCGAACACGCCGGCCAGTGTCACGTCGTGACGGCCGGTGACCCTGTTCCAGGTGGCGACGAGATCGGCGGCGAGCAGCGACGCACGGTTGTAGCGTGTGAGGGCCGCCCCGGTCTTCTCGGCCGCGACACCCGAGGCCGCCACGACGAAGGTCAGGCCCGGCGGCAGGCGCACGCAGCGTTCGAGCTGGATCGGGCAGAAGCGCCATTGGCCGAGCGCGCCAGCAACGCTGGTGAGAATCGCCACGTGATCTTCGCTGCCGCCGAAGGTGCCGACGCCGCCGTCGCCCGGCAACGTGCCGAAGCCGAGGCCGTTCTCGATCGTGGCGAGATAACCCGCCAGATCCTCGTCGCCGGCGATGTGGGCGCGCCACGGCGGCTGTTCGCGCAGGCCGGCGGCCTCGATGGCCGCGAGAGCCACCGTCACGACCAGGGCGCTGGAACTGCTCAGGCCCGCCGCCCGCGGCAGGTCGCTGCCGAAGGCGAGATCCAGTCCGAACGGAGCACACGGGAAGTGCCGGCGCAGGCGGCGCACGGTCGCCTGGACGTAGGTCGCGCCTCCCGGCGCGGTCGCGGCCCCGGCTTCGTCTGGCGACGGCACCTCCACGCGCGTCCCGTGCACCGCGTCGACCGCCACCACCCGCTGGTCGCCGCGCGCGCGCCAGCGCGCCACGAAGCCCCGTTCGCAGGCGCAGACGAGGCTGCGCCCTCCGGCGTAATCGGTGTGCTTGCCGAGCACCTCGATGCGGCCGGGGACGTAGAGCGCGCCCTCCGGACCGCCGCCGTGCGTCGCGGGTTCCATCGCCCCCAGCGCCGCCTCCACCCGGTCGAGCAACGCCAGCCTGGCGTCGACCGCGGCGCTGCTCAGCCCGGCCTCGCGCAGCCGGCGCCCCGTCGTGCCGGTCACCACCGCACCTCGAGGTCGCGCAGGCGCTCGGCCACCGGGGCGATGTCGACGCGCGACGAGAGGTCGAGCACCGGCCGCGCGCAGCGCGCGACGCGGAACCCGATGCCGGCCTCGCGCATGGCGAGCACCACGGCATCGGGCAGTTCGAGTTCGCCGCGCACCGATGGCGCCACCCGCCGGCAGGCCTCGAAGATGCGCGCATCGAACGCCCAGAGCGTCATGCTGACCAGCGGCCGGCTGCCGAACCGCGCGGCCTCCTCGGGCGATGGCTTCTCGACGATGGCCTCGAGGTATCCGGCCGCGTTCGCCTGGACCATCGCGTAGCGCATCGCACGCGACGGCTCGATGTGGCCGTCGCGCACGAGCGCGTCGCGATCGAAGGCCACCAGCCCGGGCGGGTCGAGGTCGATCGCCAGGCGCAGCGCCTCCACCGGATAGTAGTTGTCGGAGTTGATGACGAGGAAGGGGCGTCCGCGCGTCGCGGCTTCGGCCGCCAGCACCGCGTCGGCCGTCCCCCGCGGCTCGGCCTGGATGGCGAAGCGCACGCGCAGCCGCTCCGGCGGCACGTCGTGCCCGTACCGCTGTCGCAGCACCCCGTGCTCGGGCCCGATGACGAGGATCACGTCGTCGATGCCGGCCGTCGCCAGCGCCGAGAGGACGTAGTCGAGGAAGGGCCGGCCGACCGGGATCAGGGCCTTCACGCCGGTGTCGGCGACCCTCGCCTGCTCGCTGTCGCCCTCCACCGCGCCAGCCGCCGCGCGCATCCGCGTGCCGAGCCCGCGTGCGAGGATGACCGCCGTGGTCGTCACGGTGCGAATTATGTGCGCGGGGCGCGCGCCGGCGCAAACGCGCCGGGCGCCTGCGCGACGTCGTGTCGCCTCGCAGCGGCGCTCAGGCCGCCTGGCGCGGCGCCGTGCCCGGCCACAACCGCGCCATGATCCTCGCCACCGAGATTCCCGTCACGACGAACACCGCGAACAGGGCCGTCGCCACCGCGTACCGCCCGTAGAGGAAGTTGCCTACCGTGAACAGGGCCGACCAGATCGTCATGCATCCCAGGGCCCACCCGAGCAGCGCGAGCGGGAAGTTGTCGCCCGGCTCGCTGGCGCCCGGCGCCACACCCGCCTCGCGACGGACATCGGTCCAGCCGGGACCGCCGGGGTGCACGCGGCGATAGAAGTCGACGAGCACGTGTCGATCGGTGGGCGGCGTCAGGTAGGCCGTCGCCATCCAGCACACCGTGGTGATCGCCACGGTCAGGACCAGCGCGACGTGCGTGCTCACGGGCGAGCCCGACTTCGCCACCGCCAGCAGCCCCACCGACACGAGGAAGGAGCTCACCATCGCGGCGACCTCGCACCAGGCGTTGACGCGCCACCAGAACCATCGCACGAGGTACAGCAGCCCGGTGCCGGCGCCCACCTGCAGGATGAGGTCGAAGGCGTCCTTGGCCGTGTCGAGCAGGTAGACCAGCGCCGAGGAGGCCAGGAACAGCCCGACCGTGGCGATGCGTCCGGCGAGCACGTAGTGCCGTTCGTCGGCGCCAGGCGTGATGAACCGGCGATAGAAGTCGTGCACCAGGTATGACGCGCCCCAGTTCAGGTGCGTGAGGATCGTCGACGAGTTGGCCGCGATCAGGCCGCCGACGATCAGCCCCACGAACCCGGCCGGCAGGAACACGAACATCGCCGGGTACGCGATGTCGTGCCCGAGCAGCGCGGGATCCAGTGCCGGGAACGCCTTCTGGATGTCGGAGAGCTGCGGGTAGACGAGCAGCGAGGCGAGCGCCACGAGAATCCATGGCCACGGCCGCAGCACGTAGTGCGCGACGTTGAAGAACAGCACCGCCCCGAGCGCGTCCTTCTCCGACTTCGACGCGAGCATGCGCTGCGCGATGTAGCTGCCGCCGCCTGGCTCGGCGCCGGGGTACCACACGGCCCACCACTGCACGGCGATGGGCATGATGAAGACGGCCACCGCCAGGTCCCAGTTGTTGGTGAAATCGGGCAGCACGGCGAGGTAGTCGATGCCGCCCGGCCCACGCAGTGCCGACACCTTCTCCACCAGCGCCGAGAGCCCGCCCACCTGCGGCGCCTGCACCGCGAACCAGGCCGCGACGATGACGGCGGTCATCATCACGAAGAACTGCACCATGTCGATGACCAGCACGCCCCACAGTCCCGAGTGGGCCGCGAAGACAACGTTGAGCAGCCCGACGAACAGCAGCGTCTGCCACCGCGGCAGCCCGAAGAGGATCGCCGCGATCTTGCACGCCGCCAGGTTCACGGTGGCCATGATCATGCAGTTGAAGAACAGCCCCAGGTACACCGCGCGGAAGCCGCGCACCACGCTGGCGGCCCGGCCCGAGTACCGCAACTCGTAGAACTCCAGGTCGGTCAGCGCGCCCGATCGCCGCCACAGCGTCGCGAAGAAGAACACCGTGGCGACGCCCGTGAGCACGAAGGCCCACCACACCCAGTTGCCCGCCACGCCGTTGCGTCTGACGATGTCGGTGACCAGGTTGGGCGTGTCGCTGCTGAACGTGGTGGCCACCATCGAGAGGCCGGCCAGCCACCAGGGGACCGAGCGCCCCGACGCGAAGAACTCGGAAGTGTTCCGGCCCGCGCGCCTGCCGAAGAACAGCGCCGGCGCGAAGCAGATCACGAGGCTGAGGACGACGACCAACCAGTCGAGCGGGCCAAATGCCATGGTGGTTCCAGTCTCCGCGCCGCGGGTGCCGGGATGGCCGCCAGTCGACCTCCACGGCCGGCGGAGAGCATAGCCGCACATGACCCGGCAGGGCCAGCGGCCGAACCGGATGACGTGGGATCACGCGCGACGAGTCGTCGCTGGACCGCCGGGAGGCGCCCCCGAGAGCGCGCGATGCACCGCGTCGAGCAGGGCGCCGGTCGAGAACGGCTTGCTCAGCAGCGACGAGAGGCCCAGCGCCGCCGGTGATGCGGCCTGATCGGCGAGGCCCGTCACCCCGATGACGGGCAGGGCGGGCGACCACTGGCGCAGGGCCGCCACCATCGCGGCGCCACCCATCACGGGCATCATCAGGTCGGTGATGATCAGGGCCACGTCGTCGTGGTGCTCGCCGAGCAGCGTCAGGCCCTCACGTCCGTTTCCGGCGGTCATGACGCGGTAGCCGTGACTTTCGAGCGTCCTGCGCAAGGTGCGCCGCACGCCTTCCTCGTCATCCACCACCAGCACCAGTTGGCCCCGCCCGCGGGGCGCGGGAGCCGCCCGCGCGGGACCCGGTTCACCGGCGTGGGCGGTCGCATCGACGGGAAGATAGACCTCGAAGGCCGTGCCCGTGCCGACGTCGCTCTCCACGCGGACGAAGCCGCCATGGCTGCGCACGATGCCGAGCACCGTGGAGAGGCCAAGTCCCGTCCCCTCCCCGACCGCCTTCGTGGTGAAGAACGGTTCGAACAGCCGATCCATGTACTCCGGGGGGATGCCCGCTCCGGTGTCGGTGACGCGCAGCCTGACGTAGGCGCCGGGGGTGGGGGCTGGCGTCGCCCCCGGGAGCGGTCCCGCCACGTCGACGTTGTCGGCCTCGAGCGCGAGCCGCCCGACATCCCCGATGGCGTCCCTGGCGTTCACGCACAGGTTCATCAGCACCTGGTGCAGTTGGGTGACGTCACCGCGGGCCGGCCTCAGGCCCGCGACCACGCGCAGGCTCACGTCGATCGTGCGCGGGATCGTCTCGCGGAGGAGGCGCACGATCTCGCGCAGCAGCGGCTCGATCGGAAGCGGCACCCGCTCACCGGGGACGCCACGCGCGAAGGTGAGCAGCTGCCGGATGATGCCGGCGCCCCTCTGCGCGCTGCGCTCCACCGTCTCGAGCAGTTCCAGGCTCTCCGCGTCGCTCACGACATCCCGCAGCAGCGGTCCGATCATCAGCACCGGGGCGAGGATGTTGTTGAGATCGTGCGCGAGGCCGGCCGCGAGGGCGCCGATCGCCTCCATCCGCTGCGCCCGCAGAAGTTGCGCTTCGAGCTGCTGGCGCTCGGTCACGTCGTGCGCGAGCACCAGGCGCGCCGGCCGGCCCGCCCAGTCGAGCGCGTGCGACGCAATCTCCACGAGCCGGACGTCTCCATCGCGCGTGCGATGGTGCCAGACGCCGGACTCCTGCACGACGCCGGTCGTACTGGCCAGATGCCGCTTCAGCCGCACGGTCTCGTCCGTCGTCCGGATCTCGTCCAGCGTCATCGCGAGGAACTCCTCGCGGGAGTAGCCGTAGCGCCGCACCGCCGTATCGTTCACCGCGAGGAAGGCCCGCGTCTCGACGTCGTAGATCCACATCGGGTGTGGATTGGACTCGAAGAGCAGGCGGTAACGCCGCGCGGATTCCGCCAGTCGCGAGAGCGCGCCCTGCTGCCCCTCGAGCGCCCGGCCTGCCTCGCGCCGCGCCGCCTCTCCCTCGGCGAGGGAGGCTTCGAGCCGCCGCGCCGTGTCGTGCAACGCCCGCGCCGTGCGACGCCGCTCGGTGACGTCGTGGACGATGGAGATCAGGATCTCGCGGCCGTCGACGACGACCGGCCCGCTGAAGACCTCGACGTCCCGGCGGCCCCCGTCGGCCAGGCGGTGCTCGAACTCGAAGTAGCGCTGATCCGCTCCCGAGGCGCGGGCCATGAACTCGGCCACCTGCTCGGACGGCAGCGCGTTGATGTCGCCGATGTGCATGCGGCGCATCACCTCGCGAGGCCAGCCGTAGAAGCGAACCGCGGCGGGGTTGGCGTCGACGATGCGCCCGTCGGCCGGATCGACGGCGAGCATCACGGCGTGGTTGTTCTCGAACACGCCCAGTGACGGGGGCGCGTCTCCGGTGGCCGCGGACAACGGCCTCACGCGCTCCACACGCCACGTGACAGCGCCATCCAGGGCGCCTGAGGGTCGAAGCTCGAGCCCCGCCCGGTGAAGCGCTTCGCGCAGCAACGGCAGGTCGTCGGCGAGCACGGTGAAGGCGGGACTCATGTCATCGACGGCCGGTTTCGGGGGCGCCGGCCCCGGCGTCTGCGATTATCGCCGACGGGCGACGCGAACCGGCCCTGATTCCGGCCGGCAGGCTCTGGCAGCCCGTGGCGAAAGTGGCGCTGCATTCGACGGGCGGGGCATCCCGGCTGGCGGCGTTGCTCCGGTCAGTTCAGGTTCACGCGAGCCACCATGGCGGCGAACCTCGGATCGCTCCGCAGCGGGTCGAGCATCGGGTGCACGCGCAGCGTCGTCATCCAGTAGGAGTGCTGGCGGTAGGCCTTCTCCAGGAACTCGAACGCCCGGTCACGATCGCCCAGGTAGGCATGGATCGCGAGGTAGAGGAACGGCTCGACGAACCGGTTGCGCTCGAGCGCGGCCAGCCCGTCGAGGATTCCCGCGGCGTTCGCGCGGTCGTTGGCGACGGCGTAATTGCAGCCGAGTACGAACAGGTCGGGAACCGTGCCGCCCGTGATGGCGATGGCCCCGCGCGCCGCGGCGATTCCGGCCTGGGGCTCGCCCTTGGCGGCGTAGGCAATCGAGATGTAGAGCCGCGCGAGATACGTGTCGGGGTCGGCGGCGAGCGCGCGCCTGGCCTCCGCGATGGCGTCGTCGTACCGCCGCTCGTAGTAGTAGTGCAGCGCCCGCACGGCCAGGAAGTTCGTCCGCGTCGGATCGAGCTGGAGTGCCAGATCCGAGTGCCGGGCGGCCTCCTCGAACCGCCCCAGCCGCGCGAGCAGTTCCGCGTAGCTCTGGTGCGCCGACGGGCTGTTGGGCGCGAGCTCGATCGCGCGGAGGTGGTTGGTCTCGGCCGCCGTCCAGTTCCAGTTGTAGTCGGCCTCGTACTCCGCCAGCGCGATGTAGGCCGATTCCTCGGCCGGATCCAGCGCCACCGCGCGGCGCGCGGCGCGCTCGGCCTTCGGATACGCTTCCTGCGGTGAGATCAGCTGCAGCGAGTTCGCGGTCGTGTAGGCAGTGGCGAGGCCGGCGTAGGCCGCGGCGAACGACGGATCGAGATCGATCGCCTGCTCGAAGGCCTCGCGTGCCGCCAGCAGGTCCGACAACTGCCGCACGGCGCGGTTCATGGCGAAGCGACCGCGCAGGTAGGCGTCCTGCGCGGCGAGGTTGGCCGTGCCGGGTGGCTCTCGGCCGGGATCCCACGCGCGCGCGAGATCGGGCGCCAGCAGTTCGCTCACGCGATTGGCCAGCGACGCCGGGCCGCGCAGCACGTTCGAGAGGTCGCTCGTGAGGCTCCCGGTCCAGACCACCCGGCCCGTGGTCGCGTCCACCAGTTGCAGGGCGGTGCGCAACTGCCGGCCGACGCGTTCGACGGTGCCCTCCAGCAAGGCGTCCACCAGCAGCTCACGCCCGACAGCCATCACATCGTAGTCCCGGTCCAGGTAGCGCAGCGTGGCGCTGATCGGGCGGACGACGAGCGGTCCGAGCTGGTTCAGCCTGGTCACGAGCGAATCGGCCATGCCGACGCGCAGCGCCTTGTCGTCGGGCACCTCGGCGTGCGGCGAGGGCGCGGCCGCCGAGGCGCCCGGCGCGCCCATCGACCTGAAGGGCAGCACGGCGATGGCCTTGACGTCAGCCAGCGGATAGGCCGCGTGCGCGACGCCCTCGCTGCCGGAGGCCGTGCGGCTCCACGGCGCCGTGACGCCCAGGATCAGCGCGCCAGCGAGCGCCGCGCCGACCAGCGACGCGGCGAGCACCGCGCGGCGTCGCTCGACGAACTTGCGCGCGCGGTAGGCGAGGCTGTCGGGCCTGGCGGCGATCGGCCGCCCCTGGAGGTAGCGCTGGACATCGAGGCCGAGTTCGCGAGCCGTGAGATAGCGTCGCGCCGGATCGACTCGGCGCGCCTTCGCGATGATGAGCTGCAGGTCTCGATTCAGTCGCAGGCCCGACCGCGTGTCGACGCCGGCCATCGCACGGCCGTCCTCGTCGACGGCCCGCGGCACCTCCCGGCCGGTCGACGCCTGACCTGGCGCCGGCAAGCCGTTGAGCAGCCCGTCGAGCAGCACACCCAGGCTGAAGACGTCGGCCGCCGGCGTCATCGGGCCTGTGCCGCTGGCCTGCTCGGGCGCGGCGAAGTCCGGCGTGAAGGCCCGATACACCGTCAGGGTGCGCTCGCCGGTCTCCTCCGGGGCCATCAGCTTCGCGATGCCGAAGTCGAGCAGCTTCGGCTCGTTGCCGGCCGTCACCAGAATGTTCGACGGCTTGAGATCGCGGTGGACGATCGAGCGTTCGTGCGCGTAAGCCACCGCGTCGCACACCTTCACGAAGAGCGAGAGCCGCTCGCGCGCCGCCAGGCCGTGTTGCGCGCAGTACTCGTCGATGCGCACGCCCTCGACGTGCTCCATCACGAGGAACGGTTCGCCCTCCTCGCTCACGCCGCCGTCGAGCAGGTGGGCGATGTTCGGGTGGTTCAGGGTGGCGAGGATCTGGCGCTCGCGACGGAAGTGCCGCGCCGCCTCCGGGTGGACGAGGCTGCGGCGCATCACCTTGAGCGCCACCTGCCGCTGGAACTCGCCGTCAGCCCGTTCGGCGAGGAACACCGCCCCCATCCCGCCGTGACCGATCTCGCGGAGGATGCGGTACGGCCCGAACCGTCGGCCGACGTAGCGGGGGACCTGGGAGGCGAGCCACGACGCCATCCCGAACCCATCCGGTTCGATCAGGCGGCCCGTGTCGTCGTGGGCTTCGAGCAGCGAGATCGCCTCGCGGCGCATCTCGGCGTCGTCGCCGCAGAGCACGTCGAGCTGCCGTGCCCGTTCGCCGACGGGCTGCTCGACGAGCGTCGCGAAGATCTCCTTCAGCTTCGCCCAGCGTGGCGCGTCCATCTCAGCCATGGAACCTGTGACGCAAGTGTAGCAGGCGTGGCGCGGGTGATGCGACGTTCGAGGGGCAAAGCATCCCGTCTGGCGGCGTGCCCCTCCCATGAGGATTGACCACATCACCGGCCGCCGCGGCTCGCCGGCGGGACTCCGGGGAGCCGGCCGGTGTGGTTCATAATGACCGGCGGAGACAGCGAGGCTGATGCGACCAACTGGGCTCGAGAACGTGAACGTGGCCGGCTTCGAGGACATGCCGACGCCGGAGGCCGTGCAGGAGATGGTGCCGCTCTCGGAGGCGGCCGCCGAGACGGTGGCGAGCGGACGGGCGATGGTCAGGAGCGTCCTGGACCGCACGGCGCGGCGGCTGCTCGTCATCGTCGGACCCTGTTCGATTCACGATCCGGAGGCGGCCATGGACTACGCGCAGCGACTGCGCGCGCTGGCCGACAGGGTCCGTGACACGCTGGCCATCGTCATGCGCGTGTACTTCGAGAAACCGCGCACCTCCACGGGATGGAAGGGCTTCGTCAACGATCCGCGCATGGACGATTCCTTCCGCATCCAGGAAGGGATCATCGGCGCCCGACGGCTGCTGACGCGGTTCGCCGAGATGGGCCTGCCGGCTGGCACCGAGGCCCTGGATCCGCTCACCCCGCAGTACCTGGGCAACCTGATCAGCTGGTATGCGATCGGGGCCCGCACCACCGAGTCGCAGACCCATCGCGAGATGGCCAGCGGACTGTCGGCGCCGGTGGGCTTCAAGAACAGCACCGACGGCGGCCTCGAGGTGGCCATCAACGCCGTCCGCTCGGCGACGGCGGGACACAGTTTTCTCGGCATCAACCGGCAGGGGCGATCGGCCGTGGTGCGCACGCGCGGCAACCCGTACGGCCACCTGGTGCTGCGCGGCGGCGGCGGCCGGCCGAACTACGACACCGTCAGCGTGCGCCTGGCCGAGCGCGCGCTGACCGCCGCGGGCCTGCCCGCCAACATCATCGTCGACTGCGCGCACGTGAACTGCCTGAAGGACCACACGCTGCAGCCGCTCGTCTTCCACGACTGCGTGCACCAGATCGCCGAGGGCAACTCGTCGATTGTCGGCCTGATGATGGAATCCAACCTCGAGGCGGGCAGCCAGCCGATCCCCGCGGATCGATCGACGCTGCGCTACGGGGTGTCGATCACCGACCCGTGCGTCGACTGGAAGACCACCGAGGAGGTGCTGCTGCGGGCGCACGACTGCCTGCGGTCGCTGTTTGGCGCCAGGCGCGCAAGCTGACGCCGGCGGGCGGCCGAAAACACGAACGGCCGGCTGACGCCGGCCGGCTCCCTTGTCGTTCTGAGGCTGATGTCAGCCCCGGAAGGCTGATCTGGTCGGGGCGACTGGATTCGAACCAGCGACCCCCTGAACCCCATTCAGGTGCGCTACCAGGCTGCGCTACGCCCCGACCCGGCCGCTCATTCTACCTCAGGACCGCACGCTCCGACACCCGGCCCGCCGACATCGTTCTGCCCACGCCGCGCCCAGAGGCGCGCGCGGCACCGGTGACGCCGGCCGCCAGCCCTCGACGCCCGACTATACTGTCGCGGCTCGCGCCCGATGAACATCGCCACCGATCTCACCGTCGTCGTCGTCGCCGGCGTCCTTGGCGCCGTGGTCGCCCGTCTGCTCCGCCAACCCCTGCTGCTCGGCTACCTGCTTGCCGGCGTCCTGCTCGGGCCGCACCTCTCGAACACCGTCACCGATTCGGGCAACCTCGAACTGCTGGCCGAAATCGGCGTCACGCTGCTGCTGTTCGGCCTCGGCCTCGAGCTGTCGTTCCGCGAACTCGCCCCAGTACGGCGCGTGGCGCTGGCAGGCACGCCCATCCAGGTGACGCTCTCCGCCCTGGCCGGACTGGCCATCGGCCGCCTGCTCGGATTCGGCTGGGTCGTGTCGATCTGGCTCGGGGCCCTGCTCTCGCTCTCGAGCACCATCGTCGTCATCAAGACCCTGCAGGCCCAGGGACGCATGGGCACGCTGTCGAGCCGCGTCATGCTCGGCATGCTGGTCGTCCAGGACGTGGCGGTCATCCCGATGATGATCGTCCTGCCCCAGCTCTCGGACCTCGATGCCGGACTGGCCGCCGTCGCGCTCTCCATCACGAAGGCGACGGCGTTCCTCGTGCTGATGGTGATGGTGGGCGGCCGCGTCTTTCCATGGATCGTCGAGCGCGTGGCGCGATCCGGATCGCGCGAGCTCTTCCTGCTCGTCGTCACGGCGCTCGCGCTGGGCGTCGGCTCCCTCACCCACGCCGTCGGGCTCTCGCCGGCCCTGGGCGCCTTCGTCGCCGGCCTCGTCCTGAGCGAATCGGAATACAGCCATCAGGCCCTGGCCGACATCATCCCGCTGCGCGACGTGTTCAGCCTCGTCTTCTTCGCCTCGGTGGGGATGCTGTTCGATCCCGCGCAACTGCTGGCACAGGCGTCTACCGTCGCCCTCACGGTCGTGACCATCGGCGTCGCCAAGGGGCTGGTGTTCGCCGGCGTGACCCGCGCCTTCGGCTACCGCAACGTGATCCCGCTCGCCAGCGGCCTCGGCCTCTTCCAGCTCGGCGAGTTCTCGTTCGTGCTCGCCCGCGTGGGCCTCTCCACCGGCGCCATCGCCCCGGAGGTCTACGCCCTGGTGCTGAACACCGCCATCGTCACCATGGCGCTGACGCCGATCGTCTCGGGCTTCACCACGCCAATCTACGGCTGGATGACGAAGCGCCGCACGCGCGAACCTTTCCAGTCGGTGAACCTGCCGCGCGTCGGCCTGCGCGACCACGTCATCATCGCCGGCGCGGGCCGCGTCGGCACCCACGTCGCCGAGGTGCTCGTCGAGCGCGGCCTGCCCTTCGTCATCGTCGAACTCGACAGCCGCCGCCTGGATCAGGCCCGCGCCCGCGGCTGGCCCATCGTCTACGGCGACGCCGCGCAGCCACCGGTGCTGCAGGCGGCCGGCCTGCCGAACGCCCGCGTGGTGCTCGTGACCGTACCGGCCTTCCCCGTGGCACGCGGCATCGTCGATCGCGTGCGCGCCATGAGCCCGGACACGGTCGTCGTCGCACGGGCCGACGGTTTCCATGCTCTCGAGGAACTGCGCGACATGGGCGTGGAGGAAGCCATCCAGCCCGAACTGGAAGCCGGGCTCGAGATGACGCGGCAGGCGCTGGTCCACCTCGGCCTGCCCTCGCGGGAGATCCTGCAGCTCACCGACCGGATGCGGCGCGAACGCTACGGGAAGGCTTCACTGCGGGCCGCGAGCGACAACGGGATGCTCACCCGCCTGGCCGGCGCCATGCGCCTGCTCGACTTCCGCTGGATCGAGGTCGAGCCCGCGAGCCATCTCGCCGGCCGGTCGATCGGGGACGCGAACGTCCGCGGCACGACGGGCGCCTCGATCGTCGGCGTCTCGCACGGCGAGGCGTTCACCGCCAGCCCGGGACCGTCGACGGTCCTCGAAGCCGGCGCCCTGCTGGCCGTCGTCGGACGCCGCCAGAGCCTCGATGCGGTGGAAGCGCTGGCTTCGGCCGAGGTCGACGCCGCGCCCGGCACGACATGAACCTGAGCGCGGGCGCGCGGTCAGGACGAACGCAGCCCGCGCCGGCGCTCCGTTGCGGAACCGGCACCGCCGATCGGTGGTTCGGATCCCAGGTCGCCATCGGCGAACAGCGACGGCTCGTCGGGCTCGACGACGAGTTCACGGATGGGGAGAGCGGCCGGCCCGGGCTCAGGTGACGGTGCGGTCGCTGCCGCACGGGCCGGGCCACTGGCCCGGCCGCGCCGGGCCGGCGCGGGCACGGGCGCCGCCGGCGCCACACCGGCCGCGAACACAGGGCGCGACAGCATGTCGTGGATTTCGCGCAGTCCCTCGCGCACGCCCGACACCCGCGTCCGCCACTCCGCCGGCAGCCGCGACGCCGCCTCCGGCGCAGCAGGCTGGACACCGGCCGACGTCGATGCGGCGATCTCGGCGATCAAGGTGTCTTCGGCCGACGGGGCTCCCGATTCCCGCTCCAGA
>JBDIBB010000039.1:0-32656 GCA_039812685.1 Vicinamibacteraceae bacterium
CCCGCCGCGCAGGACCAGCCGGTCCGACAGCTTCCACGCGACGCCGAGGCGGGGCTCCCACCCGTTGTAGAACGGCTTGTAGAGGGCGCGATCCTCGATGCTGCCGTCCTTGGCGAAGATCTGCTGGCCGGTCTTCAGGTCGAAGTTGGTCTGGCGGTTGTCCTTCTCCACCAGCGGCGACGTGTACGCCCAGCGCAGGCCGAGGTTCAGGGTGAGGTTCGGTGTCACCTTGAAGTCGTCCTGCACGTAGAACGCCATCCGGTTCTGGATCTGGGTCCAGGGATCGTCGGGGTCGCCGCCGCCGCGCCCCTTGCTCGACACGAGGCCGAGCAGGAAGTCGCTGAACGCGTAGCCGGAGAACGCGCCGTTGAAGTTGATGGAGCCGAGCAGCCCGTTGTTGCCCGCGTAGAACCGACGCTGGTTGTAGTGGAGCATCTGGCCGCCGAACTTCAGGGAGTGACGGCCCTTCAGCCAGGTGAGACGCTCGTTGATCTGGAAGGTGTCGGCCAGGGTGTCGGAGTTGGTCGCCAGCGAGCCGGGCGCGGTGAGCCCGCTGCCCCAGCCGATCGAACTCAGGCCGGCAATGGGCTGGCCACCCCCGATGCCGTACGAGGCGTTGGCGGTGCCGATCTTGGCCCAGTCGTAGATGCCGCCGGTCACGCCGGTGCTGCTGAAGCCGACCAGCAGTTCGTTGACGATCGCCGAGCCGAACAGACGGTTCCAGTTGACGCCGACGTTCCAGAACGGCCGCTCGGCGAACGATCCCATGATCAGCGGGAACGCCGCCTTGTCGGTGTTGCTCTTGAAGGACTTCAGCGAGATGCGGCCGAAGAACTTGTCGTTCTGCGACGCGTTCCAGTCGATGCGCACATCGCCCTGGTGCGCCCGGGTCTTGTCGAGGACCTCGCCCACGTAGTTGCCGCTGACGCCGGCCACGCTGCGGTTGGGCAGCGGGTAGTTGGTCGTGTTGCTCAGCAGCGCCCGCGCGAGCGGCGTGATCCGATCCGCGGGGACCTGGTTGTTGGGGAAGGGGAGGCCGGTGAGCGGATCGCGGATGACCACCGCCACGCTCGACAGGTCGCCGTTACGCCACGCGGCGGGCGCCACCGACGCCGTGCCGAAGCCCGGCGCGTCGAGCCGCGATCCCTGGTAGTTGCCGAAGAAGAAGAGCCTGTCGCGCTTCAGTGGCCCGCCGAACGTGCCACCGTAGATGTCCTGCCGGCGCTCGGCCTTGGGCGCGCCCGATCGGTTGTTGGCCCACGTGTTGGCGTCGAGATCGCTGTTGCGGTAGAACTCGAACACGTTGCCGCGGAACGTGTTGGTGCCCGACTTGAGCACGGCGCTGATGACGGCGCCGCCCACGTTGCCCGTCTCCGACGAGTAGTTGTTGGTCTCCACCGACACCTCGGCCACCGCGTCGGGGCTGGGCTGGTAGCCGACGCCGTTGTCGATCGTCTCGTTCACGTCGAGGCCGTCCACCGTGTAGTTGTTCACCTGCTCGCGGTTGCCGTTGACGAACGGACGGCTCGTGCCCGCGCCGGGCACGTTGGTGAAGCCCTGCGGGTTCACCGTCATGGTGCCCGGCAGCAGCAGCGCGAGCTGGCTGGTGTTGCGGCCGTTGAGCGGCAGCGACGTCGCGGTGTTGCCCGAGATCACCTCACCGACGGTCACCGTCTCGGTCTTCAGGATCGGCGCGGTGCTGGTCACCTCGATGCTCTCCTCCATGGCGCCGACCGACATCTTGAAGTCGAGTCGCGCGATCTGGTTGGCTTCCAGCGCGAACGCCTGCGTCACCGACGTCCGGAAGCCGGTGAGTTCGGTCTTGACGACGTAGGATCCGACGACCAGTCCCGTGACCGTGTAGCTGCCGGCGGCGTTGGTGACGACGGTGTACGGCACGTTGGTCGCCTGGTTGGTAGCGGTCACGGTGACGCCCGGCAGGGCGCCCCCGGTTTCATCTACGACCAGTCCCGTGATCGACGCAGCCCCCGTCTGTGCGTGAGCCGTCGCCACGCACGAGGCAAGCGCCAGCATCCACAGCGCGAGCACGCGTGGCATCCTGACAGTGAGCATGTTCCCCCCTTCGTGCCGGCATCGCGCCGGCCCGATGTCGATGTGCGCGCCTTTCCTACACCAGAGGTACGTGTTTGTCAAAGCACGTCGCGGGCCGGATGTCACAGGAATTGTCCGAAAATCCGAGGATCCGACCCGCGTTCCGGCCGCCGCCGACCGCATCGATCGTGACGGGAGAGCGTGAGGGCGGGACGAGCGGGATGGCAGGCGGGACGAGCAGTGACGCCTTCCGCGGGCCGCTTCCCCCGCGAGCAGGCGGCGAAAAAATCGTCGTGGGCATGGGCCGGTGGACAGGGCACCGGACCCGATCGGGTGTCACCCGCCGGAAGCGAGGTCGCCGTCGCGCTCCAGCCACGCCCGCAGTTGCCGGAACGCCGCCGCGCGATGGCTGACGTCCGCCTTGGCCCCGGCGGGCATCTCGGCCAGCGTGAGGCCCAAGGGTGGATGGAAGAAAATCGGGTCGTAGCCGAACCCGCCCTCGCCTCGCGGTTCCCGCGTGATCTCGCCCTCCACCGTGCCGCGCGCCTCGAACAGCACGCGCCCATCGGGCGCGGCGACCGCTAGCGCGCACACGAAGCGCGCGGTGCGGCCCGCCCGCCCCCGCTCGTCCAGCAGCCGGAAGGTGGTGGCGAATTTCTCGGGGTAGGTCTCGCCCGGGAACCGCGCCGACCGCACGCCGGGCGCCCCGCCGAGCGCGTCGATCTCGAGGCCGGAGTCCTCGGCGACGGTCACCAGGCCGGTCGCGCGCGCGTAGGCGATGGCCTTTTCGCGTGCGTTGACGGCGAACGTCTCGCCGTCCTCGCGCGGCTCGGCCACCGGCGGCACGTCGGCCAGCGATCGCAGCGCCACGTCGACACCGCGCAGGATGTCGCGAATCTCGCGCAGCTTGCCCGCGTTGGTGGTGGCGACCAGCAGCGCGTGCGCCACGTCACCGTCCCAGGACTGGCCCGACGACGGCCCGCTGGCGGGCCACCAGTTGCTGGATGCCGGCGCTGGCGAGTTCGAGCAGGCCATCGAGCGCCTCGCGCGAGAACGGCGTGCCTTCGGCCGTGCCCTGCACCTCGATGTAGCGGCCGTCACCGGTCTTCACGACGTTCATGTCCACGTCCGCGCGCGAGTCCTCGTCGTAGGCGAGGTCGAGCAGGCCGGTGCTGCCGACGATGCCCACGCTGGTGGCCGCCACGTAGTCGAGGATCGGGATCTTCGCGAGCGTGCCCGCCTCGCGCAGCCTGCCCAGCGCCAGCACCAGCGCCACGAATGCGCCGGTGATCGAGGCGGTGCGGGTGCCGCCGTCGGCCTGGATCACGTCGCAGTCGATCCAGATCGTGCGTTCGCCCAGCGCGTCCATCGCGGTCACGGCGCGAAGCGACCGGCCGATCAGGCGCTGGATCTCCTGCGTCCTTCCGCCGACCTTGCCGGTTGAACTCTCGCGCGTCGACCTCGTCGTCGTGGCCCGCGGCAGCATGGCGTATTCCGCGGTGACCCAGCCCTTGCCGCTGCCGCGCAGGAAGGGTGGCACGCGCTCCTCGACGCTGGCCGCGCAGATCACGCGCGTGCGGCCCACCTCGATGAGCACGGAGCCCTCGGCGTGCAGCAGGTAGCCGGGTGTGATGACGGTGGGGCGAAGCTGGTCGGGGCGGCGCTGGTCGGTTCGGGTCATGGTCGGTGGACGTCGATGGGTGTGGGACCGCGGAGAGCGACGCGCCAGGCGCCGAGGGGCCCGCCCCGGCGGCGGACTGATGGTGTCGCGGCCGGTCCGATCATCGCTGCGTGGCGGCCGCGGGCGGCTCGCCGGGTCCGCCCGCCGATTCGGCCGCGGGCTCGCTGGCGTGGGCCGGATCGGCCGCCGGAGGTTCGCTCCAGCGATCGTTGCGCGGCAGCGGGTGGCGCAGGTCGATGTGGCCTGCCAGCGAGTCGACCTCCTTGCCGTTCACGAGGATCTGCACGCGCGAGATGGCCGGCAGGTTCGAGGTGAGCAGGTTGACGATGGCGTAGACCGAGAACAGTTCGTCGAGCGAGCCGCCGGTGTGCGCGGTCGACGCCTCGGCCGTGAGGTCCACGTAGGCGTCGCCGCGTTCGGTGAGGAAGACGGTTCGCAGGCCGGTGCCCGGCGGCAGCGCCCCGAGCAGCGGCGCCGGCGCCGGCTGCAGTTGTTCGCGCACGAGGGCCTCGGCCTGTTCGGCCGGCGTCGCACCGTAAGGCACGTCGCGATCGACGGCCTGCAGCCGCAGGCCGTCAGCCGACACGTAGAACAGGCGCGCGCGGATCTTGCGGACCGGTGTCTCGCTGGCGGCGGCCGGCGCCGGGGCCTGCACGGGACGCGGTCCGAACCACTCGGGCACACGGACGACGAGGAACCAGCCCGCGAGGACGGCCGTGACGACTGCGGCGGTCACGATGAGCGTGACGCGCTTCACCGGGCGGGCCCTCCCGGTGGCGCGGGTGGCGCCGCGCGCCGGCGGCCGCCCTCGATGTAGCCGCGGAAGCCGGCGATGCTGTCGTAGAGCGCCTGCACGATCAGCGCCTGGTGCGCCGGCGAGGCGAGCCGCGCCTCCTCGGCCGGGTTGGTGAGGAAGCCCATCTCGACGAGCACGGCGGGCATGTTCGCGCCGACCAGCACCCGGAACGGCGCCTGCTGGATGGCGCGCGGGCTCATCGCGACGCGGCTGCGGAGGTGCTGCTCGACGAGGCGGGCGAGCACGGCCGAGTCGTCGAGGTGCCGGGCCTGCGCCATCTCCCAGAGAATCAGCTCGACCTGCCGATCCACGCCGCCCACCGCCGGCAGGCTCACGCGGTCGGGCGCCGCCTCGCGCGCGACGCTCTCGCCGTATTCATCGAGGCTGAGGTAGAAGACCTCCGCGCCCGCCGGGGAGGGAGAGACCGAGGCGTTGGCGTGCAGGCTGACGAACAGGTCGGCCTTGTTGTTGTTGGCGAGCGCGGCCCGGGCGTCGAGTGGCACCGTCTGGTCGCCGTCGCGCGTGAGCAGCACGCGCAGGCCGAGGCGGGCCTCGATCGTCGCCTTCAACTGGCGGGCGACGGCCAGCGTCACGTCCTTCTCGATCGTGCCCGCGGGGCCGTGCGCGCCCTGCTCGTCGCCCCCGTGACCGGGATCGAGCACGATGGTCCGCACGCCGGTCACGGGGCCCTCGAAGACCGGCAGCGGCGGCGCGTCGGCGGCGGCCGGCGCCGCGGGTGCGGCCGGCGTCGCGCTGCCGCCCGCACCGAGCAGGTCGATCACCACGCGCGTGCTGCTGGCATCCACCGGGATGTCCGAGGCGCGGAAGCTCGCGAAGCGCGGCCCGAGATCCAGGGCGATCGCCGGAGGCGATTCGATCGCGCGCACGGCCGTCAGCAGATCGCCGGCCGCATGAGGCGCGATGTCGGTGTCGAGCGCATCGGCGGTGAATCGCAGCAGCAGGCGTCCGGGCTCCTGCACCACGGCGTGCTCGGTGCGTGGCGAGATGTCGATGGTGACGCGCTCGGTGCCGGCCTGCGACGCGGTGCGCACCACGATGCGCGGCAGCGTGAGGTCGCCGGCGATCAGCATCCGTGCCGCGCGCCGGTACTCGGCCCGCACGTCGAGCACCAGCGGGAGGCCTCGTGCCACGAAGTCGAGCGGGACGAGCCAGGCGCGCCCTTCCCTGACCGGCGGCTGGAGCGACACGAGCCGGCCGCCCGAGGACACCAGCCCCTGCGAGGACATCACCAGCGTGCGTCCCTGGCGCGAGAGGGTGAGCCCGCCGGCGAGCGGATCCTCGCGGACGTCGAGCCGGAAGATGGCGGCCAGATCGTCGAGCGCCACCATCTCGCGGCCGTCCACGATCCGGATGGCCACGGCCTGGCGTCCCTCGGGCGTCACGACGGTGATGGCGTTGCGGCCGCCCGACTGCGCCCAGAGCCACGTCGCGGCGAAGACCGACAACGCCAGCGCGAGGGTGGGGAAGCGAACCTGACGAGATGACATCATGCGCAGCGTCAGGGGCCGGCATCGGGCAGCCGCTGATCCGCCTGATTCTACCTTGGGCACGGGCCTGCGGGCTCGAGGGGCGATCGCGCCGGCCGCGCTTCTGGCGTCCGCATTTCCCGCGCGAAACCCCCGTGCTCCCGCCAGCACGGACCGCCGCGCGACGCACAGTCGAGGTCAGACCGCGGTCTCTCGCTCCCTACTCGTGTCGCAGCGCCGCGATCGGGTCGAGGCGGGCGGCCCGCCGCGCCGCCGCGTTCAGCGCGAGGATGGCGCCGAAGTTCAGCGCCACCACGACGAACACCCAGCGCAGCGACGTGGCCTCGGCCAGCAGTCCCGACAGCCACGGGACGGTGATGCCGCCGGCCAGGGCCACCGTGAAGAGGACGCCGAAGACGGTCCCCGAGCGCTCGGCGAAGCGCGCGGCCGCCATCCCGAGCACCGTGGGGAACACGCCGGAGAGCGAGGCCGCCGTCAGCAGCGCGCCGGCGATGGCCACCGGCGCCGAGGGGGCCGCGGCCGTGACCAGCGCGCCGAGGGCGGCGCCGGCCGCGCAGGCACGCACGAGGGCGTGCCCGCTGACGGCGAGCGCGACGCGCGCAAACACCAGGCGCGCGCCCATGAGCGCCGCCCAGTAGCCCGCCAGCGCGTAACTCGTCGTGTCGAGGGCCATGGCGAAGTCGCGCGCCAGCAGCGTCGTGAGGTAGCCGCCCATCGCGAACTCGTTGCCCGACTCGAAGAAGAGCAGCAGCGCCAGCCCGAGGACCAACGGCTGGCGCAGCAGCGCCGGCATGTGCGCGAGCGGCCATCCCTGCGCCTGCTTGGGCGCCGGAAACGGCAGCACGGCCGCCGCCGCGGCGGTCGCCAGACAGAGCACGGCGCCGGCCGCCAGCAGGCCACCCATGCCGAAGCGCGACTCGAGCGCGCCGAGGCTGAAGGGCAGCAGCAGTGCGCCGACGCCGAACATCACGCCGAGCACGTTGAGCGCCGACGCCTTGCGCCGGGGATCGTCGTGCAGGTCGGCGACCAGCGTGTTGGCGGCGCCGTTGAGCGCCCCGCCGCCGAAGCCGAGGCACGCCACCGCGGCGAGCAGCCACGCGAGATCGGGCGCCCGCGGCACCAGCCCGATGCCCACGGCGACCAGCAGCGCGCCGGCGACCAGCGGCAGCTTGAGCCCGGCACGATCCACGACGAGGCCCAGCACCAGGCTTGCGGCCATCATCGCCGAGTTCATCGCCAGGAAGAGCCGGCCCACGTCGGCCAGCGACAGGCCGGCCCGCGGCACGATCGACGGCAGCACGGCGCCAAGCAGCGCCATGACGATCCCGAAGACGAAGATCGAGGCCCAGGCGACGCCGTGCAGGCCCATGAGGCGATGCGGCCGTGCGCTCATCCCCTCACGACCGGGTCGGGCCCACGCTCGAACCAGCGCCGGGCGTACTCATCGAACACGCGGAGGTTGTGATCCGCGGCCACGCCCGGCACGTTGGGCGAGACGAAGGTGGTGAGCGGCAGCCCGCGCGCAGCCAGGCGCGCTCCGGTCTCGGCGACAATGGCCATGGCCACGAACACGGCGGCCATCGTCGATCCGGCGGCGATCTTCTCGAGCCGGCCGACGTCGACCTGCGCGTCCTCGGGCGCCACGCCGTTGTCGATCGCCACGTCGGCCAGTTCCGACAGCAGCCTGCCGCCGGAGTGGCCCCGCCGCGCCACCTTCAGGTTGTCGTGGGACGAGACGGTGATCACCGTCGCGCCGCGCGCGCGCGCCCAGGCCGCGGCCTCGATGGGCGCGGCGTTGGCGCCGCCGTGACTGAAGACGATGAGGGCGTCACGCCGGTCCATCGGGTAGCTCTGCAGGAACTGCTCGACATAGCCTTCACGGCGCTCGATCCACAGCAGCTCGCGTGCGCCGTTCGGTCCGACGACGTTCGACCACATCAGCCGCGGATCGTAGAGCGGGTAGAAGCCGACGAAGCTGCCGTACCGCGGGAACACGTCCATGACGGGGATGACCGAGTGGCCGCTGCCGAAGAGGTAGACGCGGCCGCCCGCCGCGATGGTGGCCGCGCAGACCTCGCCGGCGCGCTCGAGGGCCTCGTGCTGGGTGGAGTGGATGCGGCGCAGCACCGCGGTGATGGCGTCGTAGTAGCGGGTGGCGGACATGGTGACGCCAAAGATACCTCGTTGGCGCTCGCCGGCGATCGTGCGGACCCGGCCGTCCCGCGCGGCGGCCCGCCGGGCGCCGATGCCGCCTGACCGGCCCCAGAGCAGGCCGGCCCGTCGGGGCCGGCCTGCTGGCCGTCGGCCGCCGCCTCCTACGGAACCGTGACGTGAATGGGCTGGATGTTCCTGTCCCTGAGCGCGGCGTTGAAGGCGGCGACCTCCTTGCCCATGGCCGCATCGAGCAGGCCCGCCGCCACTGCTCCCTTCTTCTGGAGCGCCTCCTGCACCTCCTTCATCTGGCTGGTCGGCGGGAAGTCGCCCTGCATCACGTCGCCCGCCAGCACCGAGAGTTCGCTGTAGAGGCGAACCGGCGCACGGAACGACTTCGAGTCGCCCTCGGCGAGCACCTGCGAGAAGAAGTGCTCCTCGATGGCCGCGAGCCGCTTGTCGAGATCGATGGCCGACGCACGGATCTGGGCTGCCGACGTGTCGCCGGCGAGCAGGTCGCCGAGATCCTGGAGCTGTTTCCGGACCCATTCGATCCGGTCGATTGAGGCGACCGTCTCGTTGATCTGATCGCGGAGCGAGAGAGACAGCGCGAGCTGCTGCGTGATGTCGGCCTCGGAGCTCGACGTGTTCGGGTCCTTCTTGACGGCGACCTTCTGCGTGATCGTGCGGCCGTCCACGTTCAGTTCGAGGGTGTACTCGCCCGGGGCCACCCTGGGCCCGATCAGCCCGCCGCCGATGCCCCAGCTGATGAGCGGCCAGCCCTTGCCCCGGTAGTCCTTGAATCGGTCTTCCTCCCACACGTGGGGGTTGCCCGGGGGGGCCGTCCGGAGCGTGGGCCGATCCGGGGCCTGGTACCGCAGGTCCCACCACGCGCGGTTGAGGCCTGCGCGCCTCGGCCCGCTGAACGATCGGATCTCGGCGCCCGCGTTGTCGAGAACCCTGACGGTGACCGACTTGGCCGGGGCCTTCAGGTAGTAGTTGAGCGAGGCCCCGTAGGGTGGATTCTGACCCGCCGCGTTGTCGACGCCGGGGCCGTCGCGGCCGACCACCGTCTGAAACCGCCATGCCGGGCGGGGTTTGAAGAAGTGCACGTCGGAGTCGAGGACCTGCTGTGTCAGCTGCTGGAGCGGCGTGATGTCGTCGAGAATCCAGTAGCCGCGCCCGTAGGTGGCCACGACCAGGTCGTTGAACGTCGGCTGGACGACGAGCCAGTGGACCGGGGCGTGCGGCAGGTTGGTCTGGATCGACAACCAGTGCGCCCCGTCGTCGATCGACGCGTAGATCGCGTTCTCGGTCCCCGCGTAGAGCAGGCCCTTGCGGGTCGGGTCTTCGCGGATCACGTGCGTGTAGCTGAGCGGGCCCTTCGGGATGTCCCCGCTGATGTTCCTCCAGCTCTTCCCGTAATCGCTGGTCTTGAAGAGATACGGTTCCCGGATGTTGACCTGGTGGAAGTCGAAGGCGACGTACGCCGTGCCCGCCTCGTACCTGGACGGCTCGATGTTGCTGACCGTGCCCACGGGCGGCAGCCCCGGGATGCTGGCGGTGACATTCGTCCAGCGCTGGCCCCCGTCGCGCGTCACGTGCAGCAGCCCGTCGTTGGTGCCGGCCCAGATCAGTCCCTTTTCGACGGGTGATTCGGCGATGGCGAAGACCAGCGCGCCGTACTCGACGCCGAGGTTGTCGACGGTCAGCCCACCGGAGTCGCCCAGCATCTTCGGGTCGTTGGTCGACAGGTCGGGACTGATGACGGTCCAGGACTGGCCGCCGTCGGTCGTCTTGTGGACGTGCTGGCTGCCGACGTAAATCGTGTTGTGGTCGTGAGGCGAGATCGCGATCGGGAACGTCCAGTTGAACCGGTACTTCAGCGCGCCGGCGGGGGAGCCCATCGGTGTCTCGGGCCAGACGCGCACGGATCGCTTGTGGCCGGTCCGCAGATCGAGCCGCTCCAGGCCCGCGTTGTAGCAGCCGCCCCAGACGATGTTGTTGTCGACCGGGTCGACGACCGAGAAGCCGCTCTCGCAGCCGGCGGAGTGTTCCCACATCGTCGAGGGGATGCCGCCGCCGAACGGGCCGCCGCCCATGAGGCTGTTGCTCGGGCCCCGATAGGCGGGGCTGTCCTGCTGGTTGCCGTAGACGTAGTACGGAATCCGGTTGTCGACCTCGACGTGGTATTCCTGGCCGACGGGCAGGAGCACGCGGTTCCACTCACGCCCTCGCGTCGTGGTGATCAGCACACTGTGATCGTCGGCGATGCCCATGCGGTTGCTGTCCAGTGGATCGATCCAGAAGTCGTGGTTGTCACTGCCCCACCGGATCTGCTTGACGGTGTCGCCGCCATCCAGCGTGTAGCTCATGCTGTTGGAGGGGAAGTAGACCTCGTTGAAGTTGTCGGTCGAGACCGCCATCCGGGTGTAGTAGTGGGGCCGCTCGTTGATCAGCCGGCTGGTGTTGGTCAGCCGCCAGTTGTACCCGCCGTCGTCGGACCGCCAGAGCGAGCCGCGCTGGCCGGTCTCGATGACCGCGTACACCCGGTTCGAGTTCGTTGGAGCCACGGCCACCGCGATCTTGCCCAGCGGTGAATCGGGCAGGCCATGACCGGTGATCCGCGACCACGTGCTGCCGCCGTCACGCGACACGTAGATGCCGCTGCCGGGGCCGCCGCTCCAGCGTCCCCAGGTCTTGATGTCGAGCTGCCACATGCCGGCGAACAGGACGCGCGGGTTGCTGGGGTCCATGGCGATGTCCGAAGCGCCGGTGTTCTCGTCAACGAACAGGACCTTGTCCCAGGTCTTCCCGCCGTCGGTCGTCCGGAACACGCCGCGCTCCGGTTGCGGACCGTAGCTGTGCCCCATGGCGGCGGCGAAGACCACGTCGGGGTTGCGTGGATCGATGAGGATCCGGCCGATGCGGCCCGTCAGTTCCAGTCCCATGTTCTTCCAGGTGCGCCCGGCGTCGGTCGACTTGTAGATGCCGTTGCCGAGCGAGACGTTGCTGCGGATGAAGGTCTCGCCAGTGCCGGCCCAGACGATGTTCGAATCCGAGGGCGCGATGGCGAGCGAACCGATCGACTGCGCGTCCTGGCCGTCGAAGATCGGCGTCCAGTGGATGCCGCCGTCGACCGACTTCCAGACGCCGCCGGATGCCGCCCCGGCGTAGTAGGTGTTGGGGTCGCCAGGCACGCCAGCAATGGCGATCATGCGGTTGCCGCTCGGCCCGATGAAGCGGTACTGCATCTGGTCGAGCAGGCTGCCGCTCAGGCGAGTCAACGACTGGGTCTGGACCGGGGTCCACTGCGCGGCGAACCCGAGCAGGGTGATGACTGCGGCCAGTGGGAGTCTGCGCGCCCATGTGGAACGCTGTCTTGACATGTACCAGCTCCTTTCCGAGTGATCTGTCGCCGTGGGTGTCGTTCGTCTCACCGCGCGTGGCCGGCGGCTGCGGCCTCGAATCACCGGGGCGGATCGCCTGTCGTCCCAGGATCGCCACTCGGCATGATGGCGCCGGCGGCACGGGCGCACGCGACCGCGACAGGCGACTCCGGCAGTGCGGCCATGACCCTGCAGGCCCGCGGTGGCGCCGTCTCTCCGTTCCGGATCCTCGACGATGCGTCAGGCAGCGCCCGCACCGACCCGCAGGTCTTCGTGAAGTGGCGCACCTCCACTGTCGTCCGTGTCACGAAGGCGCGATTCTAACCCGCCTGTCCCGCGGCGGCCTGATGAAACGGCCTTCGAAACCGACTGAGCGGGACAGCCAAGCTGATGCATGACGCCCCGCCGGCACGGTGGCGGGCGACAGATCGGAGACGTGCGCGCAGGTCCTCGGTTGGCCCTGCAACGGAATGGCCGGAAGCTCGAAGCCGCGGTGGAATCACATGGCCATCGACGCCGGCACCGGCAGGCCGGTGCGATAACGAAGAGCTTGGAGCATGAATCGTGACTCACGTCAATCCGGCGCGTGGGTCCTGTGCTAGGATGCGGCGCATCGCAAGTCTGGTCCGTGTCTGGCGGGGAGCGACGTCCTCCCCGGGGCTGCGCCGTTCTTCACGACAATCGGCTGTGTCCGTGTTCGATCTCTCACGACGGAGAACTGTGATGAGCTGGTCAATCCGTATCAGTCGACTGTCGGTCGGCCTGCTGGCCGGGCTGACGGTGGTTGTCGGGGCCTCGCTGCCCGGCGTGGCGCAGCAGGCAACGGCGCCGAACCCGTTTCAGCAACTCAGGTTCCGGACGATCGGACCTCCGGGCAATCGCACGATTGCCGTGGTGGGCGAGCCCGGCAACCCGCTGGTCATCTACGTGGGCGCGGCCTCGGGCGGCATCTTCAAGACCACCGACGGGGGCAACAGCTGGAAGCCGATTTTCGACGATCTGGACGTCTCCTCGATCGGCTCGCTGACGGTGGCGCCGAGCAGCCCGAACATCGTCTGGGCGGGGACTGGCGAGACGTTCCTGATCCGGCCGGCGGTGGCCATGGGCAACGGCATCTACCGGTCCGATGATGCGGGGCGGCACTGGAAGCACAAGGGGCTGGAGAAGACGGGGCGGATCGGCCGCGTCGTGGTGCACCCGCGGAACCCCGACATCGTGTATGCGTGCGCGCTCGGGCATGCCTTCGGGCCGCAGCCGGAGCGGGGGGTGTATCGGACCACGAACGGGGGCGAGACCTGGGAGCAGGTGCTGAAGGTGGACGAGCAGACCGGCTGCTCCGACGTGGCGATCGATCCCAACGACCCGCAGACGCTGTTTGCCGGGATGTGGCAACTGGACATCAAGACGTGGAAGCTCAACAGCGGCGGCCCGGGCAGCGGCGTGTACGTGTCACGCGACGGCGGCACGAGCTGGCAGAAGCTGGTGGGCCGCGGGCTGCCGCCGGCTGACCATGTGGTGGGCAAGACGGCGGTGGCGGTGTCGGCGAGCCGGCCGGGGCTGGTGTTCGCGCTGATCGAGGACGCGACGCCGGGGCTGTACCGGTCGGAGGACAGCGGTGCGACCTGGCGGCTGGTGCAGGAGGATCACGTCCTGGCCGAGCGGGCGCCGTACTACGTGCGGTTCGCGATCGCGCCCGACAACGAGAACGTGCTGTATTTCGCGTCGGTCTCCTGGAGCGTGTCGCTGGACGGCGGGCGCAGCCTCGACCCGACGGCGGCGCGCGCCGGGGGCGACAACCACGACATCTGGATCGATCCGCTGGATCCCCGTCGCATCATGGTCGCCCACGACCAGGGCATCGGGATCAGCCTGGACCGTGGCCGCACCTACGAGCAGGTGCGGCTGCCCATCGCGCAGATGTATCACGTCGCGGTCGACACCCAGATTCCCTATTTCGTCTACGGCAGCCGGCAGGATGGGCAGACGATGCGCGGGCCGAGCAACAGCCTGATGGGTGCGACCCCCGGCGGCGGGCCGGGCGGCATCCCGGTCGGGCTCTGGCGCCACGTGGGCGGCTGCGAGGACGGGTTCGCGATTCCCGACTGGCAGGACAACAACATCGTGTGGGCCGGCTGCTTCGACGGGCAGCTCGACCGGTTCGACCTGCGGACCAGCGTGGCGCGCAGCGTCGACGTCTGGCCGGAAGCGACCTACGGCTGGGCGCCCGCCGACGTGAAGGAGCGGTGGCACTGGAACTTCCCGCTGGCGATCTCGCCGCACGATCACAACGTGGTGTATGCCGGCAGCCAGCGCGTGCACATGACCTCGGATGGCGGCAGCAGCTGGAAGCCGATCAGCCCCGACCTGACGCTCAACGACAAGAGCCGCCAGCAGTCCTCCGGCGGCATCACGCCCGACAACCTGATGACGTGGGACGGCTCGACGCTCTACGCGATCACCGAGTCGCCGGTGGAGAAGGGGCTCATCTGGGTGGGCACCAACGACGGGCAGGTGCAGGTGACGCGCGACGGCGGGAAGAACTGGACCAACGTGACGGCCAACATCAAGGGCATGCCGCCCCTGGGCACGATCAAGAACATCGAGCCGTCACGACATGACGCCGGCACGGCGTACCTGAGCAACGACCTGCACCAGGTGGGGAGCTTCGACCCCTACATCTACAAGACGACCGATTACGGGAAGACGTGGACGCTGATCAGCGGCGGCATTCCCAGGTCGGAATCGAGTTACGTGAACTGCGTGTTCGAGGATCCCGTGCGGAAGGGCATGCTGTATGCCGGGACCGACAACGCGCTGTACGTCTCGTGGGACGACGGCGGCCGGTGGACGCGGCTGCGGAACAACCTGCCGCCGGCGCCGGTCTACTGGCTGGCCATCCAACCGCACTTCCACGATCTCGTGGTCGGCACCTACGGCCGCGGGTTCTGGATTCTCGACGACATCACGCCACTGCGCGAGTGGGACAAGGTGCAGGCGGCCGACGCGCACCTGTTCGCCCCGCGTCCGGCCTACCGTTTCCGCCGGATCGAGACTGTGGAGGCCGACTCGAGGAGCCCGTCGGTCGGACAGAACCCGCCGGCCGGCGCCGACATCAACTACTTCCTGAAGTCGGCCAGTTCCACACCGGCGACGATTACCATCGTCGGTCCCGGCAACGAGACGATCCGGACGCTGACGGCGCCCGCCCGCGAGGGCATCAATCGGGTGTGGTGGGATCTCAAGTACGAGCCGCAGCGGGAAGTACGCCTGCGGACGACGCCGCCGGGCAAGCCCTGGGTGAAGCTGAACGCGGACGGCTGGCGGCCGCTCGTGAGCTGGCGTGGCTCCCGCCTTCAGCCGGAGGTGGCGCCGGGCACCTATACCGTCAAGCTGAAGGTGGCGGGCCGGGAGTTCAGCCAGCCGCTGACGATCCTCAAGGACCCGGTCGCGCCCGGGACCGACGCGGATATCAAGCAGCAGATCACGCTGATGCTCGACCTGCGCGACAAGGCCGACGAGGCGGCCGACATGATCAACCGCCTCGAGTGGACGCGCAAGCAACTGGAGACGGTGTCGGCGATGCTGGCCGGCGATCCGAAGGGCACGGCGGTCCTGAAGGCCGCCAGGGAACTCGAGCAGAAGCTCGTCGCCGTGGAGAACCAGCTCGAGGACACCAACCTGACGGGACGGACCGAAGACTCGTTCCGGAACCCGATGGGCCTGTACACGAGGATTGTGTCGCTCGGCCTGAACGTGAACAAGGGGGGCGATCTCCCCCCGACCAGCCAGCAGAACGAGGTCAGCGAGGAGTTCACCAAGCGGCTGGCGACCTACCGCGGGCAGTACAAGGGCCTGATGGACGCCGACGTGGCCGCGTTCAACAGCCTGTTGAAGACCAACGGCTACGGCGTCGCGATTCACCCGTGAGCTGACCGACGGATGGTCTGCTCGGGCCTGCACGGCAACCGTCACGGCGGGCGCGTTCCCCCGCGACGACGGTTGCCGGACCGGCCGGGCCCGCCGCCCGTTTCCAGCCTTCACCAGCACGCGCAGGAGCTGGTCGCGATGCATGCCGACTTGGCCGAGTCGATCGAGGTCTACAAGAACCTGATGATCGAGGCTGGCAAGGGCCTCATCGGCCTGGACGAGGTGAAGGAGAAGGCGACGATCGCCTTCTTCTCCGAGATCCCCACCACGCTCAGCGGCGACGCCAGGCGTCGCGTCAACGCCGGCCTGCTCTGGCTGGCCGGTGTGCCGGGCGTCGGCAAGACCTACTTCGGCCTGGTGTTCTCGGCGGCCACCCAGACCACCTTCGCGCGCGTGCAGGGACGCGCCGACCTGACGCCCGGCGACGTGGTCGGCGTCGAGCTGTTCAACCCGAAGACCGGCGAGTGGGAGAAGCGCCTCGGCCCCATTGTCCGGGCCAACATCCTGCTCATCGATGAAGGCAACCGCATTCCGCCCAAGTCCCAGAGCGCGTTCCTCGAGGCGAACCAGGACCGGACGGTCACCCTGGGCGACACCACGCTTCACCTGCCCGAGTTCTTCTTCTCCATGATGACGACCAACCCGGTCGAGACCGGCGAGGGCACCTACCCGCTGTCGGCCGCCAACGCCGACCGGTTCACGTTCCAGGTGAACGTGGGGTACCTCCTGCCCGAGGAGGAACAGAAGCTCGTCACGCTGAACATCAAGAAGGTGGTGATTCGACCACTGATCACGCCCGAGCGTGTCATCCACCTGCGGGCGGCCATTGGCGAGCACGCCGGCCTCCATCCGCTGCTCGCACGCTACATCCGGCGGCTCGTGGTCGCCACGCGCCCGTCCCGGCAGGCCGAGCAGCGGTCGCCCTCGCCGCTGGTGGAGGAATTCGTGGAGCTCGGCGCCTCGCCACGTGCGACCGTGTCGTGGGGGCCGACGGCCCGGACGCGGGCGGTGCTCGTCGGCGAGCGTGACCAGGTCTACCCCGAGGACGTCCAGGCGCTGGCGCGCAACATCCTGTCGCACCGGCTCTACCTGCGTCCCCGCGCAAGGCGCGCCGGCGTCACCGTCGAACACGTCATCGACGACATCGTCGCCCGCGTTCCGATTCCATGAACGTCGCCCCGCAGCCGCTGCTGGACCTCTCCGAGATCGAGGAGATCGATCTCCAGGTCATGGAGCGGGTCCAGGACATGATCCACGGCGAACACGCCAGCATCTACTCCGGCACGTTCGGGTTCGACTTCACCGGACTCCGGGAATGGGAGCCGGGGGATTCGCGCGTTCGAATCGACTGGGCCCACTCGACGATGAACGCGTTCAGCCCGCTGGTGGTGCGGGAGTGCGTCGAGCCGCATTCGCTCGACGTGCTGATTGGCGCCGACGTGTCGCTCTCGACGCGCTGTGGCCTGGCGGGCACGACGATCTCGCGCGTGGTCGCCCGGGCCATCGCCACGATCGGCTTCTCGGCCGCGATCTTCCAGGACGGCGTCGGCATGGTGCTCTACGACTTCGCCCACAGGCGCGGGCCGTGGATCGAACCGCCGCAACGGGGTCGCGCGCAGGTGACGCGGCTCATCGAGCTGTACCAGACGGGCCTGACGACGCCCTTCGTCGAGACCGAAACGCTGGCCGAGATCGCGGCCCGGGAACTGCGGCGGACCTCGCTGGTCTTCGTCGTGTCGGACTTCCTCTTTCCGCATGCGCGCGACGTGATACGCGACCTGGCCGGGCTCAAGCCGCGGCACGACGTCGTGCTGGGGATGGTCGACGCATCCTTCGCGTACAGGCTGCCGATCGTGTCCGCGGGGTGGGTGGAGTGCATGGACGCGGAGACCGGCCGGACCAGGCTGCTCTCGGCGCGCGCCGTCGCGCACCTCCCGAAACAGGTCACGCAGTATCAGGACACGCTTGCGCGCGACGCCGAGCGGATGGACGTCGATCTCGTTCGCCTCGGTGACGATCCCGATCGGTTCCACGTCGCGCTGCTCGAACTGTTCATCGACCGGAAGCTGCACCGGAAGTGACGATCATGGGTACACGACGGCGGTGCCTTCTGGCTGGCGGCGTCTTTCTGGCGTGGACCGCATCGGCGCCGGCCCAGGTCCCGCCCGTGGCCAGGGCGCCGGCCGCACCCGCGCAGGCGCCGGCCGCACCGGAGGACGACAGCGACCTGCGCTGCTGGTGGAAGTCCGACCGGGCCGCTGTTCGCGTCGGCGAGCACTTCGATCTGACGCTGACGTGTCGCGTGCTGGAGACCAGCACCGAGCGGATCTCGCCCGACGAGCGCCTGCTCGAGCCGGCGGCGGTCGCGCTGACCCCCTTCGAGGTCGTCGGGGGCACGCGTTTTCCGGACCTGCGTCAGGGGCGCTGGCGCTTCTTCCAGTTCCTGTACACGGTGCGCATCATCGGAGACGACCTGTTCGGACGTGAACAGCCGATCCCGGGGCTCGAGATCCGGTACCGCGCCGAGCGAAGCGTGCGAGCGGGAGAGCAGTCGAGCGGACAGGACAGGACCTACAGGATGCCGGCGCACCCGATGCAGATCGAGTCGCTCGTCGCCCGCGACGCCCGCACGATCATGGACGCGACGCAGGAGGGGTTCGGTGACATGCGGGCCCGCCGGCTTCGCGCCAGCATGGCGTTGGTGGCAGCGGGGCTCGTGCTCGTGGTGCCCTCGGCACTGACCTTCTCGGTGATGCTCCGGAACCGGCGGCGTCACCACGCCAGGGCGCGCCGCGAGCACCTGGCGTCGCCGGCCAGAGTGCTGCGGCGCATCGACCGCGAACTCGCCGGCGTCAGGCGCGCTCGCCAGCAGTCGGGCTGGGACGATGCGCTCGTGGGACGAACGCTGGCGGGGCTGCGGGTGACGGGTTCGGTCGCGCTCGGTCAGCCTGTCATGCAGCGGCGGCTCGACGACGGCGCGCGGCCCGTCGAGGGTGAGATCGGGCTGCGGCGCCGGGCGTTGCGCCCCGAGATGATCGGCGTGGTCTCGAGCCTCACGCCCGAGGGACTGGATCGGAGGCTGGCCTCCGCCGCATGGGGCGGCAGGCCGGAACGCGACGCGCTGGCCAGCGGTTTCCGGCAGGCGCTCATCGTCTTCAACCGCGCGCGCTATGGTTCGGGACCTGTCGAGGAGTCGGACCTCGACACGGCATTGGAGTCCGGCACTGAAGGGCTTCGCGCCGTGCGGCGGGAACTGCGCCTGCCGAAGCGGGTCTCCCGGGCCGCACACGAGGTGGTGCGCCGCTGGAGGCGTCGTTGGATTCCTTCCTGAGGTGCGTCCGGCTCGTGTGGCAGATCCTGCAGAGTGGCTGGTCCGAGGATCTGACATTCCCGGGCTACCACTGGGCGCGCGCCGACGAGGCGATGCTGGCGGCCTGGGGCATCGGAGCGCTGGGGATCGTGGCCCTGGTGTTCCGCCGGATCCGCCGCGGGCCGGGGCGCAGCCATGTCGTGATCCCCAGCCTGGTGCCACTCAGCGATCCCTCGCCATATCGGCTGCTCCGCCACGTGCCGCTCGTGCTCGTGCTGCTCGGGTTGCTGGCCTTCCTGCTGGCGCTCGCCGATCCGCTCCGCAGCTTCGTCCGGGAGGAGGCGTCGGTCCGCGGCAGACGCATCGCCTTGCTGGTGGACGCCTCCGGGAGCATGGGGCGCAGGTTCGAGGCGCCCAGGCTGAAGACGAAGCAGAACGTCGAGTTCTACACGGCGGTGTCCGCGGCCGAGCACTTCGTCCGGCTCCGGATGGCCGCGCGGCACCACGATCTGATCAGCCTGGTGGAGTTCGCCAAGCAGGCCTACGTCATCACGCCGTTCACCGACGACTACGACACGATTCTCATGAGCCTGTCGCTCATCGGCGAGCCCGAGGAGTGGATGCGGTTCCCGGAGTCGGGCACCGTCATGATCAGCGCGATCAGCCAGGGAGTGGCGCTCTTCAAGCTGTTCGGGTTCCTGCAGGCGACCGGCAACATCATGGTGATGTTCAGCGACGCCCAGGACACCCAGGTCATCTTCGAAGGGCGCCCGCTCGAATCCATCCTGGCCGAGGCGCGCGAGCACCACGTGCCCATCTACCTGATCCGCACCGGCTACGGCAAGGGGATGAGCGCCGAGCCCGGGACCGCCGATCCCATCTGGGCGCAGGCCGTCCGCGAGACCGGGGGGCGGTTCTACGCGGCGGCCAGCGAGGACGTCATCCTGCAGGCGCTCGGGGAGATCGACCGCGCGGCCACCGGCAACATCGTGCGGACGCGATACGGGTCGCGGACGCCGCACTTCACGCCGTTCATGCTGCTGGCCGTGCTGTGCTGGTCGGCGGCGCTGGGCGCCAGGTTGTCGTGGCGCTACTTCAGGCAGTTCCCGTAGCAGGGAGACGTCCATGAAACGCATCGTCGCCTCCGCAGTCCTGGTCGCGCTGCTGTCGATCGTTCCAGCGGCGCTCTGCCTGACCTACGGTCTCTACGAACGGGAGATGGCTCGAGCCGGGGAGGCCCTCTCCGTGTTCGACTTCGACGTCGCCGCGGCGATCGCCGAGAACGTGGATCGCTCCCTGGGCTACGTGGACGTCGTCCCCTGGGTCGGCGGCACGCTGCGCGCCGGCGCGCAGCGGCGTGTCGTCGAGGCCCGCTACTGGCAGGGCGCATACAGCGCGCTCGTCGGCACCGCCGAGCGCCTCACGCGTGACGACCCGGAGATCCGGTTCCTGGTCGCCAACGCGTACTTCCGCATGGCATCGGCGGAGCCCGACAGGCGGGTTGCCCTGGAATCGATCGACGCCGCCATCCTCGGCTACAGGCAGACGATCGAGGCGGACCCCGGCAACCTTCGCGCCGCCTACAACTACGAGTACGGCCTGCGGGTCCGCAAGGGCCTGAGAGTGGCTCATGCCCTCGCCTCCACCAGCGTCCACGGCGTCGAGGGGGTGCTGCCGGTGCCGGCCGGCATGGAGAAGGTGAACGTCCTGATTCCGCTCCAGGCTGGCGAGGGGCCGAAGAAGGGCGGCACCGAAGCCGGCAAGACAGGCGTCACGCGGAAGCGCGGCTGAGGAGGCGATGGGCGGCAGTCCCCTGCGCTTTCTCGTCCCCGATCTCCTGTGGCTGCTGCTGCTGCTGCCGGGGTCGATGCTGGTGCTCTGGCACTGGCGGATCTGGCGGCGGCGCGCCGACGTGCGGCGATGCCTCAGCCAGCGGATGACGCCCGTCCGGGAGCGGTTTCAGCTTGCCGGGCCGTGGGTGTTCTGGCTCTGCCTGATTGCCGCGCTGGCGTGCGGCTGTGTGGCGCTGGCTCGTCCTGAGGTCCTCCAGGGGATCAGCGAAGCGAAGTCCGTGGACCTGGTGGTCGTGCAGGACGCCTCGACATCGATGCGCGTGGCCGACGTCGCACCCGATCGCTGGCAACGATCGATGACCTTCATTCGCGCGCTCGTCGAGGCGCTGCCGTGGAAGGGCGACCGGGTAGCGCTGGCCGTCTTCTCGGCGCATGCCATGCCACAGGTCCGGCTGGCCCGCGATCCGAACATCCTGCTGTTCTTCCTCGACCACCTCGCCACGGCCCCTCCCAACCAGATCAACGACGATGCCTCGTGGGACACCAACGCCGAGGAGGGGATCTACTGGGGGCTGAAGATCGTCAGGAAGGACGAGGAACTGCACGGGCGGACCTCGAACCCTCAGGCGATCATCGTCATCTCGGACGGCCAGGTCTGGAGTGGCCAGGTGGCGACGTCACTGGCGCAGGCGGCCCGGCGTCACGTCCCGGTCTCGGTCGTCGGCGTGGGGACGTCTGGTGGCGGCATCATCCCGACCAGCGACATCAGGGCAAGGCTCGACCGCGAGTCGCTGCGGCGGATGGCGTCGCTCGGCGGCGGGCGCTATTACGAGATCGGAGCCGAGTCGGATCAGGTCATCGCGGGGCGGATCATCAGCGACGTGCGGCGCCTGGCGGCGCCTGGCGACAGCCAGCCTCTCTACGCGGAAGCCTACTGGCAGTGGCTGGTGGGAGCCGCGATCTTCCTCGCCGCCGGGGTGATGTTCAGGCCGTAGCCGCGCGCGGCGTCCCGGCGGCCGCGTCGGCCGGCAACGGCACGTGACAACCGACGCCTGGGGGACGTCGCGGGTCGGACGGGCCGGCGTGAGCCGGTGCGGGCGAGCCCGATCGCCGCCGCTCACGCGCGGTCCACCGCCTCCCACGCCAGGCGCGCCGCGCCGAGCAGGCCGGCGCCATCGCCCAGTTGTGAGCGCACGATCCGGCACCTCGCCATCGCGATGGGCTGCGCCCAGCGGCGCGCCTCGGCTTCGATGACCGGCAGCAGCAGATCCGCGGCGCCCTCGCCGAGTCCGCCGCCGAGCACCACCACGTCCGGGTCGAAGGCGCTGACGAGGTTGGCGATGCCCATCGCGGTGACGCGCGCGGCGCGATCGACGGCGGCCAGCGCATCGGGGCGTCCGTCGCGGGCGGCGCGCACCACGGCCGCGGCGTCGGGGAGGCCGGCGGCACGTGCGAGGGCGGGGCCGGCCGACTCGGCTTCCCAGCAGCCCATCGCGGCGTAGTCTTCACGCCACTGCCCGGTGAGGGCGAACCAGCCGGCCGCGCCCGCCACGCCGTGCGCGCCCCGCAGCACGCGGCCCTCCACCAGGATGCCGACGCCGATGCCGGTCCCGATTGCCACGAACAGCGCGTTGCGGCATCCGCGCGCGGCGCCGAGCCACGCCTCGCCCAGCACGTAGCCGGCGCGGTCGCTGTCGATCGTGACGGGCACGGCGAGGCGGTCGGCCAGCGCATCGCGCAACGGGACCTCGTCGCGGCCCCAGAGGTTCGGGCACCAGGCGCGGCCGGTCGACGGCACGTAGATCCCGGGCACGATCACCCCGACCGCCGCCGCGCCGCTGACGCCGGCCGCGATCCACTCGACGGTGTCGGCGAGCGTGCGCGGCGCGGGCGCCCGACGCCGGGCCCCGGCCATCCCGTCGCGGTCGACCACTGCCGCGGCGGCCTTCGTGCCGCCGAGATCCACTGCCAGCACCCCTCTCGTCATCGGCCCGACTCCCTCGCGGTGGCGACCCGCGTGCGGGCCAGCCTATCCCAACGCGCGGATCCGGCGTGCGGCACGGGGGGCGCGCTTGCCTGATCCTGCCGCTCCGACGTACCCTTCCGGGCTTGACCGGAGTGGACCTCTTCCAGTTGTTCGCCTCGCTCGCCGCGCTGCTCTTCTCGCTGACCGTCCACGAGGCGGCGCACGCGTGGAGCGCATCCCGGCTCGGCGACGACACGGCACGCCGGCGCGGGCGGGTCTCGCTGAACCCCCTCGTGCACATCGATCCCATCGGCACGCTGCTGCTGCCGCTGGTGGCCGTGGCGACGGGCGCGCCGCTGATCGGCTGGGCGAAGCCGGTGCCGGTGGACACGCGCCGGCTCCGGCAGCCGGTGCGTGACTTCATGATCGTGGCCGCGGCCGGACCGGCCAGCAACCTGGCGCTGGCCGCCATCGCGGCGCTCGTGTGGCGGCTGGCGCCGGCCGGATCCGCGGCCGATGGCCTGGCCGTCGCGGGACCGGTGCACATGGCCGCGGCGCTGGCTCTGCAGGTGAACCTGCTGCTGGCGCTCTTCAACATGATCCCGGTGCCGCCGCTCGACGGCGGCAACGTGCTCGGCGGACTGCTCGGCGGCGCGTGGCGGCGGCGCTACGAGACGCTGCGGCCCTACGGGATCTTCATCCTCTACGGCCTGATGCTGACCGGCGCGCTCGGCGCGATCATCGGGCCGCCGTATGTCTTTCTCGCAAGGTTGCTGACACTGTGAAACCGCGGGTGGTGTCGGGCATGCGCCCGACCGGAAAGCTGCACCTGGGGCACCTCGTCGGGGCGCTCCAGAACTGGGTCCGGCTCCAGGAGCAGTACGACTGCTTCTATTTCTCGGCCGACTGGCACGCGCTGACGAGCGACTACGCCGATACGTCTGGCATCACCGAGTCGGTGATCGACAACGTGGCCGACTGGATCGCCGCCGGGCTCGACCCCGAGCGCTCCACGCTGTTCATCCAGTCGCTCGTGCCCGAGCACGCCGAACTGCACCTGCTGTTCTCGATGGTGGTGCCCATCCCGTGGCTCGAGCGCGTGCCCACCTACAAGGAGCAGCAGGAGCAGATCACCGACAAGGATCTGTCCACGTACGGCTTCCTCGGCTACCCGCTCCTCCAGACGGCCGACATCGTCATCTACAACGCGCACCACGTGCCGGTGGGCGAGGACCAGGTGCCGCACCTCGAGCTGTCGCGCGAGGTGGTACGGCGGTTCCACAACCTCTACGGCGAGGTGTTCGTCGAGCCGCAGCCGCTGCTCACGCCCATCTCGCGGCTGCCGGGCATCGACAACCGGAAGATGAGCAAGAGCTACAACAACGCCATCAACCTGTCCGACGATGCCGAGACGGTGCGGCAGAAGGTGCGCCAGATGTACACGGACCCGAAGCGGGTGCGCGCCGACGTTCCGGGCACCGTGGAGGGCAATCCCGTGTTCGTCTACCACGACGCGTTCAACCCCGACACCGCCGAAGTGGAGGACCTGAAGGCGCGCTACCGCGCGGGGAAGGTGGGCGACGTCGAGGTGAAGACGAAGCTCGCGAAGGCGATCAACGCGATGCTCGACCCGATGCGCGATCGCCGCGCCGCGCTGCTCGCCAGGCCGGGATGGCTGCGCGAGCTGGTGTTCGACAGCTCGGCCCGCGCGCGCACGACCGCCGTCGAGACGATGGCGAAGGTGCGCGACGCGATGCGGATCAGCTACCGGCGGGGATGAGGGCGACGTGACGGCCGACGCGCAGTTCGAGTCGATTCTCGAGGCCTATCCGGTGCGCCTCTCGAACTTCGAGGGGCCGCTCGATCTGCTCCTGCACCTGATCCGCAAGCACGAGGTGAACGTCTACGACATCCCGATCGCGCTGATCGCCCGGCAGTACCTGGACTACCTGGATCTGATGCGCGAACTGGATCTCGAGATCGCCGGCGAGTTCCTCGTGATGGCGGCCACGCTGATTCACATCAAGTCGCGGCTGCTGCTGCCGCGCCCGGCGCCGGACCAGGAAGAGCCCGGGGAGGATCCGCGCGAGGCGCTCGTGCGGCGGCTCATCGAGCACCAGCGCTACAGGGCTGCGGCGGAGCTGCTGCACGAGTGCGAAACGGTGCGCAGCGCTCAGTGGATCCGGCCTGACGGCCGCGTGGCGCCGATTGCCGGCGAGGCGTTCGAGCCCGAACTCGAGGTCGATCTCTTCAGCCTGCTCGCCGCCTTCCGGCAGGTGGTGGAGCGCGCGCGGCATCGCCCGCGCGTCCTCGTGCCGGGCGAGCAGATCTCGATCGAGACACGCATCGAACAGCTGCTCGCGCGCCTGTCGATGACGGCCGCCCGCGGGTTCGAGGAGCTCTTCGACGACGTGGTCACGAAGGCTGACGTGGTGGTGACCTTCCTCGCGATCCTCGAGATGATCCGGCTCAAGCTGGTGCGCGTGCACCAGACGGGCCCCTTCGGCGACATCAGGGTCTACCGGCGTGAACGGCCGGCCGACGCGCCGCGACCCATCGGCGATCACGCCGGAGCGGCCCCACCGGCGACGGCCGGCGGGCAGCCGTAGGAAGCGCGCCCCGAGCGCCGGGAAACCAGGCAAGGAGTCGTTCGTGTCCGAGGACCAGCGCGTGGAATCGCCCGCCTGCGAGCCGGCAGGGCTGCCGGAGGCCGCGGCGCCTGCCATCGCCGTCGAGAGCGGCACCGCCCCGGCGGCGCCGCTCGAGATCGGCGTGCCCGCTGCCGCGACGCCGGAAGCCGCCGGCGATCCGCCGGGTGATGCCGTGACCGTGGCCGAACCTGCCGTGGACGTCCAGTTGAAGGCCATCGTCGAGGCGCTGATCTTCGCCTCGCCCGATCCGCTCACGCTCAAGGCCATCGGCAAGGTGCTGGAGGGCGAGGCGCCGGACGCCATCGCGCGCGCCGTTGGCGCGCTCCAGCTCGACTACGCGGGTGACGGCGGCCTGCAACTGGTGGAGGTCGCCGGCGGGTTCCAGATCGTCACGCGATCCGATCTGCACGAGTGGGTGCGACGCCTGTTCCACGAGCGCAGTACGCAGAAGCTGTCGGTGGCCGCGCTCGAGACGCTCGCCGTCATCGCCTACAAGCAGCCGATCACCGCCGCCGAGGTGGCCGAGATCCGCGGCGTGAACACGTCGGGCGTGCTCGGCACGCTCATCGATCGCAAGCTGGTGAAGATCGTCGGTCGCAAGCAGGTGGTAGGCCGGCCGTTCATGTACGCCACCACCCGCGAGTTCCTCAACCGGTTCGGCCTGCGCGACCTGGACGAACTGCCCAAGGTGGAAGACATGGCCGACGCGCTCGGCTTCGATCCGCCGCTGGTCGACGATGTAACGGTGGCGACGCTGCCGTTCGACGAGCAGGACCCGCCGGCGGCGGTCCCGCCGGCCGGGGATGAGGGCGCGTGATGTTCCGCGTTCCGGCGGGCTGATCGGGCCTCCGGCCGGATCCGGCGGGCCGGCGATCCCGCGGGCTGGTCGGGACCGCATCGGCGCCGGCCGCGACGGGAGGTCCCAAGCTCCATGTCCACCCTTCGCCTCCAGAAGATCCTCTCGGCCGCCGGCGTCGCCTCGCGGCGCGCGGCCGAGGTGCTGCTGACCGAGGGCCGGGTGAGCGTCAACGGGGTCACCGTGACCACCCTGGGCACGAAGGCCGACCCGATGCGTGACGAGATCCGCGTCGACGGACGGCGGATAGGCGCCGCGCAGCGCCTGCGATACCTGTTGCTGAACAAACCTCCACGCGTGGTGACGACCCGCCGCGATCCTCAGGGGCGGCGCACCGTGATGGATCTGCTGGCGGGCGTGCGCGAGGCCGTCTACCCGGTGGGCCGGCTCGACTACGACTCCGAGGGGCTGCTGCTGCTGACCAACGACGGGGACCTCGCCGCGCGGCTCATGCACCCGCGTCATGGCGTGCTCAAGGTCTACCGCGCGGAGGTGGCCGGCGACGTGGGCGGAGAGACGCTGGCCATGCTCGCCCGGGGCGTGGTGATCGATGGCCGGCGGACGGGACGCGCCGAGGTGCGGCGGCTCCCGGCGGCGGCGGCTGGGCGGCGCGGGCACTCGGTGCTGGCCATCGGCGTCCGGGAAGGCCGCAACCGCCAGGTGCGCCGCATGTGCGAGACCGTCGGACACCCCGTGATCCGGCTGGAGCGCATCGCGATCGGGCCGGTGCGCGACCAGTGGTTGCGGCCCGGACAGTGGCGCGACCTGACGCCACAGGAACTGCAGGCGCTGCGCGACGGCACCCGGGCGCTCGGCGAGCGCGACGTCCCCGATGCAGCTCAGCCACGGCGTGGCAGATCGAAATTCTGACGCGGACCACGCACGGCGCGACGTTACACTTCCGTGTCGCCATCTGCCGGCAGCTTTCCCGGGCAGCCCCCATGAGGCTGGCGGCGGAGCCGACAAGGAGGCCGTATGGTCCGTCCGTCGTGGCGCCTCGTCGCCCTGCTGGTGCTCGCGGTGGGAGCCCAGGCGTTCGCCCAGTCGCCGAACAACTCCGCCATCGTCGTGGTCGTCGTCGACCAGACCGGCGCCGTCGTGCCCGATGCGGGCATCCGGGTGGTGAACAGCGCGACCGGGATCTCGCGCGACGCGGTCTCGGGCGCCGAAGGCTCGGCGGTGTTTCCCGCGCTGCCGCTCGACGGCACCTACACCGTGAGCGTGACCAGAGCCGGCTTCCAGGCCGAGGACGTCACGGGGCTGACGCTGCGTGCGAGCGAGAGCTCTACCGTCAGGGTCCGCCTCGTGGTCAGCGGCGGCAGCAGCGAGGTGACCGTCTACGGATCCGGGCAGGGCGTTCGTGGCAACGCGCAGGTGGCCCGCAGCTTCGACGGCACGGCCGTGGAGGAGGCGCCGATTCTCGGCCGCAAGGTGGGATCGATCCCGCTGCTCGAGTCGGCTTTCCGCTCGGGCAAGGGCACCGGCGACCTGTTCGTCAACGCGACCTACTTCATCACCGGCGCCGGCAGCCGCCGCACGACGACCTACATGCTGGACGGCGCGAGCAACGACGAGGTGTGGGGGCGCCAGACGATGGTGGCCACCGTGCCCATCGGGGCGATCGAGGAGGTGTCGGCGCTCACCAGCGCGTTCTCGGTCGAGTACGGCTGGACCGCGGGCCCGGCGCTGAACATCGTCACCAGGTCGGGGACCAATGACGTGCGCGGCGAACTGCTGTATCTCAGCCGGCCCGGAGGCACGCAGGCGAGGAACTTCGGCACCGCCGGCTTCTGCCCGCCGTCGGTATCGACCTGCGGCGTCCCGTCGACGCTCGAACGAATCAAGCCGGCGGACGTCCCGGACAGCCTCAGCCAGTACTCGCTCTCGTTCGGCGCGCCGCTCAGGAAGGACCGCACGTTCGTCTTCCTCACCGGCGACTACACGCGACAGGACCGCACGACGCTGCTCTCGCCGTCGCTGCCGGCCTTCGTGCTCGACGACGGGCGCCTGCACTACGTCGGCCACTACCGCCAGAAGCTGTTCAACGGCCGGCTGGACCACGCGATCTCGCCGAACCAGACGCTGATGTTCCGGACCAACGTCGACACGTTCTTCGACACGAACCCGAACGACGCCGTCGTCGGCACCAGCGCGCCGACGGTGGCGCGCCGGTTCACGCGATCGTCGATCACGGGGCAGGGCAACCACACCGCCGTCATCAGCGCGACGCTGCTGAACGAGGTCCGTGTGTCCTACAGCGACAACGATCCCGTCATCCGGTGGGAGGCGCAGAACCTGTCGACGACCTACGCCCGGAGCGGATCGTTTCCGTTCAGGATCGGCGAGTCGCGGCAGTCCGACATCTACAGCCGGCAGCTCCAGGTCCAGGACACGCTGACCTGGTCGCGCGGCCGGCACACGCTGCGCCTGGGCACCAGCCTGGCCCACCATCGATCGGGCGGCGTCGGCTCGGAACCCGGCCAGGCGACGCTGGGCACGTTCACCTTCCTGAGCACGACCAGCGCGCCGTTCGACCAGCTGACGCTCTCCGACGTCCAGAACTACTCGCAGCCGATCGCCTACGGCCCCATCGACTACGACGTCTCGCAGTGGCTCGTCGCGGGCTTCGTCCAGGACGCGTACCGGGCTGGCGATCAGCTCACGATTGACGTCGGCCTGCGCTACGACCGGCAGACGCTCACCGACGCGACGAGGGACTTCGCGCCGCGGCTGGGCGTCGCCTGGCACCCGAACGGCAGCGCCCGCACGACGATTCGCGGCGGGTATGGCCTGTACTACACGCAGATGCTGATCAAGCAGATCGCCAAGGGGCTCACCGGCGATCTCGAGGGGCTGGCGAGCTACACGGCGGCGCCCGGCCAGATGGGGTTCCCGACCTGCCTGACCGGCGCCTGTCTGCCGGTGAACCTCGATCCGCTCACGCTGCCGCTGTCGCAGCGGCCCGCCCGCGACGTCACGCTCATCGCCGGCGACCGGGCGAAGTACGAAGCGCAGTTCGCGCGCTTCGGCATAGACTTCTCGAAGGTCGCGGGCGCCTACCCCGACACGCTCGTCAACCCGAAGAGCCAGGTGTCGTCGATCGGCGTCGAACGCGAGGTCGCCGCCGGCCTCTTCGTCGGCGCCGATTACGTGCACCAGCACTGGGGCGACCTCGATTCGATCGTCGACCTCAACGCGCCGGCGCCGTTCGACCGGACGGAGGTCGGACAGACGCGCACGGTGGCCGTGGCGAACGCGACGCGGCCCATCGCACCGGCCGCCGGCGGCGTGCGGCAGGTCAACGTGCTGATGAACCTGGGCGAGGCCGACTACGACGGCCTGCAGACGCAGATCCGGTATCGCGGCCACCGCCGGCTGCAGGCGTCGCTGAGCTACACGCTGTCGAAGGCGACCAACACGACCGAGCCCGACGGCAACGGCGTGGCGCCCAGCGAGGGCCACATCTCGCGCCTCGGCGAGCAGGAGCGCGGCCCGAGCGTGGTCGATCAGCGGCACCGGGCGGTGATCGCGGTCTCGTACCGGTTGCCGCACGAGGTGACCGTCGGCACGGTGACGCAGCTGGCCTCGGCGCGTCCGCTGAACGCCGTCACGGGGGTGGACAACAACGGCGACGGCGCCAACAACGACCGTCCCGTCGTCGACGGCCGGGTCCTGTCGAAGTCGGCGTTTCGCGGGACCGGCACCCAGGACGTCACCGTGTTCCTCGAGGGCCGGATGAGGGTGGGGGGCGGTCACGCCCTGCAGCTCAGGCTGGAGGGCTTCAACCTCTTCAACCACGCGAACATCCTCGGCCGCGCGCAGCAGACCTACGGCAACACGATCACGGTGAACCCGACGTTCGGCCAGGTGGCCGCGGCCGGCGCCAACCCGGAGGCGCTGCCGTCGCTGGCCAACATCGATCCGCCGCGGATGCTTCAGGTGCGGGCGCGGTTCTTCTTCTGAGTCGCGGGCGTCGAGCGCGTCCCGGCGCCTGGCCTGCCGGAGGGGCCCGGGAAGGCCGCCGGCGCTACGACTTCAGGAGTTGCATCCAGAACAGCACGAGGTCCGTGACGTGGCGCCGCATGGCGACACGGTCCACCTCCGCGTGGGTGACCAGCGGCGTGATCAGCGCGTGGACGGGTGTGCCGCGCGCCCGCAGCGACGCCGCCAGGCTCAGCGTCTCGCCGGCGGGGATGACGTTGTCGTCGGCGCCGTGCAACAGGAACACGGGAGAGCGCGGCGCGGGCGCCCGCTCCGGCGAGACGCTGTCGGGCAGCGGGATCGCATCGAGCACGGGAAGCAGCAGCGGCCCGAGGTAGCCGACCTCGCGGGCGTTGACGGCCTGCAGCAGGCGGCGCGACGGCTCCGGCAGCCCCTCCTCCATCGCGATGGCGCGATCGAAGATCAGCCGCGCCGCCGGCTTGTCCACCATGTCCACATGGCTCGCCTTCAGGAACGTCCGGACGCCGGCGCGCAACGGCTCCACCTGATCACCGGGCACGATGAACGGCGCGAAGTTCAGCAGCAGGATCACCAGGCCGTAGTCGTGCGGCGGCCGCAGGGTGCCGTCGGGCTGCACGCCCGTGCACAGGTAGCGCATCGTCCGGCCGAGGTCGCCGTGACCGCCGAACGACAGCGTGAAGGCCACGCGGCCGGCGAGCGAGGGCCGGCCCGCGGCGACGACCGACAGCCCGCCCGAGAAGCTGATGCCGACCAGGCCGATGCGGCCGTCGGGCGCGAGCGTGCGCCGTGACGCCGTCCACCGCGCCACGTCCTCGATCTGATCGGGCAGGCGCGCGGTGATCTCGTAGCGCAGCAGGTCGGGCAGTTCCGTCGTGAGCACGGCGAAGCCGCCGGCGGCGATGTCGCGCGCGAACTTCGTGAGCCGCGGCTCGTCGATGCCCTCCGCGTGCACGCCCGGCGTGAGCACCACCGTGCGGGTGATCGCGCTCGCGGGCAGATAGAGACGGGCGCGCAGCGGACCCCAGCGGGAGGGCACCTCGAGGTCGCGCGTCGTCGACGCCACCGTGCCGAAGGCGGCCAGCCGCCGGGCGAACGGGTCGTCGAGCCCGGCGGCGCGGGCCACCATCGAGGCGCCCCGCACGACATCCACGGCGGGAATCAGCGCGATGCCCAGCAGGGACGCAAGAGCCGTCGCGGCGGCGACGAGCGGGAAGGGACGGGGACGCCTCACGGGTGCGCAGGATGATACGCTGTGCGGCCGGCCGTCGCGCCGGCGGATCGGCGGTGGGCCCGCACCGGCCTTCGGGCCGCCGGGACGGCGGTCCGGGCGCGCCGGACCCGAATCGATCGGGCGCGCCGCGAGGGATGCTGGGCATGGTGATCGCAATCGACGGCCCGTCGGGCGTCGGCAAGGGAACGGTCGCGCGGGCGATTGCGCGGGCGCTGGGCTACCGGCACGTGGACACCGGCGCGATGTACCGCGCGGTCGGGTGGCTGGCGCTGCGGCGCGGCGTGCCGCTGGATGACGAGGGCGCGGTGGAGGCGATGGCAAAGGCGGCGCGCTTCGAACTCGACGAAGCGGGCACGCGCATCGACGGCCACGACGTCACGCAGGCGATTCGCACGCCGGAGATCGATCGCGCCGTCACCTCGGTTGCGCGCCTGCCGCGCGTTCGCGCCGTCCTGGTCGCCCGCCAGCGCGGCATGCGCGAGCCCGGCGGTCTGGTGATGGAAGGCCGCGACATCGGCACCGTGGTGTTCCCGGATGCCGAGGTGAAGCTCTATCTGGACGCCAGCCCCGAGGAGCGCGCCCGGCGGCGTGCCAACGATCCCGCGCACGGCGGCAGCCACGACGTGGCGGCCGTGGCCTCGGCGCTCCGGGTGCGCGACCAGGCCGATCGCACGCGGGCCGCCTCGCCGCTGCAGATGGCGCCGGATGCCGTGCTCATCGACACCACCGGCGTCGCCATCGGCGATGTCGTCGCGCGGGTGCTGGCCATCGTCGAGGCGCGGCGCGCGCGGGACTGAAGGCCGGGCGCCAGGCCTCGCCTACCCCTTGCCCCGCTCCTTCCAGTCCTCGGACGAGGCCGGATCGAGTTCCCAGCGCTTCCGGTCGCGCCGGACGATCTCCTCGCCGCCCTCGAGTTCCTCGTCATCCTCGTATTCCACGCCGAGTGAGCGGCCGATCAGGTCCACCACGTCCTGATCCGGGGTGGGGTTGTCGCCGCCCGGCGTCTCTTCGCCCACCTGGCTGGCGGCCTGCACGTCGGCATCGACGTCGCCGGCCACCAGGCGCGCATCCTCGAGGTGGCGGGTCAGCAGCGGCGACTCGGGGTCCACGCCCGTGCGGCGCACCTCGCGAGGCTGGTGGTCCATGTCGAGGGAGGACACCGCACCAGGGACGATGACCTCGCCGGCGTTGTCGTCCTCGGGCTCGAGGTCGACGTAGGAGGCCGGTGCCGGCCGCGTGCGCGCCGGTCGCAGCCGCCGCGCCGTCGCGCGGATGGCGGAGGGCGCGGGTGGGGCCTTGGCGGACTGGGGCTTCGGCGAGCGCCCTGCCGGCAGCGCGCGGTTCGTGCGCGGCGCCGGCTTGCGCGCCAGCGTCTGCGGTGC
>JBDIBB010000040.1:0-31648 GCA_039812685.1 Vicinamibacteraceae bacterium
AGCGTCACGAGCCAGAAGGCGCCGGCCGACATGCCGCCGGCGGCCTCGCCCTCCGCCACGCAACCCGAGAGCAGCGCCAGCACCTCACCGGGATCCACGCGCAGCCCCGCGAGCGCATCGAGCACTTCGCTGGCCGGCGCATCGCGCAGCACCTGCTGCTGCCGCGCCAGCAACAGCGTGGCCCGGCCGTTCTCGGCGACGAGCACGAACAGCGGCTCGCCGAAGGGTGCCAGCGCCTCGATGCGGAGCCGGCCGGCGCGGTCGGCACCGACCAGCAGCCGGCCGCGCACGCGATCGTGGCCGAGGCGCCCGCTCACCGACACCGCGGCCGTCGCGGCGTCGACGGCACGACAGGCTGCCGAGGCGCGCTCGTAGGCGATCAGGGCCGTGCCAGAGGGCACCGGCGCACGCGATGGCCACGTGATGCCGCCGATCGGCGCGCACGCGTTCAGCGCGGCGCACGCCAGGCCGAGCGCCATCCGCCAGAGCACGGTCCCTTCAACGCCGGCGCCGCGCATTCTCGATCTTCTTCCTGATCGCGGCGAGATCCACCTGGTCGCCGTCGCCCGCCACGGCGCGCTCCCACGCCGCCACGGCGGCCTCGCGCTCCTCGAGGGCAGACAGCACGTCGCCCCAGTGATCCTGCACGACCGAGTTGCGCGGCAACTGGGCGGCGGCAGGCTCGAGCGAGGCGCGCGCCTTCGCGAGGTCCCCCTTCCTGAACCAGGCCCATCCCAGGCTGTCGAGGTACGACGGGTTGCCGGCATCCTCGGCCAGTGCCGCCTCGATGAGCGTCACGGCCTCGTCCAGGCGCTGTCCCTGCTCCACCAGCATGTAGCCCAGGTAGTTCAGCGTGGGGGCGTGGTGCGGGTCGCGCGCCAGCACGCCGCGGAACGCCCGCTCGGCGTCAGCGAAACGCTTCTGCTGCTCCAGCAGGGCGCCGCGCTGGAACGGCACGTCGAGGTCGTCGGCGAAGGCCGTCTCGGCCTCGTCCAGCACCTGGTGCGCCTCGGGCCAGCGCCTGGCCTGACCGAGCACGGTCGCCAGCGCCAGCGACAGCGAGACGTCAGGGCCACGTGAGAGACGCTCGCGCAGCAGCCGGACGGCCTCCTCGGGACGATCGCTCTCCCGCAGGGCCTGCGCCTCGAGGCGGGTGAAGCGCGTGTCGCCGGGGTTCCGCCCGGCGCCCTCCCTGGCGATGGCGATGGCCGCGTCGTACCGGCCAGCGGCGATCTGCGCCTGGGCGAGGTAGAGATCGGCGAGGCCCTCGCCGGGCGCGAGCCCGCGCGCCCGCTCGAAGGTGGCCACGGCTCGCTCGAACTGCCCCAGCTCCTGGTAGGCGTAGCCCAGCCGGATGAGCGCGGCGAGGTACATGCGGTTGCCGGCGGCCGTCGCGTCGGACGCCGGGGCGACCACCGGCTCGAGCGTCCGGACCACGCCGGCGAAATCGCGGCGTTGTTCGAGCACGAGCGCGACGGCGTAGGGGCCGCGCACACCCTTGGGCTCGAGCGCGACGACACGGCGCGCGGTAGCCTCGGCGGCGACGAGATCCTTCGCCTGACGCTGTGCCTCGGAGAGCATCGAGAGCGCGACGATGTCGGCGGGGCTCGCCTTGACCAGCGCCTCGAGCACGTCGCGGGCGGCCTGCGGCGCGCCCGAGGCCAGCAGGGCCGAGGCCTGCCGCATGCGCAGCTCGCCGGATCGCGGGTTCTGCACCGCGGCCTGCTCGTAGGCGGCCGCGGCCTCCTTGAACCGATGGTCGCGCTCGAGCAGATCGGCCATCAGCACCCACGCGCGGAAGAAACGCGGCTCCATCGACACGGTGCTCTCGAGCACCCTGATGGCGTCGCCGCGCCGGCCGGCCCCCTCGAGCGCCTGCGCCAGCAGGATGCCGGCCTCCGTGACGCCTGGCTCTCGCTGGACCAGGCCCGTGAGCACGTCGACCGCCTTCGGATAGTCGGGCCTGGCGAGATAGAGCCTGCCGAGCGTGAGCAGCAGGCCGAGATCGTAGGTCCGGGCCGGGCGGGCCTTCTCGAGGTGATCGATCGCGCGCGCCAGGGCGGCGCCGTCCACGTCTCCGCCTTCCTGGCCACTCTGCAGCAGCGCCGCCGTGACGGTGCCGATCACCCAGTGCGCCTCGGCGTTGTCGGGGTCGACGGCCAGTGCCGTCTCGGCAGCCGCGATCGCCTCGTCTGCCCGGTTCTGGCGCGCGTAGAGGGAGGCGAGCTCGGCGCGCACCTCGGCCGACGCGGGGTCGGCAGCGGCGGCGCGCCCCAGCGCCGCGATCGCGCCATCCACGTCGCCCTCGCTCTCGAGGTGCCGCGCGAGGAGGAAGTCGTAGTACGCGCCAGCGCGTGCCGTGACGAGTGCGGGACGCGCGGAGGGGGTGCGCGCCGGCGGCGCGGCGGGACGCGCGGGTTGCCCGCCCATGGAGAACAGCAGCGGCACGATCAGGACGGGAGACACCGGCATGGCCTCGATTCTTCCACGAACGCGGCGGACAGGTCTTCGTAATTCCGTGTCCCGGCGGGGCCCGGTCCCGCCGCGGCAGGGGTCTGCTATAGTCGGCCTCATGGCTGTCGACCCGCAACTGCTCGAGATCCTGGCCTGTCCGGCCTGCAAGACGCCGGTGCGGCTGGTACACGACGGCACCGCGCTCAAGTGCGATCAGTGCCACCGTGTGTATCCGATTGTCGATGACATTCCCGTGATGCTCATCGACGAAGCCACCGTGGAGCCGCCGGCCCAGGCGTGAACGTCCTGCTCGTGCGTCTCCGCCTGATCGGAGACGTCGTGTTCACCACCCCCGCCATCCATGCCCTGAGGCGGCACCTGCCCGGCGCCCGCCTCACGTATCTCGTGGAGCGCGGCGCTGCCCCGGTGGTCGACACGCTGCCTGAACTCGACGAGGTGCTGGTGGTCGCGCACAGCCACGGGTGGCGCCGGCTGCGCGACGACCTGCGCCTGGCACGGCGGCTGCGGGCCACGCGCTTCGACGTCGCGTTCGACTTTCACGGCGGCCCACGCGCCGCGTGGCTCACCTGGGCCTCGCGGGCGCCGCTGCGCGCCGGCTACGAGATCGCGGGGCGCACCTGGATGTACACCCACGTCGTCTCCCGCAGCCGGGAGTTGCGGCCGCGACACTCGGTCGTGAACCAGTGGGACCTGCTGCGAACCGCCTTCCCGGACATCGGCGATCCGGATCCCGAACGCGACCCGGTGCGCATGGGCGATCACCCGGCCGCCGACGCGTCGATTGGTGCGCGGTGGGCCCGCGCCGGCCTCCAGGCCACCACCGTCATCGTCATCCACGTGAGCGCCGGCAACCCGTTCCGGCGCTGGCCTCCCGAGGCGTTCGAGACGCTGGTGACGCGCCTTGCGGCCGGTCACGCGAATCGTCGTATCATCCTGACGTCCGGCCCATCGGACGCCGGGGCGGCGGCCCGCATCAGCGCGGCGGCGCGCCGCCAGCTTGGTCCGGACGCGGCGTCGCGCATCGTCGACTTCGGCGACCTGCCGCTGGCCGAACTTCGTGCCCTGGTGCGCCGCGCCGCGCTGTTCATCGGCGGCGACAGCGGACCGCTGCACGTGGCCGCGACGACCCGCACGCCGATCGTCGCGATCTTCGGACCGACGCTGGCAGCGCGGTCGGCGCCGTGGCGCAGCCCGACGCTGGTCACCGAGGCCGTGGACGCAGGCCCGCTTCCGTGCCGGCCGTGCGACCAGCGCCGGTGTCAGCCCGGCGACTTCCGCTGCCTGCGCGCGCTTGCGCCGGAAGCCGTGGTCGAGGCGGCCGAGCGCGCCCTGTTCCGGAGCGGTAACCACGGCGTCAACGCCGGGTGAGCACCATGTCGACGACGATCGCCGCCACCATGCCCTGGCGCGGAGACAAACTGGAGACCGCCGCGCTCGCCGGGCTGCTGGCCTTCGCCGCGGCCGTCCAGTTGTCGATCGCCGCCGCGGGCATCCTCCTCGCGTTCACGGTGACGTGCTGGCTGGCTGGCGTCGCCGTCCACCAGGAGCGCGTCGAGGTGCCGCGGATGTTCTGGCCGCTGGCGGCCTACGCGGGCCTGACGGTGCTCTCGGCCACGTTTTCCGCCGACCCGTCGCTGAGCCTCGTCGACTGCAAGCAACTGGTGCTGTTCCTGATCGTCCCGGCCGTCTACCGGATCGGCCGCGGCGACCGCGCGCTGACGATCGCGACCGTCATCATCACCGTGGCCGCGCTGAGCGCCATCGCCGGCATCGTCCAGTACGGCATCTTCCACTACGACAACCTCGGCCGGCGGCCCCAGGGCGCGCTGAGCCACTACATGACCTACTCGGGCACGCTGATGCTCGCGGCCGGCGCGGCGGCGGCCCGCCTCATCTACCGGCAGGAGGATCGGATCTGGCCCGCGCTGGTGATGCCCGCCGTGCTCGTCGCGCTGGCGCTCACCTTCACGCGCAGCGCCTGGGTGGGCGCGTGCACGGCACTGGCGGTCCTGATGGTCATCAAGGATCGGCGGCTGCTGGCGGCGCTGCCCGTGGTGGCGGCGCTGTTCATCGCGCTCGCGCCGGGCCGCATCACCAGCCGCGTCTACTCGATGTTCGACCTCAACGATCCCACCAATCGCGATCGCGTGGCGATGCTGCAGGCCGGCGTCCGGATGGTGCGCGAGCACCCGCTCACCGGGCTCGGGCCGAACATGGTCCGCGAGAGCTACGCGCGCTATCGCGTGCCCACCGCCGTGGAGCCGCAGGCCGTGCACCTGCACAACGTGCCCATGCACATCGCGGCCGAGCGCGGCCTGCCGGCGCTGGCCGCCTTCGCGTGGTTCGTGGTGACGGTGGCCGTCGACATGCGGCGCCGGCTGCGCCGGTCGCCGCACCCGTCGCTGGCGGCCGGAGGCCTGGCCGCCGTCGTGGCGATGCTCGCGGCCGGCCTCTTCGAATACAACTTCGGCGACTCCGAGTTCCTCATGCTGTTCCTGGTGCTGGTGACGCTGCCCTACGCCGTCGAGCGGCAGCCCGACGCGGCGCGCGCCTGATGCCCCCGCTGCTGCCGGCGGCACGGGCCCGCGCACTGATCGCCCGCTTCCCCTCGCTCTCGATCGCCGTCGTCGGCGACGCGATGATCGATCAGTTCCTCGTGGGCCGGGTCACGCGCATCTCGCCCGAGGCGCCGGTCCCGGTGGTGGCCTTCGAGCGCGAGGAGACACGCCTGGGCGGGGCGGCCAACGTCGCGCACAACGTCCGCGCCTTCGACGCCCGGGTGGCGCTCGTCGCACTGGCCGGCGCCGACGGCGCCGGCGACACGCTCGCCGGCCTACTCGGCCAGGCCGGCATCCGGCACGACACGCTGGCCCGCGTGACCGGACGCCCGACGACGAGGAAGACCCGGCTGGTCACCGAGCGCAACCAGCAGGTGGCGCGCATCGACTACGAGGACGACCGCGAGGCATCGCCCGAGGACGAACGCCTGCTGATCGATGGCGCCACGAGAGCGATCCGCGACGCCGACGCCGTCGTGATCTCCGACTACCAGAAGGGCGCCGTCACCCGGCGCGTGGCCGCCGAGATCCTCCGGCTGGCCAGCCACCGCAACGTGCCCGTCGTCGTCGACCCCAAGATTCCCCACGTCGCGCACTACCATGGCGCGACGCTCGTCACGCCCAACCACCACGAGGCCGAACGCGCCACCGGCCTCCGCATCCGCACCACCGAAGACGCCGCGGCCGCCGCGCGCCGCTTCAGGGAGCTGGCCGGCTGCGCGTCGGTGCTGATCACGTGGGGCGAGAACGGGATGTGGCTGCTCGACGGTCCCCGCATGGATGCCGGCGAGGCCGAGGCCGAGTTCGGCGTGCCCGCCGCCGCGCGGGAAGTGGCCGACGTCACCGGAGCGGGCGACACGGTGGTCGCCACGCTGGGGCTGGCGATCGCCGCCGGGGCGTCGCTGGCGGAGGCCGCCGCCCTCGCCAACTACGCCGCCGGGGTGTCGGTGCTGAAGTTCGGGCCGTCCACGGTGACGACCGAGGAGCTGCTGGCGGCCGTGCGCGCGTGAGCTCAGCGGGCGCTCAGGCGGCCGCCGGGGCGCCAGCCGCTCAGTGGCGGAAGTGACGGCGTCCCGTGAAGACCATCGCCATGCCGTGCTCGTCAGCCGCGTCGATCACCTCCTGATCGCGCTGCGAGCCGCCTGGCTGCACGACGGCCGTCGCGCCGGCGGCGGCCACCGCATCGAGCCCATCCCGGAAGGGGAAGAACGCGTCGGAGGCCACCACGGATCCGCGCAGCGATCCGGGCGCGGCCTTCATCACCGCCACCTTCACGGCGTCCACGCGGCTCATCTGACCCGCGCCGATGGCCAGTGTCCGGTCGGTCTCTGCAAAGAGAATGGTGTTCGACTTCACGTGGGCGCAGACACGCCACGCGAAGCGCAGCGCCTGCCACTGCTCGGCGGTCGGCGACCGGCGGGTCACGACGCGCAGCGCGCCCGAGTCACCGCGATCCTCGCCCCAGGGTTCCACCGCTTCCGCCACGCGGTCGCGCTGCTGCACCAGCAGGGCGCCGAGGATCGAGCGCACGTCGAGGTCGCGTGCCTCGGCGCCCGCGAAGGGGGTGAGATCAGCGAGCACCACGCGCAGGTTCGGCTTCGCCGACAGCATCTGCGCCGCCGCGGGCGCCACGGCGGGCGCCACGACGCACTCGATGAAGGTGGACGCGATGGCGCGGGCCGTCACCTCGTCCAGCGGACGGTTGAGCCCGACGATGCCGCCGAAGGCGGAGAGGGCATCGGCGTCGCGCGCGCGCAGGTAGGCGTCGGCCAGCGTTTCGCCCGTAGCCACGCCGCACGGGTTCGTGTGCTTGACGACGGCGGCCGCCGGCTCGCTGAACTCGAGCACGATGCGCACGGCGGCGTCCATGTCGAGCAGGTTCGTGTAGGAGAGCTCCTTGCCCTGCAGCACCTGCGCGCCGCCGAAACCGGCCGCCAGCGGCGCGGCGTAGCAGGCGGCCTTCTGGTGCGGATTCTCCCCATAGCGCAGGTCGCGCAGCTTGCCGAGCGCCAGCGTGAAGGTCTGCCTGAGCCCGCCGGATCCGGCCTCTCGGCGGAACCCATCGTCAGCGAGCACGACGTCCGACAGCGTGGACGCGATCATCGCGTCGTAGCCCGCGGTGTGCGCGAACGCCTTGCGCGCCATCTCGAAGCGGAAGGCCAGGTCGGGGCCCCCGGCGCGCGTCACCTGCTCGAGCGCAGCCCCGTAGTCGGCGGGATCGACGATGACGAGCACGTGCCGGAAGTTCTTGGCCGCGCCTCGGACCAGCGTCGGTCCTCCGATGTCGATCTCCTCGACGAGATCGGCAAACGGGAGGCCCGGCTTCGCGGCGGCCTGCGCGAAGGGATACAGGTTCACCACCACCAGGTCGATGGGGGTGATCTCGTGGGCCGCGATGGCCGCCAGGTCGTCGGACCGATCGCGCCGCGCGAGGATCCCGCCGTGCACGGCGGGGTGCAGCGTCTTGACGCGGCCGTCGAGCATCTCGGGGAAGCCGGTGACGTCGGCCACCTGCAGCACCGGCAGCCCGGCTGCCCGCAGCGTGCGCGCGGTGCCGCCGGTCGACACGAGTTCGATCCCGCGGCTGGCCAGCGCGGCGGCGAACTCGACGAGCCCGGTCTTGTCCGACACGGAGAGAAGGGCGCGAGCCATGACGCGGGGATGGTACCGCGCCCGGCGTGCCGGGGCAACGTGGGGAGGGAGCCGGCCAGGCGGTCCGGCCGGGGCGCCGCCGGGGCCGCGGCGCCGTATCCACATCGTGACGACGCCGCCCCGTCGCCCCCGGAGCCGCCGGTCCCATTCGCCGTTGTCCCGGAGAATCAGCCGTTTACGAAGCCCCCAACGCCCCCACGTCTTCCGTTTGACACCGGAGAGAAGCCGCCATTATGCTTCCCCGGTCCCGCTGGACCGTTCAGCGGGGCAGTTGTCCGGTTGGGGGGTCCGCCAGCCGGCGGAATCGCCGCATGTCCAAGGACATGCGGGTGTACGGGCAGCGGCGAATATCGCCGCACGTTGCAAGGCAGGAAGTGGAATGACGCGCATCACCGGCAAGGTCAAGTGGTTCAACAACGCCAAGGGGTACGGCTTCATCGAGCGCGACTCGGGAAGCGACGTGTTCGTACACTTCTCGGCGATCCAGGGAGCAGGCTTCCGGTCGCTGGAGGAAGGCCAGCCCGTCGAGTTCGAGATCGTTGACGGTCCGAAGGGCCCCCAGGCCGGCAACGTCACCAAGGCAAGCTGAGTCCGTCGCTCGTGGGGATGGGGCTCGCCTCGTCCCCACGTCTTCCGCCGGATCGACCGGCCACCCCGCCCCTCCTCCCCGACAACCAGTTGCCGCCCGTCACCGCCGCCACCAGGCGGATTTCGGTGAGTTGCGCGCAAGCGTTCCCGCGCCCCGGCCCGGACGCCGTCGCGCCCGCCCGCGGGCGACCCTTCAGCGCGGGATGAGGAACCAGAACAGCGGCAGCCACAGCTCGCGCGCGTAGGGCACGGGCCGATCGTCGATCAGCACCTCGGTGCCCTCGACCGGTCCGACCAGCTCGAACAGCTCGTGCAGGGCGAGCGCCATGTCGGGCAGGAACCGCGCGCGATGCCGGCGGGATCGCCCCTCGCCGGTGACACGATACTCCGCGGAGGCCCGGGCCTTCTCGATGGCGGCCTCGCAGCCGGGGCCCTCGAAGTCGGGAAAGACGATCGTGACCGAGAACGGTCGTCCGGACGGACCGTAGAGGGCGTCGCGCAGGTCGGGGTCGAGGGCGACGAGCTCCTCCTCGTCGGGCTGCTCACTGAGGCCGACGTACGGCCAGAAGCGCACGTCGGGCCGCGTGGCGGGGACCTCGACGGCCCCGGGAGGAATGAACCCGTTCTCGGGTGGCGGAACTTTCATGGTGTCGATGCGCCTTGCGCCTCAAGCCTCAAGCCCCAAGCCCCAAGCCCCAAGCCCCAAGCCCTGAGATGCTATCCTGACGCTCCCACGCCCGCAACCGGCCATGGCGCTTTCGCCTCGCGACATCCCGTCGATCGACATCCTGCTCGGCCGCCCTGATGCCGAGGCCCTGATCGAGCGATGGGGCCGTGCCCCGGCCGTGTCGGCGCTGAGGGAGGCGGCAGCGGGGGCACGACGCGAGCTGGCCACCGGCGAAGGCGACGCCACGACATGCGATGACGCCAGCGAGCTCGCGGGGCGGATCGTGGCGCGCGCGGCACGACACCTCTCGGCTGCGCTGCGGCCGAGCCTTCGGCGCGTGATCAACGCGACAGGGGTCATCGTCCACACCAACCTGGGCCGCGCCCCGCTGGCCGAGGCCGCCATCGCGCACCTCGCGGCGGTGGCCCGCGGCTACGTCAACCTGGAGTACGACCTCGAGCAGGGCGCGCGGGGCCGGCGCGACACGCACGCCGAGGCGCTGCTCTGCCGCCTCACCGGCGCCGAGGCCGCCATCGTCGTCAACAACAACGCCGCGGCCACCTTGCTCGTGCTCGCCGCGATCGCCGCCGGACGCGAAGTGCTGATCTCGCGCGCCGAGCTGGTGGAGATCGGCGGCGGCTTCCGCGTGCCCGACATCATGCGGCAGTCGGGCGCCGACCTGCGCGAGGTGGGGACGACCAACCGCACGCGCGTCGCCGACTTCGCCGCCGCGATCGGCGAGCGCACGGGCCTCATCCTGCGCGTGCACCCCTCGAACTTCAGGATCGAGGGCTTCACCGAGGCGCCCGACGCCGCGGCGCTCGTTGCGCTCGCGCGGCGCTTCGCGGTGCCCATCGTCGAAGACCTGGGCAGCGGCAACGTCCTCGGCCCGCGGCTGGGGCGTGCCGACACAGGCGGCGCCGCCGGCGGCGTCGAGGAGCCGACGGTCGACGACAGCCTGCGCACGGGCTACGACGCGGTGTGCGTGAGCGGCGACAAGCTGCTCGGCGGCCCGCAGGCCGGGCTGATCCTCGGGCGCGCGGATCTGGTGAACCGCATGCGCCGCCACCCGCTCATGCGCGCGTTCCGTGTGGACAAGCTCACCTACGCGGCGCTCGAGGCGACGCTGCTCGAGCACCTCGCGGGCCGCGCGGCCGCCACGGTGCCGGTGGCACGGATGATTGCGGCCGATCGCGATGCGGTCGCGGCGCGGGCCGCCAGGCTGGTCGAACGCCTGCGGAGCGTGGACGGCCTGACGGCAGCGCTCGCTGACGGCGTGTCGACGATCGGCGGCGGCAGCGCGCCGGGCTCGGCGCTGCCCACCGTACTGGTGGCCCTGCGCACGGCGACTGGCGCCGGCGCGCTGCTGTCGCGCCTGCGCGGCCAATCACCGCCCGTCGTCGCCCGCATCGAGGACGACCGCGTGGTGTTGGACCTTCGAACCGTCAGGGCGGACGAGGACGAAGAGCTCGCGACGCTGATCGCGGGAGCGGCCGAAGAGATCCAGCGGTCGTAGCCCCGCGAAACCTGACAGCGCGGACGCCCCCGCCACCGTGACGGCCACCGTTTCGCCCGGCGTGGGCGGCGGGACCATGGGCGGATCGCTCCTCCGGCCCATCGAGAATGGCTCCCGCCAGGCCAGTCGGCTCGCTGCGCGCTGATCGTCAGCGGCCCAAGCTGCTGGAGCGCACCTTGTGACGGCCGCGGCGAGGTGACGATGGAGATCGCCAGCTACGGCGACGCCGGCGACCGCGCCTGGGGACGCGGCACGGTGCATTGGCTGCAACTGGTCGACCCGTAAGCGACACGCGCGGTCGCACGCACACATGGTGAGGCCTTCGGCTACACCGCCGGAAGTCCGGCATCGCCGCCGGGAAGCCGGCGGGGCCAGCCGGAGGTTCGCCGGGCGGCGCGCGCGTCACGCAAGCGCCACGTGTTCAGCACATTGTGGGTGATTCGTTCGTTCGTTCGTTCGTTCGTTCGTTCGTGTCAGACGCCGGCTTTCCGCCGGCTCGCGCCTGCTCCAAGGCCGATGGGCGCGGTTCGGAAGGCACCGATACCTGGCACCGCGCTTGCTCCCGACCGACTCGTCACGCGAGAGCGTGGTTGGGTCCGCGCTACGCGGCACATGTGCACGCTTCGGATTCAAGCTATGCCCTGCCGAAGGAGGGTCGGTCCAATGACGATCCGGTGCGCGATTCAGACCCTGCTGTTCACGGCATGCCTGATCTGTCCGGGCGTCTTGAGTTTGAGCGAGGCCCAGGTCACCGTGGGCCGACGTGGTGACGTCCTGCTCAGGAACACTCATGCGGAATTCATGCTCTTCGTGTCGTACTTCGATGGCCTCGACGCCTCGTCGAGTTGGGCGACCGACTTCGACTGGCTGTACGGCATCGGGGTGCGCGGACTTCGCGTTTTCCCCAACTGGTGGCGGCCGGACTTTACGTGCGATCCGGATACGGTCATCACCTTGTCCGGCATCAACCCGTTACGCCTGCAGCAACTGAAGAACCTGATTACCGTAGCCGGCCAGAAAGGCCTTCTCGTTGAGGTGGCGCTTTCTCGCGAGACGGTGTGCGGTATGCCTCCCTTCCCGGCCGACCCCACTGCACAGCAGAAGACCGCCTACCTCAACGGCGTGAAGGCACTCGCACAGCAATTGGCAAGCTATGGCAACATCATCGTCGACTTGCAGAACGAGTGGAACCACGTGTTCCCGTCAGGTGACGGCCTCGCTCAGGTATTGGCGATCAGGGATGCGTACCGCCAGGGTGACACATCCAAGATTCTCGTCGCGTCGATGGATCAGAATGCCGATCCGGCAACGGCGGTCCAGTTGGCTACCGTACACGGGCTCGGTGCCGTTGCTTATCACGATCGCCGATGGGGCGAGTGGTACGACGCGGAGCTGTCGTCGAAGATCACGGCGTTCAAGGAAGGGCTGCGCAATACCAGATTCCCGGTCTATCTGAACGAACCTCGTTATTGGGAAGACGGCCAGGTCACGAAGGAGCAGTTCCGCCAGGCTCTGCGCACCGCGAAGGCGCAGGGCGCGGCTATCTGGACCTTCCACACGGAGAAGAGCTTCGATCTGGCCACCCAGTCGTTGTGGAACAGGATGACGAGCACCGAACGCAGCGTTCTGCAGACACTGCGGGACTACGAGGGCGCTGACTGGGGCGTGGTCGACGCGCATCTGGCTCCCGCCGTTGCGCACTTCGCCGAAGGGTCCACGAAGGCTGTGGGCTCGGGCAACTTCAGAGTTGAAATCGCGCTCGCTAATCCCACTGGTATGCCGGCGGAAGTCCAACTGGTCTACATGCGAGACGACGGCCTCATCGCGGGAACGGCGACGACCATCAGCGCCGCAAAGCGGAGGACGGTGACTCCTGGCGACCTGCGGCTGTTGCAGGCAGGGAATTTCGCAACGACCGTGAAGTCCTCGACCGCGGTGTTCGCCGATCGGTACATGATGTGGGACACCCGCAGGTACGGGACGCACCTCGAGCGATCGGCGGGCGGAGCACGTCAGTCGTGGTACTTCGCGGAAGGTGTGACTGCGGCAGGTTTCCAGACGTACCTGCTGTTCAGCCACCTCAACGGTTCGTCGGTGGACGTGACGGTGAACTATCTGCCAATCGACGGGCCGGTGGTTATCCGTACATATGAGGTCCTGCCCAACAGCCGCTGGACTGTACTTGTCAACGCCGAGCCAGGGCTGAGCAACACCCAGTTCAGCATGGAGGTGCAGTCGTCGCTGCCGATCCTCGCGGAACGTGCCGTGTACAAGGACGTGCCCGGAAAGCAGTTCGGGGCAGGGCACGGTGCAGCCGGTGTGGGGCTGGCTAACGAATGGTCCTTCGCGGAAGGCGCAACCGGGACGTTCTTCGACGACTTCATCCTCATCGCGAATCCGGGATGGAGCCAGATCATTGTGGAGGCGACCTATCGGCTGGACAGCGGTACTGTCTTCACGAAGCAGTATCCCATTGGTCCGCGATCACGCTTCACTGTCTGGGTCGATGAGGAAGACCCCCTGCTGTTGGCCGGGGCCTCCGTGGGCGTCTCACTGCGGGGATTGAGCGGCGCCACCTTCGCTGCGGAACGCGCCATGTGGTGGCCCGGCCCTACGCCGGCAACATGGTACGAAGCGCACGCCGGCGCCGGGACCGTCGAACGGGGGTATCGCTGGGTAAGCCCATCGGGTGAAGTGGCGGGTCCGTTCCCAACGACAACTTACAGCCTTATCGCCAACGAGGACAACGTGGCCCGGCGCGTCAGGGTGCAACTGTTGCCTGACGAAACCACGCCCTGGGTGTTCAGCGATGCCCCGCCGTCGCTCTGCCAGCCAAGCCAACCCGTCACCACCTACCTGATCGGCCCCAACACCCGCTTCAACGTGGTGGCACGCACCCTCTACGGGAACGTTGGCCAGCAACAGTGCCGGTTCGGTGCGGTCTTCACCGCGGTGGACGACTACGGCGTACCGGTGACGGGCGCGAGGTTGGTCGTTGAGCAGGCGATCTACAACGACTCCGCCAATCCCGGCAGCGTCTGGTGGGACGGTGGGGCGGTCGCGCTCGCGACCCGATGGCCCTGACAGGTCGAGGTGTACGATGCACGCGATCACAAGACTGTCTGGCATCACGTACGGGCTGCTGGCGGGGCTCGCCACCGCAGCACTGGCCGCCGGTCCGCCGTCGCAGGCCGCCTCCCAGTCGTCGTCGACAGACACCCCGTTCGTGACATGGGCCGAGTTGGCAGCCATCACCAACGACGAGGAGGGCGTCGAGCCCTGGGAGGTCGAGGGCCTGATGGCCGGGCGGCCGCCAGGTACGCCGCACCCCTACTTCGCCTTGATCAAACTCAACAAGTTGATATGGGCCCGTTCGGCCCCCTTCAGCGTGGGGAAGACGTACCGCGCCGGCTACGGGTTCGCGTACCGTATTCGCAGCGGCCCCTTCGTCGGCCGCGGTGGACAGGATCGCTGGATCGCGGAAATCGTCGAGTCAGGAGGATGGCCTGCCGTCGGGGCGACGATCGTGGTCGGCGGGACGCCCGCTGCCCCGATGATCAACCCCGACGGCCTGTCCAGCCCAATTCGTCCGTAGGGCTCTGGCGCCGGCGGCGCCATGCCAACCGGAGGGTCCCATGCCTCGATGGCCGTCGTCTTCGTTGCTCGTGCTCGTCGGTCTCGGGCTGCTGCTGGAAGGGGGTGGGCTGGTGCGGCAAACCGAGGCGGCCTCGTGTGAGGCGGTCCCGCACCTGCCCGAGGGCGGCATCGACGCCGCCGCCCAACAGGTGGTGCTGGAGGTGCGCACCCCTGCGGGCTGCGACTGGCGGCTCGATGCCTGGGCCCCCTTCACCCTGCCCGCCAGCCGCCACGGGTCGGGCCCGCAGCAGGTCGCCATCGACGTCACCGCCAACCCCGATCTGGCACCGCGGACCGCCCTGTTCAGCATCGGCGGCCACGACGTGCGCCTCGTGCAGGCTGGGGGCGCCGACCGGGACGGCGACGGCGTGAGCGATGTCTGGGCGCAGTGGTGGGGGCTGACCGACGGCGCGGACCGCGACCCGGATGGCGACGGCATCCCGACCGTGGAGGAGGCCCGCGCGGGCACCCATCCCCGGGCACAGGCCATCGATGCCTTCTGGTTTGCCGAAGGCGCGTCCACCCCGCTGCTGCAGACGACGTACGCGTTCCTCAGCCTCGCCCCGGAGCCCGTCACGCTGGTCGTCACCTTCCTCGGCGAGGACGGGGTGCGGCTGCGCTGGCCCCTCCGCCTGACGCCCGAGTGGCCGGTCTACCTCGACGCCGCACGGTTCACGGCGCTCGACGGCCGGCAGTTTGGCGTGGCCGTCGAGGCCTCGGCCGGTCAGGTCGTCGCCGAGCGGGTCGTCACGGTGACGGGCGGCGGCCAGCAGGCGGCCCCGGCCACCTACGCCCGGCAGGCCGGCGCCGCCACCGACTGGTACCTGGCCGAGGGCACCACCCGCGCCGGTTTCCAGCTCTTCTACGTGCTGGCCAATCCCGGCCCGCACGAAGCGACGGTCGACGTCACGTATTTCTTCGCCGATCGACGCGCGCCGCTCGCCCGCTCCCGGCGCCTCGCGCCCTTCACCCGCGACGTCCTCTGGGTCAACCACGAGGCCCCGGAACTGGCGGCCGCCGATGTCGCCGCCCATCTGCACAGCGACCACCCGATCGTCGTCGAACGCACCCAGTTCCTCCAGCGGCCCGACGGTGCGTGGACGGCCGCCACGGCCGCCGCCGCCCAGCCGGCCCTCACCACCCGCTCGGTCTTCGCCGAGGGCGCCACGGGGCCCTTCTTCGACACCTACTTCGCCCTCCTCAATCCGTCGGACACGCCCGCCACCGTGACCGCCACCTTCTCGCCCGGCGGGAGCACCGGGACCATGGGCGGCACGCTCACCCGGACCTACGTCCTGGGCCCGCGGTCCCGCACGACGCTGCGGGCGAAGGACGACCCGGCGCTGGCCGCGGCCGACTTCAGCGCACGGTTCACGGCTGACGTCCCGGTGGCCATCGAACGGATGATGTGGTGGCCCGGCGATTTCCCCTCGTGGTACGAGGGCCACTCCGGGTCAGGGCGAACGCCGGGCGCGGTGCCGCGGTGGTTCTTTGCCGCGCCGTTGATCGAGTTCGGGCCTGACCGCGAGGTATACGTGCTCACCTGGTCGACCTGGTGGGGAAGCATGTACGACCTCCAGGCCTGGAGCATCCGGTGTGAGCACGGTGAGCGCTTCGACAAGGGAGCTGCCGTGAACAACGTCCGCGCGACCTTGCCGCTGCACTGGTGGAATCGAGAATGGCTCCCGCCAGGCCAGTCGGCTCGCTGCGCGCTGATCGTCAGCGGCCCAAGCTGCTGGAGCGCACCCTGTGACGGCCGCGGCGAGGTGGCGATGGAGATCGCCAGCTACGGCGACGCCGGCGGCCGCGTCTGGGGACGCGGCACGGTGCATTGGCTGCAACTGGTCGACCCGTAAGCGACACGCGCGACAGGCCGCAAGGCCCTGGCGCTGGCCGGCCCGGGTGCCGGTCCGCCAGTCCGCACCCCGCGCCGTGCTCAGAAGATCGTCTGAATCGACTGCGCCGCCAGGTCGATCAGCCGCGTCGGCAGCACGCCGAGGTAGAAGGTGACCACGGCGGCGATGCCCAGACCCGCCAGCCCCACCTGCCCGATGGCCGGCACCTCGAACTCCGCGCTGGCCGTCGTCATGAACATCGACACGACGATGCGCAGGTAGAAGAACACCGCGATCACGCTGGTGAGAATCGCGACGACGGCCAGGCCCGTGTAGCCTTCCGCCACGGCCGCCTGGAAGATGTACCACTTGCCCATGAAGCCGGCCAGCGGCGGGAAGCCGGCGAGCGAGAGCAGGAACACCGCCATCAGCAGCGCCGCCACGGGCCGCGTGAACCAGAGCCCGGTGAAGTCGTGGAGGTCGCCATTGGGCCGCTCGCGGGTCGCGATGGCGCCAATCACCCCGAACGCGCCCAGGTTCGCCACGGCGTAGACCGCCAGGTAGAAGAGCACCGCCGCCTTGCCCGTGTCGCTGGCGGCCACCAGGCCGACCAGGAGGTAGCCGGCGTGCGCGATGCTCGAATAGGCGAGCAGCCGCTTCACGTTGTTCTGCACGACGCCGACCACGGTGCCGAGGATCATCGTGGCCAGCGCGATCCACTCCACCATCTGCACCCAGTCGGGCCGCATCGGGTCGAAGGCCGACAGGAACACGCGCAGGAAGGCCGCGAACGCGGCGGCCTTCACGCCCGTGGACATGAAGCCGGTGACCACCGTGGGCGCGCCCTCGTAGGCATCCGGCGTCCACATGTGGAACGGCACGGCCGACACCTTGAAGGCGAACCCGACCAGCAGGAGGCCGATGGCGAGCCAGACCAGCGGGTTGGGCTGCAGCACCTGGGTGGCGATGACCGTGCTCACCCTGTCGAGCCGCGTGCTGCCGGTGACGGCGTAGGTGAAGGCGATGCCGTAGAGGAAGAAGGCGCTGGAGAAGGCGCCGAGCAGGAAGTACTTGAAGGCCGCCTCGGCGCCGGCCGCGTCGGTGCGGCGGATGCCGGTGAGCGAGTAGACCGAGAGCGAGAGCACCTCGAGGGCGAGGAAGATCACCAGCAGGTCGGTGGCCGACGCCATCAGCATCATGCCGGCGATGGCAAACAGCGTGAGCGCGTAGTACTCGCCCTGCGGCAGGCCGTCGCGCTCGACGACGCGGGCCGAGAACATGATCGTCAGCAGGCCGATGCCGATGAGGACGAGGCTGACGAACAGCGCGAAGTTGTCGGCCTGGACCACGCCGAACCCGGCGGCGTTGCGGTTCCAGAGCAGGCAGGCCGCCACGGCCGCCCCGGCGAGGCCGATGACGCCCAGGCCCCCGATCGGCATGCGCTCGCCCTTCCGCCGGAACGCCTCGGCCACCATCGTCGCCACCGCCGTGAGGGTGACGAGCAGCATGGGCATGATTGCTTGGAGGTTTTCCATGGTCGGCTACTCGACGCGCGGCTGGGCGCCCGCCAGGGGCGTGGAGGACGACGCCGTGGGGGCGGGCGCGGCGCCCTCCACCTGCGCGGTGTAGACCTGGCCGCGTTCCACGCGCTGCACCACGCGCCTGACGGCCGGTTCCATCGGCGAGAGGAAGATGTTGGGCAGCACGCCCATCAGCACCGCCATCGCCGCGATGGGCAGGATGGCGCCCCACTCGCGCGGGGTGAGATCGGGCAGGCCCTCGTTCTTCGGGTTGGTGACCGGCCCGTAGTTGACGCGCTGGAACATCCAGAGCATGTAGACCACCGAGAGGATGACGCCGCTGGCGGCGGCGGTGCCCAGGCGCCAGTCCCACCGGTAGGTGCCGAGCAGGATGAGGAACTCGCCGACGAAGCCGTTGGTGCCCGGCAGCGCGACGGAGGCCAGCGTGATCAGGAAGAACACGCGGACCAGCATCGGCATCACCTGCTTGAGCCCCCCGAACTCGGCGATCAGGCGCGTGTGGCGGCGATCCGAGAGCATGCCCACCAGGAGGAAGAGGCCGCCCGTGCTCACGCCGTGGGCCAGCATCTGGAAGGTGGCGCCCTGGACGCCGTTCACGTTCATCGCGCAGATGCCGAGCACGACGAACCCGAGGTGGCTCACCGACGAGTAGGCGACCAGCTTCTTCAGGTCGGGCTGCACCATGGCGACCAGCGCGCCGTAGATGATGCCGATGACGGCGAGCCAGGCCAGCAGCGGGGCGTACTGGTGGGCGGCCTCGGGAAACAGCGGGAAGGCGAAGCGCACCAGGCCGTAGGTGCCCATCTTCAGCAGCACGCCGGCCAGCAGCACCGAGCCGGCCGTGGGCGCCTCGACGTGGGCGTCGGGCAGCCACGTGTGCAGCGGGAACAGCGGCACCTTGATGGCGAACGCCAGCGTGAACGCGCCGAAGAGCAGTGCCTGCGACGCCGGCGGGATGGAGAGCTGCAGCAGGCGCGCGAGGTCGAAGCTGTAGGCGCCGAACTGCTGGTAGTGCAGCACCGACAGCGTCAGGATGGCGATGAGCATCAGCACGCTGCCCGCCATCGTGTAGAGGATGAACTTGACGGCGGCGTAGATGCGGCGGTCGTAGCCCCACACCCCGATGAGGAGGTACATCGGGATGAGCATGGCGTCCCAGAACACGTAGAAGAGGAAGAGGTCGATGGCCGCGAAGACGCCGATCATCGCCGTCTCGAGCAGCAGCAGGCACACCGAGAACGCCTTCACCTTCTTCTTCACCGATCCCCACGAGGAGAGCAGCGCGAGGGGCGTGAGGAACGTGGTGAGCACGATCAGCAGCAGGCTGATGCCGTCGATGCCCAGGTGGTACTCGATGCCGAAGGCCGGGATCCACGCCGCCTGCTCGACGAACTGGTAGTCGGCGCCCAGCGGGTCGAAGCCGCGCCACAGCGCCAGCGAGACGAGGAAGGCAGCCAGCGACACGCCCAGCGCCAGGCGCCGGACGAGCGCGTCGTTGGCGCCGTCGCGGTTGGGCACGAGCCCCACCAGCAGGGCGCCGGCCAGCGGCAGGAAAATCGTGAACGTGAGCAAGGGCATGACGAGACGACTCCCCTACCGTGCCAGGTAGTAGGCCAGCACGAGAATCGCGCCGACGAACAGCGAGGCGGCATAGGCGCACACCGACCCCGATTGCAGCAGCCGCAGCAGCGAGGCGGCGCCGCGCACCGTGGCGCCCGCGCCGTTGACCACGCCGTCGATGACGCCCACGTCGACGATGCGCCAGAGGAAGCCTTCCGACGTGCGGCGGATCGGCTGCACGAGCGCGGCGTCGTACACCTCGTCGACGTAGTACTTGTTGTAGAGGAGCCGGTGCAGCCACGGCAGCGCGCGCGCCGCGCGTTCGGCCCGCTCGGGCTGCAGCCGCCAGAACAGCGTGGCGATGCCGATGCCGAGCAGCGCCACGCCGACGGAGACCGCCATCAGGGCGCGCTCGAGATCGACCTTGGCGGACTCGTCCGCGCCGGCGTGGCCCGCGGCGCTCGCCGCCTCGGCGTGCGCCGCCGCCACGGTGGCCTCGTCGTGCCCAACGCCGATGGCCGCGGCCATCGAGCCGTGCGCCGGCGCCGGGTGGAAGCTCGGCTCGAGGAACCGCTCGATCTGGTTGGTGCCGGCCAGCGCGTGCGGGACGCCGACGTAGCCGGCGACGACGGCGCCGATCGCCAGCAGGACGAGCGCGACGGCCATCGCCGGCGGCGCATCGTGCAGGTGCGCACCGTGACCGTGGGCGCCGTGGGCGTCGTGCGCGGCCGCAGCCGGCGGGTACCGGCGCTCGCCGAAGAAGGTCATGTAGACGAGCCGGAACATGTAGGTGGCCGTGAGCAGCGCCGTCAGCATGCCGATGGCCCACAGCACGTGGTGGTCCCGGTCGAAGGTGTAGAAGAGGATTTCGTCCTTGCTGAAGAAGCCCGACAGCCCCGGCACGCCCGCGATGGCCAGCGCCCCGGCGAGGAACGTCCAGTAGGTGACCGGCAGCGCCTTCTTCAGCCCGCCCATGTAGCGCATGTCCTGCTCGCCGTGCAGCGCGTGGATCACCGCGCCGCTGCCGAGGAACATCAGGGCCTTGAAGAAGGCGTGGGTGTAGAGGTGGAAGATGCCCGCCGAGAAGGCGCCGACGCCCATGGCGAGGAACATGTAGCCGAGCTGTGACACGGTGGAGTAGGCCAGCACGCGCTTGATGTCGTTCTGCACGATGCCGATCGAGCCGGCCATGAGCGCCGTGGCGGCACCGACGACGGCCACCACCTGGAGCGTGGCCGGCGCCAGGCTGAACAGCTCGGCGTTGCGCCCGATCATGTAGACGCCGGCCGTGACCATCGTCGCGGCGTGGATGAGGGCGGAGACCGGCGTCGGGCCTTCCATCGCGTCGGGCAGCCAGACGTAGAGCGGGATCTGCGCCGACTTGCCGGTCGCGCCGATGAAGAACAGCAGCGTCATCAGCGACACCAGGCCGAAGGTCACCTCCGGGGCGAGAGCGGCCGCAGCGCGATTGATCTGCAGGAAGTCGAGCGTGCCGAACTCGCGGAAGGCGAGCAGCATGCCGACGATGAAGGCGAAGTCGCCGATGCGGTTGACGACGAACGCCTTCTTGCCGGCGTCGGCCGCGCTCTTCTTCCTGTACCAGAAGCCGATCAGCAGGTAGGAGCAGAGGCCCACGCCCTCCCAGCCGACGAACATCACCAGGAAGTTCGCGCCGAGCACGAGCACCAGCATGAAGGCGGCGAAGAGGTTCAGGTACGCGAAGAAGCGGGCGTACTCGCTGTCGACCTCCTCGTGCATGTAGGCCGTGGAGTAGACGTGGATCAGGAAGCTGATCCCGCTGACGACCAGCGCCATGACGGCGCCGAGCGGATCGAGGCGGAACGTCAGCGGGATGGCGAGGTCGCCCGAGGTGATCCAGGCGTAGACGGTCTGCTCGACGATGCGCTCGCCGGCCGGCAGCGCGACGAGCCCCCAGGTGGCGATGGCGGCCGTGAGGAGGGAGGCGAAGACGGTCAGGCACGCCACGCCGCCCACGACGCCCTTCGAGAGGCGGCGGCCGAGCAGGTTGTTGACGAGGAACCCGAGGAACGGGAACAGCGGGATGAGCGCGAGCACGGGCGTCCCTACCATTTCAGCGAGGTGAACGCGTCGGGGTTGAGCGTCTCACGCTGGCGGAACAGCTGGATCACGATCGCGAGCCCCACGGCGGCCTCGGCGGCGGCCACCGCCATCACGAAGAAGGCGATGATCTGCCCCTCCACCGAGCCGAGGGTCCGTCCGACGGCGACGAAGGTGAGGTTCACCGCGTTGAGCATGATCTCGATCGACAGCAGCATCGTGATCACGTTGCGGCGCAGGAACACGCCGGTCGTGCCGATGGCGAACAGGACGCCGGACAGCAGCAGGAAGTGGTTGAGCGACGGCATCAGAGGACCCTCTTCGCCAGGACCACGGCGCCGACCATCGCCACGAGAATCAGCACCGAGGTCACCTCGAACGCGAAGCCGTGGGTGGTGAACAGTTCACGGCCGATCTGGGCCACCGACGAGACGTGATCGGCCACGGCCGCCTCGGCGATGATCGGCCGCTCCGGCGTCCGCGCGATCGCCCAGCCCACCAGCGCGAGGAACGCGACGGCCAGCGCGGCGGCCGACCGGCGCGGGCCCTTGGCCAGCAGGCCGTTGCGCGCGTGGTCGGCCAGCGCCTCCTCGCGCGGCCGGTTCACCAGCATCACCACGAACAGGAAGAGCACCATGATGGCGCCGGCGTAGACGATGATCTGCGTGACGGCGGTGAAGGGCGAGTCCAGCAGCACGTAGAGGCCGGAGAGCCCGAGGAAGGACGCGATCAGCCACAGCACGCTGCGCAGCGGGCTGCGTTGCCCGATCACCGCCAGCGAGGCGCCGACGGTGACCGCCCCGAACAGGTAGAACAGCACCACGTCCACGGCTAGCTCCCGAAGTAGAGCACGCCGGCCGCCGTGGCGAGCAGGTTCGCCACGGCGAGCGGCAGCAGGAACTTCCAGCCGAAGTGCATCAGCTGGTCGTAGCGGTAGCGCGGCAGCGTCCACCGCGTCCAGATGTAGAAGAAGAGGATCGCGAACACCTTCGCGAGCCACCAGATCCAGCCGAGCCACTCGGGCAGGAAGGGGCCGTGCCAGCCGCCGAAGAACAGGCTGGTCGCCAGGCCGGCGACCACCACCATGTTGATGTACTCCGCCAGGAAGAAGAGCGCGAACGACATCGAGCTGTACTCGGTGTGGTAGCCGGCGACCAGCTCCTGCTCCGCCTCGGGGAAGTCGAACGGCGCGCGGTTGGTCTCGGCGATGGCGGCGATCATGAAGACGAGGAAGCCGACGCACTGCGGGAAGACGTACCACCGGGGAATCACCCCGAGCCAGTAGCCCTTCTGCGCGTCGACGATCTCGGAGAGCGAGAGCGAGTTGGCCGTCAGCAGCACCGCCGCCAGCGCCAGGCCGTAGGACAGCTCGTAGCTGAGCATCTGCGCCGTGCTGCGCAGGCCGCCGAGCAGCGAATACTTGCTGTTGCTGCTCCAGCCGGCGAGCACGATGCCGTAGATGCCCATCGACGTGACGGCGAACAGCGCCAGCACGCCCACGTTGACGTCGGCCACCCGCAGCGGGATCGGCTCGGGCAGCAGGCCGAAGAAGTCGGTGGGCGCGCCGAAGGGGACGACGGCGAAGGCGCCGAACGCGGCGGTGGCCGAGATGACCGGCGCCAGCATGAACACGAACCGATCGGCGGCGCGCGGGCGCAGCTCCTCCTTGAACACCAGCTTCACGATGTCGGCCAGCGGCTGCAGCACGCCCCAGGGCCCCGTGCGGTACGGCCCGAGGCGCTGCTGGACGAAGGCCGCGACCTTGCGCTCCATCAGCACCGTGACGGCCGCCGACATCTGGAGCGCGAAGAAGACGACGAGGATGATGCCGATGTGGGCGACGAAAGTGAGGTCCACGGCGTTGCCTCAGTGCGAGTGGGCCGCGGCGGCGGCCGACGGCAGCCAGGGCGCGCGCGGCAGCTTGCTGCGGCCCTCGCGGATGTAGTGCTCGTACTCGTCGCGGAAGTGCTGCAGCGTGCTCAGCACCGACGGGATCATCGCGTCGCCGAAGGGGCACAGGGTCTTGCCGCCGATGTTGTTGGCGACCGAGAGCAGCAGCTCGAGATCGCGCGCGGCGCCCTCGCCCCGCAGGATCTTCTGCAGCAGCTTGTGCAGCCAGTCGCTGCCCTCGCGGCACGGCGTGCACTTGCCGCACGACTCGTGACGGTAGAAGGAGATGAGATTGTCGGCGAGCCACACCATGTCGGTCGTCTCGTCCATCACCATGATGGCGGCCGAGCCGAGCATGGAGCCGACCTTCACGAGCCCGTCGAAGCTGGCCTGCGCGTCGAGGCTGGCCTCGGTGAGGACGTTCACCGACGAGCCGCCCGGGATGATCGCCTTGAACTGTCGTCCGTCCTTCATGCCCCCGGCGAAGTCGTAGATCAGCTCGCGCAGCGTCACGTCCATCGACGTCTCGTAGACGCCGGGCCTGGCGACGTGTCCGCTGATGCAGTAGAGCTTCGGCCCCTGGTTCTTCTCCGGCCCGATCGACGCGTACCACTCCGGTCCGCGGTCGAGGATCAGCGGCACGTTGCAGATGCTCTCGACGTTGTTGATGATGGTCGGGCACCCGTAGAGGCCGACCACCGCGGGGAACGGCGGCCGCAGGCGCGGCTGCGCCCGCTTGCCCTCGAGGCTCTCGAGCAGCGCCGACTCCTCACCCGCCTCGTAGGCGCCGGCGCCGCGGTGCACGTAGATGTCGCAGTCCTGGCCGCTGCCGAGGATGTCGCGCCCCAGCAGGCCCCTGGCGTAGGCCTCCTCGAGTTGCTCTTCGAGCACGCGCTGCACGTGGTAGAACTCGCCGCGGATGTAGATGTAGGCGGCCTTCGCCCCGAAGGCGCGGCACGCGATGACGCACCCTTCCAACAGCAGGTGCGGGTTGCGCTCCATCAGCAGGTGGTCCTTGAAGGTCCCCGGCTCGCTCTCGTCCGCGTTCACGCAGAGGTACTTCGGCTTCGGGTTGTCCTTCGGCACGAAGCTCCACTTCATGCCGGTGGGGAAGCCGGCGCCGCCGCGGCCGCGCAGCCCCGACTGCTTCACCTGCTCGACGATGGCCTCCGGCGCCAGCGCGAGCGCCTTGCGCATGGCGGCGTAGCCTCCCCGCTTCAGGTAGTTGTCCAGCGTGTAGGCGTACGGCTCCTTCACGTGGGAGGTGAGAACGGGTTCGGGAAGACGCATGGGTGTCTCTCTGCCGGCTTGGGGCTTGGGGCCTGGGGCTTGGGGCGGCACGTCGGGGGCCGGGGCCCTCCGCTCGGGGGCTGCGGGCCCCACGCCTCACGCCTCGGGCCTTCCCTATTCCTTCTTGTGCACGCAGCCGCTGAGGCTGGCCAGGCCCTTCTCGCGCAGCCCGGCGACGAGCGCCGGCACGTCCTCGGCCGACTGGCACTCGTGCCAGTGCTCGTTGTTGATCATCACCACCGGCGCGCGGTCGCACGCGCCCAGGCACTCCATCTCCATCACCGTGAACATGCCGTCGGCCGTCGTCTCGCCCGGCTTGACGCCCAGGTGCTGGCACAGTGCCTCGGAGACGCGGCCCGCGCCGTTGAGCGCGCACGACAGCGTGTGGCACACCTGCAGCACGTACGTGCCCACGGGCTGCGTGAAGAACATCACGTAGTAGGAGACGACGTCCTCCACCTCGGCGCGCGTGCAGCCGATGACCTCCGCGACGTGCGCCATCGCGTGGCCCGAGACGTAGCCCTGCTGTTCCTGCACGATGTAGAGCGCCGGCAGCAGCGCCGACCGCCGCCGATCGGGGGGGTACCGCGCGATGATGCGGGCGAGCTTCTCGCGGTTCTCGGCCGTGAAGGCAAACGGCGGACCTTCCTCGGCCAGCTTGCGCCCCGACTTGTGCCACTGCGGCGTGCCGTAGGGCATCTTGGGATGGAAACTCATCGATCCACGTCTCCGAGCACGATGTCGGTCGATCCGATGATGGCGATCACATCGGCGATCAGCGAGCCGGCGCACAGCTTGGGCAGCGCCTGACACGCATAGAAGGACGGCGGCCGCGACTTCACACGCACCGGCCGGTTGCCGCCGTCGGAGACCACGGTGAAGGTCTGCTCGCCGCGCGGGCCCTCGATGGGCACCGACGCCGTGCCGGCCGGCACGGTGAAGCCCTGCGAGTGCAGGAGGAAGTGCTGGATGAGCGCTTCCATCTCCGCGTAGACCCGGTCCTTGGGCGGCGGGGTGATCCGCGGGTCGTCGATGGCCCACGCGCCGGTCGGCGCGATCTTCTCGAGGCACTGCCGGCAGATCTTCAGGCTCTCCTGCATCTCGGCGATGCGCACCTGGTAGCGCGCGAACACGTCGCCGGCGGTCCGGGTCACGACCTCGAAGTCCAGTTCCGGGTAGGTGAGGTAGGGAAACGCCCGCCGCACGTCGTAGGCCACGCCCGACCCGCGCGCGATGGGCCCCACCAGGCTGAGCGCGACGGCGTCCTCGCCCGAGAGCACGCCCACGCCCTCGGTCCGCTTGCGGAAGATCTTGTTGTCGGTGAGCAGGTTCTCGTATTCCCGCAGCTTCTGCGGCATCCGATCGAGGAACTCGCGCACCGCGGCGTGGAAGCCGGCGGGCAGATCCTCGCGCAGGCCGCCGACGCGGACGTAGGTGGGGAACATCCGGAAGCCGGCGATCATCTCGTTGATGTTCAGCAGCAGCTCGCGCTCGCGGAAGCAGTAGAGCATCACCGTGACGGCGCCGGTGTCCATGGCGCTCGTCCCGAGCCACACCAGGTGGCTGTTGATGCGCTGCAGCTCCGCGAGCAGCGTCCGGATCCACCGCACCCGCTCGGGCACCTCGATGCCGGCCAGCTGCTCCACGCTCATGCAGTAGGCGATCGAGTTCGAGAGGCTCGACAGGTAGTCCATGCGCTCGACGAGCGGGATCACCTGCTGCCACTTCTTCTGCTCGGCGGTCTTCTCGATGCCCGTGTGGAGGTAGCCGATCGTCGTCGCGGCCGAGATCACCACCTCTCCGTCGAGCTCGAGCACGAGCCGGAGCACCCCGTGCGTACTGGGGTGCTGGGGGCCCATGTTCACCGTCATCGTCTCGGTGCGCACTGCTGCCATTGGTCGCTTCTCTGCTGCTCTCTGCCGCCGCCGCAGGCGGCGATCCGGGCCGGTGGCGGCCATCCGGACGCGGACGGCCGGCGCAGGCGGGGCGCTGCTACCGTCCCAGTTCCTCCTCGATCAACTCGCACCAGGCGTGCAGGATGGTCAGCTGCGCCTCCTGCACGCGTGCCGTGACCTCGTGCGGCACGTTCACGTGGAGGGCCGCCGCGGCGCCCACCGCGCCGCCGTCGCGCCCCGTGAGCGCCACGGTTGTCAGCCCCCGTGCCGCCGCCGCCTGGAGCGCCGCGAGCACGTTGGCCGAGGCGCCGCTGGTCGAGATGCCCAGCAGCACGTCGCCGGGCACGCCCAGCCCCTCCACCTGCCGCGCGAACACGTGCTCGAACCCCCAGTCGTTGCCGATCGCCGTGAGCGCGCTGCTGTCGGTGGTGAGCGCCACGGCGGGCCACGCGGCCCGATCGCGCTGGAAACGCCCCATCAACTCGGCGGCGAAGTGCTGCGCCTCGGCCGCGCTGCCGCCATTACCGCACACCAGCAGCTTGCGGCCCGCGCGCAGCGCCGCGGCCATCGTGGCCGCCGCGGCGGCCACGGCCGGCGCCGACGGGCCCAGCGATGCGTGCACCCGGGCCGTCTCCTCGAAGAGGGCGCGGACCCTGGCAACCGGCTCGAGAGGGGCGGACATCACCATCGTGACGGGACTAACGCGACTCCGGGTGCCGGCGCATCCGCTGGATGCTCTCGACGAACTCGGCTTCCGACAGTTGCAGCGCCTCGTAGGTCCGCACCGGCAGCTTCACCTGCACCGGGTAGTCCTTGCGCAGGGGGTACCCCTCCCAGTCGTCGCGCAGCAGGATGCGCCGCAGGTCGGAGTGCCCGTCGAAGAGCACGCCGAACAGGTCGTAGACCTCGCGCTCGGCCCAGTCGGCCGACGGGTAGACGCCTGCCACGCTCGGCACCACCGGATCGGCGCCATCCAGCCGCACCACCAGGCGAAGACGGCTCGGCGGCGCGGCCTGGCCCGGCGCCGGGAACCCGGGCACCCCGAGGCTGACCAGGTTGTAGATCACCTGGAAACGGGGCTCGGCCGGCCAGGCATCGGTGGCCGTGAGCTCGGAGAGCAGCGAGTAGGCGTGCTGCGGGGCGTCGCGCAGCGCGCGGCACACGGTGACGATGGCATCGCGCGGCACGGCGATCGTCGGGACGTCGTGGCGATCGAGCGTCTCGAAGACCGCACCCGGTGCCGTCGCCTGAAGGAGGTCGATGATGGTGGAAACGTCCATGCGCGAGGTTCGGAGCGAAAGACCGGAACGTGGTGATGGGCAGCCGTGACCGGCAGCGGGCCGGCCCGCGCGGGCCGGCCGCCGTCAGACGAGCGGCGACCGCGTCATCGCAATCTTGCGCTGCAACTGCACGATGCCGTAGATCAGCGACTCGGGGCGCGGCGGGCATCCCGGCACGAACACGTCGACCGGCACCACCTGATCCACGCCCTGCACGATGGCGTAGTTGTCGAACACGCCGCCCACCGACGCGCAGGCGCCCATCGAGATCACCCACTTGGGTTCTGGCATCTGGTCGTAGACGCGGCGCAGCACGGGCGCCATCTTCCGCGACAGCCGGCCGGCCACGATCATCAGGTCGGCCTGCCGGGGGGAGGCGCGGAACACCTCGGCGCCGAAGCGGGCGATGTCGTAGCGCGAGGCGCTCATCGCCATCATCTCGATGGCGCAGCAGGCCAGGCCGAAGGTCACCGGCCAGATCGCCGATCGCTGCGCCCAGTTCACCACCCGCTCGACGGTGGTGAGCAGGAACGGCATCTCCTCCAGCTTTTCCGGCACGCCGGGGATCTGGAGGGGGCCCGAGGATTGCAACTCTGGAGACATCGCGCGAAGTTCCTACGGAAGGCGCGCCCGCGCGCGCATTCGGGTCAACCGACGTCACGGCGGCCGGCCGCCGCCTTCAGATGTGCTCTTCCTTGCCCCAGTCGAGCACGCCCTTCCGCCAGATGTACACGTAGCCGCCGAGCAGCAGCGCGATGAACACCACGATCTGGAAGAAGCCCATCCAGCCGAGATCGCGCAGGGCCATCGTCCACGGGTAGAGGAAGGCGACCTCGATGTCGAAGAGCAGGAAGATCATCGCCACCAGGTAGAACTTCACCGACTGCCGTTCCCGGGCATCGCCCACCGGCGGCACGCCGCACTCGTAGGGCGCCGACTTCTCCGGTGTGGGATGCTTCGGACCGAGCCACTGCGAGATCAGCACGCCGCCGACGCCGACGCCGACGCCCAGCGCGAGCATGATCACGAACGGGAACCAGCCTTCCATGGGCGGCACTCTCCCCGGACCGCGCACGAGAGCCGGCGTGCCGGGCCGTCTGAACCCGGGTATGCTACTGGACGCGTCGTGGCGGGTCAACGCGCGTGGTGGGAACGCGCGGCCTCTGGTATCGTGCCCGGGTGCGCCTTGCCTGGTTCACGCCGTGGCCGCCCGAGCGCTCGGGCATCGCCGCCTACAGCGCCGAACTGCTGCCGCACCTGGCCGCGCACGCCGCGATCGACGTGTTCCTCGGCCGGGGACCGACGCCGGCCGATGCCGCCGCTCCGGCGGGGGTCCGCCTCTTCTCCGCCCACGAGTTCCTGCGCCTGCACGGCGCGCGTCCCTACGATCTGGTCGTCTACCAAGTGGGCAACGCGCGGTGCCACGATTACATGTGGGCGTATCTCGCCCGCGTGCCCGGGCTGGTCGTGCTCCACGACGCCCAGTTGCACCACTCGCGAGCCGCCGCGCTCCTGCGGCAGGGGCGCGCCGGCGACTACCGTGCCGAGTTCGCCTACAGCCACCCTGACGCGCCACCCGCGCTCGCCGAGTTCATCGTCAACGGCCTGCAGGGTTCGCCGTACTACCTGTGGCCGCACCGGCGGGTGGTGGTGCAGGCCGCCCGCGCCCTGGCGGCGCACAACGACTGGCTGGCCGCACGGCTGCGCGAGGAGGCCCCGGGAGTCCCGGTGCGCACCGTGCGCATGGGCACGCGGGCCCACGATTCCGCGCGGCGTGCCCAGGCAGAGGGCCACCCCGTCTTCGCGGCCTTCGGCGGCATCACCTTCGAGAAGCGCATCCCGCAGGTGCTGCGCGCCTTCGCCCGGGCGCTGGAGGTGGCGCCGGCCGCGCGCCTGGTGCTGGTGGGTGAAGCCCGTGACCACTACGACGTGGCCGCCGATCTGAACGCCCTCGGCATCGGCGGGCGGGTCACGATCGCCGGCTACGTGGCCGACGAGGACCTCGACGGCTGGATTCAGGCCGCCGACCTCTGCCTCTGCCTGCGCTGGCCCACCTCGCGCGAGACCTCGGCGTCGTGGCTGCGGTGCCTGGCGGCCGGCAAGGCGACGGTGGTCACCGACCTGGTGCACACGATCGAGGTGCCGACGCTCGACCCGCGCCACTGGGGCCTGCAGCACGCCTCGGCGCGCGGGGCCGACGCCGACGCGCCGCCGCCGCGTGAGGCCGCGGTGGCGGTGGCCCTCGACATCCTCGACGAGGATCACTCGCTCGGGCTGGCGGTGCAGCGGTTGGCGGCCGACGCGCCGCTGCGGGCGCGACTGGGGACGGCGGCGCGGCGCTGGTGGGAGGCGCACCACACGCTCGCGCACATGGAAGCCGACTACCTCGCGGCGATCGAGGCCGCCCTTGACGCGCCCGGGGTCCCCGCTGGGCGGGCGTCGCTCCCCCCGCACCTGCTGGACGCGGCCGGCGGCACCCTGTCGCGAGTCGTGTCGGAGATGGGCATCACGAACCCACTGGAGTAGCTCGCGGGCCCACGGCGGGCAGCGGCGTGGTCCGACGCCGGATCGTCCGGCTGTGCGAGACTACAGCCTCCGGCTGCCGCCGCCCTGCCCCGGCGCGTGGCCCGCGATCCGCCATGTTCGAACGCACCGTCTCGCCCGAGGATCTCGCCCGGCTCAAGGCCGGGCGCGAGGCGGCTGACCGCCGCTACAACGACGCGCTCACCGCGCTGGACGCCGTGCTGGCGGGGCCGCCGGATCTGCCGCACCCGCCGCCGTCACCCGACGAACACCAGGTGACGCCGCTCAACGAGGCGTGGGATCTGCTGCGGCGCCTGCCGGCGCCGATCCCGGCGCCCACGGGCTGGCGAGCCTGGATCGCCGCGCGGGTCTGGCGCCTGGTGGCTCCCTTCGTCCTCGACCACCTGCGGGCGCCGCTCGAACAGCAGCACACGTTCAACGCCCGGCTCGTCGATCACGTGAACCGTGGCGTGCCGATCCAGCGCGCGACGCAGGCCGCGATCGAAGGCGCCATCGCCGGCCTCGGCCAGCACGCCCGGGCACTGGCCGCCTTGCAGTCGCACCTGATCGTGTTCCTGCAGCAGGTCACGGCCTACGTGGACACGAAGGACCACGAGTTCGAGGGCCTCGCGCGGCGGCGTGACGAGGACGCCCGCGAACTGATCGATCTGCTCGACCACCGGACCGTGGGCCTGGGCGGCGCCATCAGCGGCGTGGGCGACGAGATGGCGAAGCGGTGGGAGTCGATGGTGGCGCGTGAGGGCCGCTACGACGCCGCCGTGCAGCGGCTGGCGGCGGCCCACGCCGATCTGCGGTCCACCTTCGGTGTCATCCAGCAGGGCCACCACGTGATCAAGCGCGAGCTGGAGCGCCTGCGGGCGATGCCCTCGCCCGTGCCGGCCGCGGCCGAGCCCGGCGCGGCGGCCGGCGCCCCGCACGGCTTCCAGCAGGCCGGTGCGGCGACAATCGATGCCTACAAGTACGTCGGGTTCGAGGAGCGCTTCCGCGGGTCGCAGGAGGAGATCCGCCAGCGGATGGCGGACTACCTCGACCTGTTTGCCGGTACCAGCGACGTGCTCGATGTCGGCTGCGGGCGCGGCGAGTTCCTGGATCTCCTGCGCGAGCACGGCATCCTCGCGCGGGGGCTCGACCTCAACCGCGAGATGGTGGCCGCCTGCCGCGCGCGGGGCCTCGAGGTGGCCGAGGGCGATGCGCTGGGTTACCTGCGGTCGCTGCCCGACGCGTCGCTGGGCGGTCTGATCGCCTCGCAGGTGGTGGAGCATCTCCAGCCGGACTACCTGCTGCAGGTGCTCGACGCCGCGTTCGCGAAGCTGCGGCCGGGCGCGCACATCGTGCTCGAGACCATCAACCCGGCGTGCTGGTACGCCTTCTTCTCGAGCTACGTCCGCGACCTCACCCACGTGCGGCCGGTCCACCCCGACACGCTCAGCTACTACCTGCAGGCGAGCGGTTTCCAGCGCGTGCGCGTCGATTTTCGCGCGCCCTATCCCGAGGCGGAGAAGCTGCGGATGGTCGAGGGTGAGGATCCGCTGTCCGAGGCCTTCAACGCCAACGTCCGGCTGCTCAACGGCCTGATGTTCACGTATCTTGATTACGCCGCGATCGGAGAGCGCGCCTGATCGTCGTGGAAGAAATGGGGTCG
>JBDIBB010000041.1:0-31554 GCA_039812685.1 Vicinamibacteraceae bacterium
CGCAGCGTGTTCTTGAGCTTCATCGACTGGATGAAGAGATCGTGCTCGGGATAGAGCCCGGGCGCGTGCATCGGGCTCTTGAAGAAGAACGACAGCCATTCCTGGATGCCGCTCATCCCCGCCCGCGCCGCCAGGTCGAGCAGCAGCGCCAGGTCGAGGACGATCGGCGCCGCCAGGATGCTGTCGCGGCACAGGAAGTTGACCTTCAGCTGCATCGGATAGCCGAGCCACCCGAACAGGTCGATGTTGTCCCAGCCTTCCTTGTTGTCACCGCGCGGCGGATAGTAATTGATCCGCACCACGTGACACAGATCCTGGTAGAGCGACGGGTAGAGGTCGGGCTGGAGGATGTAGTCGAGCACCGACTTCTTGCTCTCCTCCTTCGTCTTGAACGACTCGGGGTCGTCGAGCACCTCGCCGTCGCGGTTGCCCAGGATGTTGGTGGAATACCACCCCTTCACCCCGAGCAGCCGGGCCTTGAGCCCGGGCGCGATCACCGTCTTGAGCAGCGTCTGCCCGGTCTTGAAGTCCTTGCCGCCCACGGGCACCCGGTTCTGCTGGGCGAGCGCGACGAGCGCGGGGACGTCGGCCGAGAGGTTCGGCGCCCCGTTGGCGTACGGCACGCCCTCCATCAGCGCCGCGTAGGCATAGATCATCGACGAGGGGATCGACGGATCGTTGGTCTCGAGGCCCCGTTCGAAGCTCTCGATCGTGGCGTGGGCCGGCGACTCGGTGAGGAACACCTCCGTGGAACCGCACCAGATCATCACCAGCCGATCGAGGCCGTGGTCGGCCTTGAACCGTCGGATGTCCTCGCGCAGCTGCTCGGCGAGATCCTTCTTCGTGGCGCCCTTCTTCACGTTCGGACCATCGAGCCGCTTCACGTACTGACGGTCGAAGACGGCCTTCCAGGGCCGGATCGCCGCCAACTCCTCCCGGATCGGATCCAGCAGCGACCGTTCGAGCACGCCGGCGTGCACGGCCGACTCGTAGCAGTCGTCCTCGAAGAGATCCCAGCCGCCGAAGACGAGATCGTCGAGATCGGCGAGCGGGATGAAGTCCCTGACGAGCGGCGACCGGTTCTCCGTGCGCTTCCCGAGACGGATCGTGCCCATCTGCGTGAGCGATCCGAACGGTTGCGCCAGGCCCCGACGCACGGCCAGCACGCCGGCGATGAACGTGGTGCTGACGGCGCCGAGCCCGGCGAGCATGACGCCGACCTTGCCGCGTGGCGGACTGATGACAGCGGGAGGTTTCACGGCGCGACACTATATCATCGCGCTCCCGGCGCCCCCCGATTCCCCCGGTTCCAGCGGGCTTCCAGAGCCCCCGCTGACTGCGGCTTTCGCACGGGTGTGCCGATTAGCAGGAAGCAGGCCACCTGCCGCCCCGTGCCGGACACGACGCCATGACGCAGCCGCAACAGAAGACCGTCCGCATCCTCGTCGTCGAGGACGATGCGGTGAGCAGCCAGATCATCCTCAAGGCCCTGATGCAGGCGGGCTTCGAGACCAGCCACACCTCCGGGGTCCGGGCCGCCATCGAGGCCATCGACCGGCACCCGCCCGATCTCGTACTGCTCGACGTCGGCCTGCCCGACGGCGACGGCTTCGAGGTGTGCCGGCACGTGCAGCGCCAGACCCGGCTGGCGGCCACCCCCGTCATCTTCATCTCCGGACACGAGGACACCGCGAGCAAGCTCAGGGGATTCGAGGCCGGCGGCGTCGATTACGTGACCAAGCCGATCGTTCACGCCGAGCTGCTCGCACGCGTGACGACGCACCTGCGCCTGAAGCGCGCCTTCGACCTGCTGGCCGATCTGCAGACCGAACGCATCCGGAGCCTCGGTGCCGCGCCGGGCGGGCTGATGCCGCAGCCCGCGTCGCTGCCGGAGGCGAACTTCGCTGTGCGCCTGGATCAGATCCGCGAGGGGGGCGACATCTACGACGTCATCAACGTCGGCGACGGGGTGGTCGACTACCTGGTGGCCGGCGTCAGCGGACACGACATCGGCTCGTCGCTGTGGAACTCGTCGATCAGGATGCTGATCGCGGAGTACGCGACGGCCGCGACGCCGCCGCTCGACGTCGTCCGCGCGATGAACCGGGTGCTCGCGCGCATCCTGCCCGCGGGGCATTCCTTCACGCTGGGCTACCTCCGGCTGAACCGTCGTCAGCGTCGTGTCGGCATCGTGCTCGCTGGACATCCGCCGCCGCTGCTGGTCCGCGCCGGTGAATCGGCCGCGCTGCTCGAAGGCGACGGCGACGCGGTCGGCGTGTTCGACGGCGCCGCCTTCCACTATCGCGAGTTCCGCGTAACGCGGGGCGACCGCGTGTTCCTGTACTCGAACGGCCTGGTCCAGGCGGAGCCCCATCGGGAGACGGCCCTCGCCAGCCTGCGCCAGGCCGGCGAACGGCAGCGGGGACTCCAACTGGAGGTCGCCGTGGACCGGCTGCGCGAAGCGATGCTCGGCGGCCGCACGTTGCAGGACAACTCGCTGCTGCTGGCCATCGAGGTCTGACGAGGCCGCGGCCAGCGCCACCCGGCCGAAGCCGGATCCCCGCGGGAGGCGATCCGCGCGCGAGGACCGGCCAGCGGATCGGATGGAGCGCGGGAGCGAAGCGGGCCACTATAATCGACGGTCAGACCGCATGGGACTCAAGGACCTGTTCGCGCAGAACCTGCTGCTCCGCCGGCTGTCGGGGCAGGGTCCATCGTCGGAACTCGCCCTCTCGATGACCGGTGTCCGCCTCGGTGAGCGAGTCGCCCAGGCCGGCCTGGGCGACGCCAGCCTCCTGGTCGCCATCGCCTCGGAGGTGGGCTACACCGGCCGCGCCTGCGGCGTGGACGCCGACGCCCGCACGCTCGCGAGGGCACAACGGGCCGCCGATCGGGCCGGCGTCCTGGTGGAACTCGCCGAGGCCCCGGCCGACGCCCTGCCCCTGGACCCCGACAGCTTCGACCTGGTGGTGGTGCTGGCCTCGCGCAGCAGCGTGGCGCCGACAACGGCCGTGCTCGCCGACGCGCGACGCGTATTGCGTGCCGGCGGGCGCTGCCTGGTCATCGCGGCCGCTGCCGGCCCTCCCGATCCAGCCGACATCGTCGCCCGCCTCGGCGAGGCGGGGTTCAAGGCCAGCCGCCAACTGGCGCTGCGCGAAGGCCTGGCGTTTCTCGAGGCCATCAAGGCCCCCTGAACAGCGCCCGAACCCGCCGGCACGCACGTCGAAACCGGAGGCTGGCTGGCGCCACCGCAGGACATCCTGTCCCCTTCCGGACGCGGTCCGATCGCGCCAGAGCCCGCCACGCCGACCTCGCGGCGTTGGCATTCTCCTTGATCGGTACCGTAGCCAGACTCTCCGGAGGCGGGCGGCCCGGCGGCATCTCGTACCGGGAACACGCCCGAGGATCCCATGACCCGTTCGCTGATGATTGCGACGCTGGTCCTCGCCTGCTCGGGTGCCACGGCCATCGCCGAGGTGCCCCGCGAAGACCTGCAGGTGTTCAAGGACGTGGCGCGCCAGGTCCGGACCTACGCGAGCTTCACGGTGTTCGACGACGTGCGCGCGAGTGTCGAGAACGGCGAGGTCACGCTGCGAGGCCGCGTGACGATGCCCTACAAGCGTGACGATCTCGAGCGCCGCGTCCTGCGCGTGGACGGCGTGTCGGCGGTGAAGAACGAGATCGCGGTGCTGCCGGTGTCGGCCTACGACAACGAGTTGCGCTTCCGCATCGCTCGGGCCATCTACGGCAACCCTTCCTTCTGGCACTACGCGTCGATGGCCAATCCGCCGATCCACATCGTGGTCGAACGCGGTCACGTCACGCTCACCGGCGTGGTGAACAACGAGGTGGAGCGCGTGCTGGCGCGGTCGCTGGCCACCTCGCTCGGCGCCTTCTCGGTCACCAACGATCTGAAGACCGACGCCGAGATGGCCGTCGCCCTGGAGGGCATCCGTTGAGAGTCCGGCACGCGGCAGCGACGGTCGCCCGTCGCGACTACAGCAGCTTCTCGAGCCGGACTTCGTCGAGCACGGGCAGGCCCGCGAATCCCGGGGCACCGGGCGTCTTCGAGTGGCGCGCGAACCCGTCGCGCGCCACCTGCGTCAGGCGGAACCCGTGGCGCTGGTAGAAGTAGAGAGACGGGATGTTGTCGTTGCTCGTCGCGGTGATGAGGCGCGGCAGGCCGCGGGCGCGGGCAAGCAGTTCGGCCTCGGCCACCAGGTAGCCGCCGACGCCGGATCGCTGCCACATCGGATCGGCGGCGAGCGCCACGATGTGCAGCGCCGCGTCGAATTCGCGCCAGGCGAGCGCGCCGGCGATGTCCTCGCGCATCTCGGCCACCAGGAACTGTTCGCGGTCGGCGTGCATCTCCTCGCCGAAGGCGACGATGGTGAGGTGGCCGAAGTCGGCCATCAGCAGTTCGACGATGCGATCGCGATCGCGCGGTTCGGCCTCCCGCACCAGCACCGGCGGCAGCGCGAGGGTGCCGCGGCAGCCGCACACGATCTGGAGACGCGCCTGCTCCCAGTCGACGAACCTGCCGCAGCGCGAACACCGCAGCACGCTCGGCTTGGCCCCGAATGCCTGCCTGGCCATGGTCCCGCTCCCGTGGCGCGCGCCGCGCGCGGCCGCGCCAAGCCCGCACACGATAGCAGAGTCGAACCGGGACGGCGGCCATCGCCGGCGGCTGAGCCGGACGCGTCCCGCGCCGCGACGGGCGCACCATTCAACCCGGACCGACGGCTCGCGGTCCAACCCGAGTGTGAGCAGGACGGCCGGCGGGAGCGCCGGCCAGCGCTCCCGATGACCGTCACCGATTCGCCCGCATGGCGGGCACAACCACGAACGGCGGCTTCCGCCGCGCCGAGGAGGCACACATGTCGAGACACACGATGACGCGGATCACCACGGCCGCGGCGGTCGGTCTGCTGCTGGTCGGCTCGCTTGGGGCCACACGCGTCGCGGCCCAGTTCCGCGGGCCGATGGGCCCCGGGGGCATGGGCCGTGCCGGCATGGGCCCCGGCGCCTACGCGGCGCGACGCGGCGGCGCAACGGCCTTCGGACTCCGGCTCGGCCAACTCGGGCTGACCGAGGCGCAGCGCGATCAGGTGCGCACGATCCTCGACTCCCACCGCGCCGAGCAGCAGGCCGCGCGCGAGAAACTGGTCGCCGCGCGCAAGGCGCTCGACGCGGCGATGACGGCCGAGGCCCTGAACGAGGGCGCCATCCGCACCGCCTACAAGGCCCTCAGCGACCTGCAGGAGGACGCGGCCGTCCAGAGGGCGCGCGTGCGGGCCGAAGTGTGGCAGGTGCTCACGCCCGAGCAGCGCACGCGAGCGAAGGAACTGCAGGCGCAGGCCGAGCAGCGCCGGGCGCAACGCGCCGATCGCGCCAGGCAGCGCCTGGAACGCCGGCCGCTGCGGCAGGCCACGCCGAAGCCGCCCGCGCTGTGAAGGATCGGGACACGCAGGGGGCCGGGGCATCGACGCCCTGGTCCCCCGGACGTTCGGATTCTCAGCCCGCCGTCCTGCCCTTTCCGCGCACCCAGACCACGATCAGCACCAGCAGCACCAGCGCGGCGGCCACCGACACGCCGAAGACCACCATCGTCCGGCGGAAGATCGACTGGCGGTCCATCCTGACCTCGATATCCACCGGCACGCCCTCGAGTCGCTCGGTCAGCGCCTGCTCGTAGGTGAGGATGTTGCCTCGTTCCACCTCGTGCGTCGGCGCGTTGTGGAACGTGATCCGGCTCGGCAGATGGAACCTGAAGGCGACCGTCTCCCCGCCGGTCCAGTTGACGCCGGGAGCCGGTGCGCCGCGGCTCTCGCCCACGTGCTGCCGGTACACCAGCTGCCCGTTCTCCGTGCCGTAGGCGATGGTGGACCAGGCCAGCGGCGCCACGCGGCCGAGTTTCGAGATGTCGTCGAGTTCGAGCCGCACCTGCACGAAGCGGCGGCCGTCGCGCCGCCACGGCCGGCTCACCCGGGTGACATCCACACCCGGCGCCTCGTAGAGCGTCCTGACGGCGGCGCGGTCGAAGCGCGCGCCCGGATCGGGGTTCAGCGCGAGGCCGTGCAGCGCGACCAGCGCGTGCAGCGAGCCACTGACGACGACCGTGGCTGAACCGTCGAGTTCCAGGAAGGTCTCCTCGTCGTATTCGTACTCCTTCCCGAACCCGCCGCGCCCGCACGAGGCGGTCACGGTCACGAGCAGCAGCAGGGCGAACACCGGCAGCGGTGCGCGGCACAACGGCATGGCGCCCCATCATACAGCCCGGCCCGGCCAGCGCCGCCGGACCCCTCCAGCCCGCCGGCCGCCCGGTGTATCGTTGCGCGCATGAACCCGCCGCCCCGCCTGTTCCTCGTGGATGGCACGAACCAGATGTACCGCGCCTACCATGCGCTGCGCGGGCTGACGGGACCCGACGGCAGCTCGACCAACGCGATCTACGGTTTCGTCACGATGCTGAGGAAGCTGATCGCCGACCAGCATCCTGCGTACATCGCAGCGGCCTTCGACCTGGCCGCGCCCACGTTCCGATCCGAGCTCGCGCCCGACTACAAGGCCAACCGCGCGCCGATGCCGGCCGATCTCGTCGAGCAGGTTCCGCTCGTCCACGAGGCGTGCGAGGCGCTGGGCGTGCCGGTCCTCGCCCACGACCGCTACGAGGCCGACGACGTGATTGGCACGCTGGCACGGCGCGCGGCGGCCGACGGCCTGCGCGTCGCGATCGTGACGGGCGACAAGGACTTCTTCCAGCTGGTCGACGCACAGGTGCAGGTGTTCAACCCGCGTGACGAGGGTACGTGGTACGACGCGGAGGGCGTGGCGCAGAAGTTCGGCGTGCCGCCGGCGCTCGTCGTGGACGTGCTCGCGCTGATGGGCGACGCGGTCGACAACGTGCAGGGCGTGCCGGGCATCGGCGAGAAGGGCGCCCGCGACCTGGTTGCCGCCTACGGGTCCCTGGATGCCCTGCTCGCGGCGGCAGCCGGCGTCCCGCAGAAGCGGTATCGCGAGGCCTTGCTCGCCCACGCCGACAGCGCCCGGCAGAGCCGCGATCTCGTGCGCATCCACACCGACGTGCCGGTGGCCTATGACCTGGACGCGTTGCGCTACCAGGGGCCCGATCGCGAGCGCTGCTACGCGCTGTTCTCCCGCCTGGCGTTCCGGTCGCTCGTGAGCGAGTTCGCGCCGACGGCCGCCAGCGTACGACGCGACTATCGCTGGGTGGAGGACGAGGCCGGCCTGGCGGCGCTGGTCGAGTCACTTCGGGGCGCCGGCCGTGTCGCCTGCGCGCTCGTCGCCGACGGGCCCTCCGCGCTCTCGGCCGTGCCGGTCGCCCTCGCCTTCTCGACGGCGCCGCGGCAGGCCCGCGTGGTGCGCCTGGATCGCGCGGCGACAGGCCAGGCGCCGGCCTCCCCCGGCATGCCGGCGACCGATCTCTTCGCCGCCGCCGATGCCGCCGCGACGGGAGGCTGGGCCGCCGGAGCCGATCCGTGGCAACGGCTGGCGCCGCTGTTCGCCGACCCGTCGGTGACCAAGATCGGACACGATCTGAAGGCGCTGGCGCTGGCGGGGGCCGCGCACGGTGCGGCCCTCTCCGGGCCGTGCGAGGACACGCTCCTCCAGAGCTACGTGCTCGACGCCACGCGCGCCTCGCACGCCATCGAGGACCTCGCGCTCGAGCACGTCGACTACCGGGCGATGCGCGAGGAGGACGTGCGCGGGAAGGGGGTGAAGCGCGTCGGGTTCGCCGCGCTGGACCCTGAGATGCTGCGCGACTTCGTCGCCGAGCGCGCCGATCTCGCGGGGCAACTGGCGCCGGTGCTCGCGGCGACGCTCGAGGGCGAGCGTCTGTCGGGGGTCTACCGCGACATCGAGCTGCCGCTGCTCCCCGTGCTGGTGGACCTCGAGCGCGCCGGCATCCGCGTGGACCCGGCCGTGCTGCGGGCCATGGGCACGCGCGTGGACGAGGAACTCGCCAGCCGCACGGCCCGCATCTACGAACTGGCCGGCGGCGAGTTCAACATCGGCTCGCCGAAACAGCTCGCGGAGGTGCTGTTCGACAAGCTGCAGCTGCCCGTCACCAAGCGCACGGGCAAGACGCGCGCCGCCTCCACCGCCGTCGAGGTGCTCGAGGACCTCGCGCTCGTGCACGACCTGCCGCGCGAGATCCTCGAGTGGCGCGCGCTGTCGAAGCTCAAGGGCACCTACATCGACGCGCTGCCGCTCATCATGGACCCGGTCACCTGCCGGGTGCACACGAGCTTCAACCAGGCCGTGGCCGCGACGGGGCGGCTGAGCAGCAGCGATCCCAACCTGCAGAACATCCCGATCCGCACGCCGCTCGGCCGCGAGATCCGCCGCGCGTTCGTCGCCAGGCCCGGCTGCGTGCTCGTGTCCGCCGACTACTCGCAGATCGAGCTGCGCGTGCTCGCGCACATGGCCAAGGACGCCGTGCTGATCGACGCCTTCCGCTCGGGCGAGGACATCCACGACCGCACCGCCGCCGCGGTGTTCGGCAGCGACAGCGGGCTGGATCGGTACGAGCTGCGGCGGCGCGCGAAGATCATCAACTACGCGCTCCTGTACGGGAAGACGGCCTTCACGCTGGCCAGGGACATGGGCGTGTCGCAGGCGGCGGCGCAGGCGTTCATCGACGCCTACTTCGCCGGGTTCCCCGGCGTGCGGCGCTTCATCGACGACACCATCGAGCGGGCGCGGGCGTCGGGCGCCGTGACCACGCTCTACGGCCGGCGGCGGCTCGTGCCGGAGATCACCAGCCGCAATGCCCAGATTCGCGCGGCCGCCGAGCGCGTGGCCGTCAACATGCCCCTGCAGGGCACGGCGGCCGACATCCTCAAGCGCGCGATGATCGACCTGCACGCCGCACTGCGAACCAGGACACCGGGGCGCGCGTGGGACGCCCGCCTGATCCTCACGGTACACGACGAGCTGGTGCTCGAGGCACGGCGCGAGGCGGCCGAAGAGACGGCCGCGCTCGTGAAGGCGCGCATGGAGGCGGCCGCCGACCTCGACGTGCCCCTTACCGTAGAGGTGGGGATCGGCGAGAACTGGACCGAGGCCAAGGCGTAAGGCGACGGTGGCCGACCGCCGGCGGGATGGCGGACGGCCGCCGGCGCCGCCGCTACCACTTCCGCTTGAACAGCTCCCACTCCTCGAGCATCGCTGCGGCGATCTGCTCCGGATCCTGTCCCGCGCCGCTGAACCGGCGAGCGCGGTCGGGGACGATGCCGTCGCGGACGAGCGCGTCGAGTTCCAGCCGCAGCGCCGCCCCGCGATCGGGCGTGAGCAGGGCCCTGACCCAGCCGGCGAGCGCGGCGTCCCAGGCGCGCTCGACGTCACCCCGCAGGCGCAGCGCGGCGGCCTGCCAGTAGGAGGCACTCGCGGCGCCGGCGTCGCGGCGCAGCTCCTGCTCGGTGAACTCCACGAGGCGATCGTAGATCGCGGGCCGGTCGGTGACGGCACGCGTCTGGGCGTACCGGTCGAGCGCGGTGGCCCACCAGTCGATCAACTGGTCGCGGGCGTGGGCCCCGAGCGCCATCGCGTGGTCGAGCGCCGAGGTGAAGACCTCGGCCGCGGCGCGGAACTCGTTGTCGAGAAACAACGCCTGTCCCAGCCCGACCACCAGTTCGATCCGTTCGCGCTCGGAGAGCCGGGAGGCATCGATGCCGGCCAGTTCGGCCCGCCCCTGGGCCAGGTCGCCTTCCGCGGACGTCTCCCGGAACCGCTCCAGCCGCGAGCGCCCCAGCACGAGCAGGGCCTGCTGGCGCGTGGCCGAATGCTCCCCGATGGTTGCCGCGACCTCGATCGCCGCCTCGTACCGGCCGAGGTTGTAGAGACGGCGCGCCTCGGCCAGCGCCTCTGCGTCGCGGACGGGGCCGGCGACCGCCCGCGAGCGCGGGTGCGGCGTGGTGGCGGGGGGCCGGGCCTGGGCCCACGAGACGCCGGGCAAGAGCAGGATTACGAGCGCGCCCAGCAGCCCCACCCGCAGGAGATCTCGTCTAAGTTGTTGCAGCATAGAGGCTTGGTTTCCCACGGTCCCACGTGCGTTTGCTATACTGCCCCACCAGGATGGTCGAGCCTCTCGTCGTCGCGCGCAGTCAGCATACGCTGTCGCGGCGCGACATCGATCCCAACGCCCTCCGGGTGCTCTACCGCCTGCACGAGGCGCACTTCATCGCCTACCTCGTCGGCGGCAGCGTCCGCGACCTCCTGCTCGGCCGCCGGCCCAAGGATTTCGACATCGGGACCAGCGCCCACCCCTACCAGGTCAAGCGCCTCTTCCGCAACTGCTGGGTCATCGGCCGCCGCTTCCGCCTCGCGCACGTCAAGTTCGGACAGAAGACGATCGAGGTGGCGACCTTCCGCCGGCACGTGCCCGCCGGCAGCGAGACGGAACCGCCGATTCCGGTCGAGCCGCCCCGGCCGCCGTCAGCGGGCGAGCCGGCCGTGGCCCTGCAGGTGGCCGACGGCGTCACCCTGCTCAGCGACGATGCGATGGCGCCCGGCGGCGGCCGGCACCAGGGCCTGGTCCATCAGGACAACACGTTTGGCACGCCCGCGGAGGACGCCTTCCGCCGCGACTTCACCATCAACGCGCTGTTCTACGACATCGGGACCTTCTCGATCATCGACTACACCGGCGGGCTGCAGGATCTCGATCGGCGCCTGATTCGCTGCATCGGCGATCCCGACGAGCGCTTCCTCGAGGATCCGGTGCGCATGCTCCGGGCGATCGTGCTGGCCGCACGCCTGGACTTCACCGTCGATCCGCCGATTTACGATGCCATCCGCCGCAACGCCGAAGCGATCTCCACGAGCGCGCCGGCGCGCCTGATGGAGGAGTACTTCAAGATCCTTCGCTCGGGATCGTCGCTCGAGGCGTTTCGCGCGCTCGGAGCGACGGGACTGCTGCGTCACATCAGCCCCGAGGTGCCAGCGGCCCTGCCGCACGACCTGCAGGAGTCGCTGGACGAACTGGACCGCTACCGCCGGCGCTTCGAGGCCATCCCGGAATCGCTGACCAATCCGGTGCTGCTGGGCTCGCTGATCGTCCCCCTGCGGCTGATGCGACAGCACGCCCGGCGCCGCCCGGCCGAGGAGGTCGACGAGACGCCGGCCGAACGGACGCTTCCGCGGCTCGGTGGGTTGCCGGTGGCCCGCCGGGACATCGAGCGGCTGGCGCACGTGCTGATGCTGCAGGCACGCCTGCTCGACACGACGGCGCCGATGCGACGGCAGTTCGGCGTGCTCAGACGGCCGTCGTTCGCCGACGCCCTCACCTGGATGGAGATTCACGGACAGTCTCCCGATGTGGTGGCGTACTGGCGGGCATTGGTCGAGGAGGCAGGTCCGGCGTCGCGCCAGCGTCCGGCGGCTGACGGCAGCCGGAGGCCCACGGTGATCGGCGCCGAGCACGAGGCCGCCCCGCGCGACTCGAAGGCAGGCTCCGAGAACGGCGCTCCGGGATCGGCATCACCGCCCGCCCGGCGCCGGCGCCGGCGGCGACGGCGGAGCGCGAAGACGCCGTAGGCGCCCAGGCTCGAGGTTCCCAGGCGAGGCTCACGCCGGGCGGTCGGACCATGGCGGCTCGGGGTCCGGCCCCGCCTCCTCGGCCCCTCGCACGTCGCGGGGCGAACTCCCCCGGCGCCCGGATCACCGCTGTGGCCCCGGGCCAGCGCGCGGAGATAGAATCCCCCCGATGGTGTCCATTCGATCGTTTCGCGCCCTGCGCCCGCGCGCGGAGCTCGCCGGCCAGATCGCCGCCGTGCCCTACGACGTGGTATCGACGGCCGAGGCCCGCGCGATGGCCGCGGGCAACCCGTTGAGCTTCCTGCACGTGTCGCGGGCGGACATCGATCTCCCGCCGGACACCGACGCCTACGCCGACATCGTCTACCAGACCGCGGCGGCGAACTTCCAGCGGCTCCGTGCCTCGATGATCGTCGAGGAGGCGCCGGCGATGTACTTCTACCGCCTGCGCATGGGGGCACACGAGCAGACGGGGCTCGCCGCGTGCTTCTCGGTGGACGAATACAACCGCGACATCATCCGGAAGCACGAGAAGACGCGGAAGGAGAAGGAAGACGACCGCACCCGTCACATCGTCGACCTGAGGGCGCAGACCGGCCCCGTCTTCCTCACCTACGCGCACGACGCGACGGTGGACGCGATGGCCGCGCGCGTCTGCGCGGGTGCGCCGCTCTACGATCTGACGGCGCCCGACGGTGTGACGCACGCGGTGTGGCGCGTCGATGCCGCGGCGACCAGCCGGATCGAGGATGCCTTCGCGGCGCTGCCGTGCGTCTACATCGCCGACGGCCACCATCGCGCGGCGAGCGCGGCACGCGCGCACGACCACTTCGGGCGCGGCGACGCGGCGGCCGAACACGGGTGGTTCCTCGCGGTGGCCTTCCCCGACGACCAGACGCAGATTCTGCCCTACAACCGGCTGGTGAGGGATCTCGGTGGCCAGACACCCGGGGCGGTGCGCGCCGCCATCGGCGCCGCGTTCCCCGTCCGCGAGGGCGGGCCGGCGACACCGACGGCCAAGGGCGAGTGCGCGATGTATCTCGACGGCCGGTGGCACACGATCACGTTGACGGCGGGGGCCGGCGGCGGCCCCATCGCGTCGCTCGACGTGTCGATCCTCCAGGATCGCCTGCTCTCTCCCGTGCTGGGAATCACGGATCCGCGCACCGACACGCGGATCGACTTCGTGGGCGGCATCCGCGGCACCGACGAACTCGTGCGGGCGGTCGACTCGGGCCGGGCGGCGGTGGCCTTCTCCATGTTCCCCGTGACGGTGGGCGAGCTGATGGCGATCGCCGACGCCGGCGGCATCATGCCGCCCAAGTCGACGTGGTTCGAGCCGAAACTGCGCGACGGGCTGCTCTCGCACCTGATCTAGCGCTCGCGCGAGTTCGGGCTGCCGGCCGGCGGCTGGCGACCGGCGGCCCCTGTCGGAACCCGGCACGTCCAGCCCGGATCCGCGGTTCGCGGCCGGCCGTCGCCGCCCGACGCCGGCCGCGGCCGATCGTCGGTCATCGCCCGGAGTCATCCCATCATGAAGATTCTCGTCGCGGACAAGTTCGAGCAGAGCGGCATCGACGGCCTGAAGGCCGCCGGCTGCGAGGTGATCTACGAGCCCGATCTCAGGGACGATTCGCTGCTGGAGGCCATCAGGACGTCGGCGGCCGCCGTCCTCGTCGTGCGTTCCACGAAGGTGAACGAGGCGATGATGGACGCGGGACGGGTCTCGCTGATCGTGCGGGCCGGCGCCGGCTACGAGAACATCAACGTGGCCGCGGCCTCGGCGCGCGGCATCTACGTGGCCAACTGCCCGGGCAAGAACTCGATCGCCGTGGCGGAACTCGCGTTCGGGCTGATCATCGCGCTCGACCGGCGCCTTGCCGACAACGTCGCCGACCTGCGTGCCGGCAGGTGGAACAAGAAGGAGTACTCGAAGGCGAAGGGGCTCTACGGCGCCAGGCTGGGGCTGCTCGGCTTCGGCAACATCGCCCGGGAACTGGCCAAGCGCGCCCTGGCCTTCGGCATGAACATCGCGGTGTGGAGCGAGATCGGCGTGGAGACCGACAGCCGCGGCGTGCCGATCGACCTGCCGCTGCTCGTGCGCCTGCGCCCGCGATCCGGCAGCCCGCTCGAGCCGCTCGTGCGCGTCTACGAGTCGCCGGAGGAGGTGGCGGCCAACTGCGACGTGCTGAGCGTGCACCTGGCGCTGAGCGATCGCACGCGGGGCCTGGTGGGCGCCAGCGTGTTCAACGCCATGAAGCCCGGCGCCTCCTTCGTGAACACGGCCCGCGGGGAGGTCGTCGACTACGCCGCGCTGGCCGAGGCGGTCAAGGCGCGAGGCCTGCGGGTGGCGCTCGACGTGTACGCCAGGGAGCCGGCGGGCGGCGCCGGCGAATTCTCCGACCCGCTGATCGCGCTGCCGAACGTGTACGGCACGCACCACATCGGCGCCTCCACCGAGCAGGCGCAGGAGGCGATCGCGGCCGAGACGGTGCGCATCGTGACGTCCTTCGTCGAGACTGGCCGCGTGCGCAACGTCGTGAACCTGTCGCGGCAGACCTCGTCCCGGTTCGTGCTGGTGGTGCGCCACCTCGACAAGCCCGGCGTGCTGGCGGGCGTCTTCGACGTGCTGCGCAGGCAGAACGTGAACGTCCAGGAGACCGAGAACGTGGTCTTCACCGGCGCGCAGGCGGCCGTGGCGCGCATCAACGTGGACGCCGTTCCGGCGGAGGCGTCGCTCCAGGAGGCGATGCGCGCCAACGCCGACATCCTCGACATCCAGGTCGTCCCGCTCGGCGCGCCGGCGTCGAGCTACCACCTCGCGCGCGCGATGAACACCTAACGACAGGAGCCATCCCATGGGCAGCCCGACCACCGTGCACCGCGTCCTGAACTTCTCCGCCGGCCCCGCCGTGCTGCCGCTCCCCGTGCTCGAGCAGGTGCAGCGCGACATGCTCGCCCTGCCGGGCGTCGGCATGTCGATCCTCGAGGTGAGCCACCGGTCGAAGCCCTTCGAAACGATACTCGCCGAGGCCGAGGCCGACATGCGGGCGCTGGCAGGCATCCCCGCCGAGTACAAGGTGCTCTTCCTCCAGGGGGGCGCCAGCACCCAGTTCTCGATGGTCCCGATGAACCTGCTCACGGCTGGCGCGACGGCCGACTACGTGGTGACCGGCGCGTGGGGCCAGAAGGCCGTCAAGGAGGCGAAGCGCGTGGGTGCGGTCAACATCGCCTTCAGCGACGAGGCCGCCAACTTCGTCCGGGTCCCGGCCGCGGGCGAGGCCGGGCTCACGCCGGGCGCGGCCTACGTCCACGTGACCGGCAACGAGACGATCCAGGGCGTCGAGTTCAAGGGCGACCCCGCCTTCGGCGACGCACCACTGGTGTGCGACACCTCGTCGCACATGTTCAGCCGGCCGATCGACGTCACCAGGTACGGGTTGATCTACGCCGGCGCCCAGAAAAACCTCGGCCCGGCGGGCGTCACGCTCGTCGTCGTCCGCGAGGATCTGCTCGCGCGCGCACCCGACAGCCTGCCGACGATGATGAACTACAGGACGCACGTGAAGGACGGGTCGATGTACAACACGCCCCCGTGCTTCGCGATCTACGTGGTCGGCCTCGTGCTGAAGTGGCTGGTGAAGAACGGTGGCCTGGCGGCCATGCAGGCGGTCAACGAGCGGAAGGCCGGCAAGCTCTACGCCGAGATCGACCGCACGGGCTTCTACCGCGGGCACGCGGCGAAGGACTGCCGGTCGAACATGAACGTGACGTTCCGCCTGGGCACCGAAGATTTGGAGAAGGCGTTCGCGAAGGAGGCGTCGGCCGCCGGCTTGGACGGGCTGAAGGGCCACCGCTCGGTGGGCGGGCTGCGCGCGTCGATCTACAACGCGTTCCCCGAGAGCGGCGTGGACACCCTGGTGGAGTTCATGCGGGAGTTCGAGCGGAAGAACGGGTAGGGCTTGGGGCTTGGGGCCGCGCGATCCCCAGACTCGCACTTGGTCCGACCAATCGCCAACGAACGGGCACGACCGCAGGTCCAGCGGCCGTGCCCTAGCGACCGTTGCGCGAAGTGGGGATCGAGGCCCCAAGCCCCAAGCCCCTGTCGTTGACACCCCCGAAGGCGTCGTTTACGCTCTCCGCTGGTGCCTTTTTGCCTCACCTGCCTCAGATGGGGTTGCCGCTGGCGCCTCACATCGCAAGACCTCTCCCGGAGGGCTCAATGTTTGTTCGATCAATCTCTCTGCTCCGCGGGGCGCTGGTAGCGTTCGCCTGCGGAGCGGTCCTGCTCGCCGGCAGCGTTCCGGCGCGTGCCCAGGGCGTCACCACCGGCAGCATGGCCGGCATCGTCCAGGACGCACAGGGCCTCGCCATCCCGGGCGCCACGGTGGTGGCGCGCCACGAGCCGTCGGGCACGACCTACGAGGCGGTGAGCCGTGAGGACGGCCGCTGGAGCATCCTCGGCATGCGCGTCGGCGGGCCGTATTCGGTGACCGCGTCGCTTGCGGGCTTCCAGGACTCCGTGGTCAGGGAGCTGACGGTCAACCTCGGCGTCGCCACCGACGTGGCGGTCAAGCTGGGAACGGTCGCGGTCGAAGAGACCGTCACCGTGACGGCGCAGAGCGATCCGGTGTTCAGCTCGGAACGCACGGGCGCGGCGACGGCCGTGAGCCGCGAGGCGCTGGCGAGCCTGCCGACCATCAACCAGCGGATCCAGGACATCACGCGCCTGACGCCGCAGGCGGGCGGCAACAACGAGTTCGCCGGCCAGGACAACCGGATGAACAACATCACGATCGACGGGTCGTCGTTCAACAACTCGTTCGGCCTGGCGGGCGTGCCCGGCGAGCGCACGGGCGTGGCGCCGATCTCGCTGGACGCCATCGAGCAGGTGCAGGTGAGCATCGCGCCCTACGACGTGCGGCAAGGCAACTTCGTCGGCGCCAACGTGAACGCGGTGACGCGCAGCGGCGCCAACAACTTCGCGGGCTCGTTCTACCACCGCTGGCGCGACGACTCGATGGTGGGCACCAAAGCCAAGGGCCTCACGTACAACCCGGGCTCCTTCAGCTTCCGCAACACGGGCGGCTGGGCATCGGGGCCGATCATCCGCAACCGCGCGTTCTTCTTCTTCAACATGGAAGACGATGCGCGCACCGCACCCGGGACGACGTTCAGGGCGAACAAGGGCGGTGAACCGGTCGGCGGCAACGTGACGCGCGTGCTCGAGTCCGACCTCACGCAGCTGAGCGCCTTCCTCAAGAGCCGCTACGGCTACGACACGGGGCCGTTCCAGGACTACGACAGCAAGACCCCGGCGCGGCGCTACCTGGTGAAGGGCGACTGGAACCTGAACTCGAGCAACAAGATCAGCGTCCGCTACAACCAGCTCGACTCGGACACCGACGTGCTGGTCTCGAACTCCTCGTCGCTCGGGTTCGGCACGCGGCGCACCAACACGACCGGCCTGAACTTCCAGAACTCCAACTACAAGATCATGGAGAACATCCGGTCGATCGTCGGCGAGTGGAACTCGGTGTACGGCACCAACATGACCAACAACATGATTGTTGGCTACACCAAGCAGGACGAGAGCCGCGGCTCGCTCGGCACCTTCTTCCCGTTCGTCGACATCCTGTCGGGCGGCTCGGTCTACACGTCGTTCGGCTTCGAGCCGTTCACGCCCAACAACGAGCTGCGCTACAACACCTTCCAGTTCCAGGACAACTTCTCGCGGTTCGGCACCAAGCACACGCTCACCTTCGGCTACACGGCCGAGAAGTACCGGTCCGAGAACGTGTTCTTCCCCGGCAGCCAGAGCGTCTACACCTTCAACTCGCTGCAGGACTTCTACGATTCGGCCAACGGCGTGGCCGGCGTGCCGGTGTTCCGGTTCCAGGTGCGCTGGAACAACATCCCGGGCCAGGAGAAGCCGATCCAGCCACTCGAAGTGTTCTACACCGGCGCGTACGTGCAGGACGAGTGGCGGGTGCGCGACAACCTGAAGGTGACGGCGGGCCTGCGGTTCGACGTGCCGATCTTCGGGGAGACGGGCTACCGCAACGCCAACGCCGACGCGCTGACGTTCCGCGACGAGAAGGGCAACCCGGTGAAGTACGACACGGCCAAGCTGCCCGACGCGAACATCCTGTGGTCGCCGCGGGTGGGCTTCAACTGGGACGTCTTCGACAACCGCAACACGCAGCTGCGCGGCGGCACGGGCCTGTTCACGGGCCGGCCGGCCTACGTCTGGATCTCGAACCAGATCGGCAACACCGGCGTGCTCACCGGCTTCGAGACGCTCAACAACACGCTCGCGCGCCCGTTCAACCCGAACCCCGACGCCTACAAGCCGACCAACGTCACCGGCGAGCCGGCGACGAGCTACGAGCTGGCGCTCACCGACGCCAACTTCAAGTTCCCGCAGCTGTGGCGCACCAACATCGCGGTCGACCAGCGGTTCTTCGGCTGGACCGGCACCGCCGAACTGCTCTACAACCGCGACATCAACGGCATCTACTACATCAACGCCAACCTGCCGGCCGCACAGTCGTCGCTGGTCGGTCCCGACAACCGGCCGCGCTACACCAGCAACCGCATCTACTCCAACGTCTCGAACGCCATCGTGCTGAAGAACCAGAACGTGGGCCGGTCGTGGAACTTCTCGGGGAGCGTCGAGCGGAACTTCCGCGCGGGCATCTTCGTGAAGTCGGCCTACAGCTACGGTGAATCGAAGAACACGGTGGACGCGGGCTCGATCGCCTTCGGCTCGTGGAACAACAACCAGCACGCCGGCGATCCGAACAACCCGGGGCTGGGCTATGCCTACTCCTCACCCGGGCACCGCTTCTTCCTCGCGGCCACCTACACCCAGCAGTGGTTCAGCTGGGGCGCCACGTCGGTGTCGATGTTCTGGCAGAGCAACACGCAGGGCAACGCGAGCTACACCTACTCCGGCGACCTGAACGGTGACGGCGGGACGAGCAACGACCTGCTCTACATCCCCCGCGACACCTCGGAGATGAACTTCCAGACCTTCACCAGCGGCGGCCGCACGTTCACCGCGGCCGAGCAGGCCACGGCCTTCGACGCCTACATCAACCAGGATCCGTACCTGAAGAAGCGCCGAGGCCAGTACGCCCAGCGCGCGGCCGTGTTCCTCCCGATGGTGCACCGCATGGACCTGAGCGCGTCGCAGGACATCTTCCTGCCCATCATGGGTCACAAGCACAAGTTCCAGTTCCGCGCCGACGTGCTGAACTTCCTGAACATGCTCAACAACGACTGGGGCGTGGGCCAGCGACTGGTGAACGCGCAGCCGCTCACCAACCCGAGCATCGACGCGACGGGCCGTCCCACCTACCGCATGCGGGTGGTCAACGGCCAGTTGATGAGCAAGACGTTCGAGTCGACGGCCGGGCTGGGCGACGTGTGGCAGGTGCAGCTCGGGTTCCGCTACACCTTCTAGTCATCCAGGCTTCCAGACGCGCCCGGCCGAGGCCGGCGCGTCCGCCTCCTGCGGGGCGGGTCTTCGGGCCCGCCCCGCTTCGTTTCGCGGCGGGCCACAGGTACCACCGCTGCCCGATCCGGCGCGACTCTGCCGGCTGGCCCCTTTCGCGGGCACTTGCGGCGAGAGCCGCTGGAACTGGCCCCGACCCGGTGTAGAATCCCTCTCCATGTTCGCGCGGGGCGCCGCCATCCTGCTGCTGAGCCTCGGGAGCCTCGTTTCATCGGCGTGCCTCGACCGGCCCGCCGACGAGGCGACCCCCGCCCGCGGCGACATCCACCTCCAGAGCACCGGTGAAGTGATCGAGGCGCAGGTGCCGCGCAACGCCACGCTGGCCAGCGTGCTGCGCGCCCACGAGCTGGGCGAGGCCGTGGTCAACGGCATCGTCTCGGCCGCACGGTCGGCCTTCGACCTGCGACGCCTGCGCGCCAGCCAGCCCTACCGTATCGAGGTGAGCGCCGCCGGCGCCGTGCGCGAGTTCGTCTACCGCATCGACGCCGACCGCTTCCTGCGCGTGAGCCCTGCCGCCCCCGGTCAGGCGGCGCCCGCCGTCGAACCCGACTTCACCGCCGAAGTGGTGCCTTACCGCAAGGACGTGGGTGTGGCCGCCCTCCGCGGCACCATCGACCGCGAGCATCCCTCCCTGTCGGCGGCCGTGGGCGCCGCGGGCGAGGGCATCACGCTGGCGATCGCGATCGCGGAGGTGTTCGGCGGCGAAATCGACTTCAACTCCGACCTCCAGCCGGGCGACGAGTTCGAGGTGGTGTTCGAGAAGCGCCTCAGCGACGGACGCTTCGCCGGCTACGGCGACGTCATCGGCGCCGAGTTCCGCAACGACGGCAGGGTGTTGCGGGCGTTCCGCTTCCAGCAGCCCGGCCAGGACGCCGGCTACTACGACGAGCAGGGCCGGTCGCTGAAGCGCTTCTTCCTGCGGTCGCCGCTGAAGTTCGAGCCGCGCATCAGCTCGGGCTTCACCATGCGGCGGCTCCATCCGGTTCTGGGCACATGGCGGTCGCACCCCGCGATCGACTACGTGGCGCCCACCGGCACGCCGGTGGTCGCGGTGGCCAGCGGGGTGGTCACGCGCGCGGGGTGGATGAACGGAGGCGGGAACACGGTCACCATCCGGCACGCCCGCGGGTACGAGAGCAACTACCTGCACCTGTCGGCCGTCAGCGTCCGCGCCGGCGAGCGCGTGGGCCAGGGTACGGTGGTCGGCAAGGTGGGCTGCACGGGCCTCTGCACGGGACCGCACCTCGATTACCGGGTCAAGCGCGATGGCCAGTGGGTGAACCCGCTGGTGGAGCACAAGAAGCTCCCGCCGGGCGAGCCGATCGCCGAAGCGCACCTCGCGGCGTTCGCCGCCTCGCGTGATGGCGCGCTTGCGCGCTTCGTGTCGCGCGCGCCGGGTCGGTTGGCCACGGCCAACGAGTAGTCCGCCGGGGTCCGACAGGAGCCCGGCCCGCATCAGCCGCCAATCCGAATCCGGACCGGTCAGCTCGGGCGTCCCGGCCACCGGTACGGTGACGGTGACGCTTCCCGGCAGCGCCAGCCAGGCCCGGCCTGCCTGCTACACTACGTGGTTCGTCCCCCACTTCAGGAGTGTGTCCATGACCCGAGGTTCCACGCGACGCTGGCCCGCGGCGGCCCTGGCTCTCGCCCTGGCGAGCCTGCCCCTGTCGGCGCAGGTCCACGAGAAGGTCGATTACGACGCCGTGATGCGCATCAAGGACGAGGGGTTCGGCCAGAGCTCACGCGTCATGGAGTTCGCCGGCTACCTCACCGACGTCCATGGCCCGCGGCTGACGAACTCGCCGCAGTTCCGCGCGGCGGGCCACTACGTCGTCAAGCAGCTCACCGATCTCGGCTTCGCCAACGTGAAGCTGGAGCCGTGGGGACCGTTCGGGCGCGGCTGGCACAACGAGTACACCAACGTCCGGGTGGTGTCGCCCTATGCCGCCACGCTGCTCGCCTTCCCGAAGGCGTGGACGCCCGGCACCAGGGGCCCGCTGAAGGGTGAGGCCATCGCGGCGACGCTGGACACCGAGGCCGACTTCGACAAGGTCAAGGGGCAGCTCAGGGGGAAGTGGGTGCTGCTGCAGCCCGCGCCCGAGGTGAAGCCGCTGTGGGAGGCGCCGGGCAAGAGGTTCACCGACGCCGACCTCGAGCGGATGTCACGCGAGACGCCGACGCGCGGCGGCTTCCGCGGCGCTCCGGCGCGTCCAGGCCAGCCGAACCCGTTCGGTCCCGGCCAGACGGAGTTCCGCAAGAAGCGCACCGCGTTCCTCGTAGCCGAGGGTGTGGCGGGCCTCATCTCGCCCTCCACGTGCCCGCGCGGCGACAGCGGGTCGGTCTGCGTGGGCGGCCCCGCCCAGGGCGAGGGTTCGCGCGATCCCAAGGATCCGACGTTGCTGCCCCAGCTCGTCGTCGCCTCCGAGCAGTACGGCCGTATCCTCCGGACGCTCGAGAGGAAGCTGCCGGTCACGATCGAGGCCGACGTGAAGGTCGCCTGGTTCGACGACGACCAGATGAGCTTCAACGTGATCGCCGAGATCCCGGGCACGGACAAGGCCGATGAGGTGGTGATGATCGGCGCGCACTTCGACTCGTGGCACAGCGGCACGGGCGCCACCGACAACGGCGGGAGCAGCGCCGTGATGATGGAGGCGATGCGGATCCTGAAGGCGGCCGGCCTCAAGCCCCGCCGCACGATCCGGATGGCGCTGTGGGGCGGCGAGGAGCAGGGGCTGCTTGGCTCGCGCGCCTACGTCAAGGCCCACTTCGGCGATCGCGAGACGATGAAGCTCGAGCCGGAGCACGCCAGGCTGGCGGCGTATTTCAACATGGACAACGGCGGCGGCGTGTTCCGCGGCGTCTATCTCGAGCACAACGACGCGGTCCGCGACGTGATCGCGGCGTGGATGGAGCCCTTCCGCCTGCTCGGCATGACGACGCTCACGCCGCAGCCGACCTCGGGCACCGACCACATGTCGTTTGATGCGGTCGGGCTGCCCGGCTTCCAGTTCATCCAGGATCCGCTGGAGTACTCGACGCGCACGCACCACTCGAACCAGGACGTCTACGAGCGGCTGATCCCCGAGGATCTGCGCACCAACGCCGTGATCGTCGCCTCGTTCGCCTACCACGCGGCGATGCGCGACGAGAAGCTGCCGCGTGAGCCGCTGCCGAAGCCGATGCCCGCGCCGCGCGGTCCGGCGCCGACGGCCGGCCAGTAAGCGGCTGGCGGGAGAACGCGGGGGCGGGCCTGAGGCCCGCCCCTACGATCCGTTTCCGCCGTTGATGCGCAGCCGCAGCCGGCTGGTCTTCTGCGCGAGGGCGCGGAGATCGTCGGCCCGCTCGCGGGTGTCGTCGCGATCCAGCCACGTGTCGCAGGGCGCGAGCAGGCGCCAGCTCCAGTTGCCGTCGTTCACGGTGGCGGGAGTGTTGATGCGATCCCGCCAGCCGAACAGGTCCTGCAGCGGGAAGAGCGCGTAGTCGGATCCCGATCGGTAGACGAGATCCACCAGCGCGTCGCGCTCGGCCACGCTGAAACTGCCCGCCTCGACCGACAGCGCGCGACCGGCCAGGCCGGGGAGGCGCGCCAGCGCGCGGCGGTCCTCGTCGCTGGCCAGCCGCCACCATTCGGCCAGCGTCTCGGTGTCGTGCGTCCCGGTGGTGGCCACCGACGCGGCCGGGTAGGCCGCCGGGTCGCGAAACGGCTGCCCGGGCTGCGACCACTCGCGCTCCCAGCGCAGGACCCGGTAGCCCGGCACGCGCAGGCGCGCCAGCGAGGCGCGCACGAAGTCAGGCACCGTGCCGAGGTCTTCGGCGATCACCCGCGCGCCCGCGTCGGCAAACAGCCTCACGAGCGTCTCGCCCTGCGCGAGCTGCTCGGTCGGATCGGAGGGGACGAAGTAGCGGGCGCCGCCGTCGTTGGGGATCGCGTAGGTGCGGTAGAGACCGACGAGGTGATCGATGCGATAGCCGTGGAACAGGTCGGCGCTGCGGCGTGCGCGCTGGCGGACCCATTCGTAGTCGTCCTCGGCGATGGCATCCCAGCGATAGACGGGCAGGCCCCAGTCCTGTCCGGTCTCGGAGAATGCGTCAGGCGGCACGCCGATCGTCGCATCGAAGCGGAAGGCGTGCTGGCGCGCCCAGACATCGGCGCTGTCGACGCCGACCATGAACGGCAGGTCGCCGAACAGGGCGACGCCAGCCGCGGCGCGCGCGGCGCTCCACTGGCGGTCGGCCTGCCACTGCACGTACTGGTGGAACCGGAGATGGCGTCCCAGCGACGCGCGGGCCTCCTTGATGGCCTCGCAGCGGTGTGTCCTGACGCCCTCGTCCCACTCCCACCACGGCCGCTCATCGTGCAGCGCGTGCAGGGCGCGGAACAGCGCGTAGTCCTCGAGCCACCAGGCCTGGGCGGCCACGTATTCGTGGAAGGCGCCAGCCCGCGGCGTCTTCGACGCCAGATCCTCGCGCTCGAACCGATCGAAGGCAGCGCGCAGGGCATGCATCTTCAGCCGGCGCACGGTGTCGTACTGGATGCGTGGCGCACGCCGCGCCGCATCGAGCGCCGCGCGATCGGCCGCATCGAGCGCCGCTTCACCGCCGAGGGCCCGGAAGTCGTCCACCTCCGGCAGCGTGAGGTAGATCGGGTCGATGGCCATCGCCGTGAGCGCCGAGTAGGGCGAGTGCTGGCCCGCCGACATCTCGTTGATCGGCAGCATCAGCCAGAACCCGATGCCGGCGCGGTTCAGCCAGCGTCCCATCGGCACGAGATCGCCGATCTCGCCGATGCCCCAGCTTCGCGTCGATATGGCAGAGAACAGCGGCAGCAGCACGCCGGCGTGCCTGCCGCGAACCGAATCCGGCACGCGTGACTCCTCGTGTGACCGCGGTCGCACGCCACCGGCGCGAAACCGGAGCCCGGGCACTCGCTCCTGCCGCTTCCGCGGCCGGCGCGCCCGGACCTTCCTAGCCTACGCGATTCCCGCCCGGCGGATCACGTGGGCCAGCCCCTCGTCGAACCGGTCCGGCGGCGGCAGCAGCGACACGACCACGTAGGCCTCGCGGGGAAAGTCGAAGAAGTAACCGGGGTGCACGAGCACGCCGTCCTCGGCGAGCAGCCGCAGCACGAGCGCCTCCTCGGCGACGACGGCCGGCACGCGGATCACGGCCGACCATCCCGCTTCCACCCGCAGCAGGTCGCACGCCGGCGAGCCGGCGACGATGCGGCGCGCCGAGTCGAGGTTGCGCCGGACACGGTCGCGAATGCGGTCGCCGAGGCGCTGGCCGGCCATCAGCAGCCGTGGCAACGCCGCCTGCACCGGCGTGCCAACCGACAGGTACGTATCGAGAATCAGCTCCAGCCGGTCGCGCGCGGCGGCCACCACGCCGGGAGGGCCGGCGTATTCGATCCAGCCCAGCTTGAGCTGCGGCAGTCCGCACGACTTCGACAACCCGTCGAGCGCGAAGGTGAGCACCGGCGGGTCGGGGACCGACAGCACGGCGGTGACCGCGTCGGCGCGGGGCTCAATCGGGTAGGAGGCAAACACCTCGTCGACGATCAGCGCGGCCGAGCGGGCGGTGCAGCGCGCCTGCAGGCGCCGCAGGTCGTCCTGGCGCAGCCATGAGCCGGTCGGGTTGCCGGGCGAGACCACGACGACGGCACGCGTCCTGGTTGACCAGCCACGGTCGAGGCTGTCGAAGTCGATCGCCCAGCCGTCGTGGTCGTCGAGCCGGTACGCGATCGGGTTCACCAGATCCAGTCTCGCCAGGTGCTCGAACAGGGGGTAGCCCGGCTGCGGTACGAGCACCTCGTCACCGGCGTCGCACAACAGCTTGAACAGGACGGAATACGCCTCGCTCGTGCTGGCCGTGAGCGCGATCCGGTCGACCGGGGGCATGACCCCGCGGCGCAGCGCGATGCGACGCGCGATGGCGTCGCGGGCCGACATCAGGCCGAACGGTTCCGGGCGATAGCCACACGCCTCCTCCGAGACGAGGGCCTCGAGTTCGGCCGCCGTGGCGGCGATGCCGGCCGTGGCGGGGTTCGTGACGGTGAGATCGACGATCGGCTGCCCGATCGCGCGCAGGCGGTGCAGTTCCGCGCTGAGCCGGTTGGCAGCCAGTTCGGCAGGCACACGGGAGGAGAACATCCGATCACGTCCTGCGGGCGGCCGGCGGTGCCCGGAGGCCCGTTCGTCACCGGCCGTACGGAAACCGCCCCGGAGAGCTATAGAGTACGCCATGGCGTGCGGCCGCGTCGCGGCAGGGCCGGCGCCTTCCCTGGGGAGACACATGGCAGCTTCACGCGTGGTCGCCTTGCTCGTCAGCGTCTGTTCGTGCTGGCTCGCGGCCGGGTCGGGTCTCTCGCGCGCGCAGGCGGCGGATCCGCCGGCGGCGCCACCCCCGCTCGAGATGCCCTACACCCAGTTCACGCTGCCCAACGGGCTGCACGTCATCCTCCACGAGGACCACAGCGTGCCGATCGTCAGCGTGAACGTCTGGTATCACGTCGGGTCGGGTAGCGAGAAGCCCGGGCGCACCGGCTTCGCCCACCTCTTCGAGCACCTGATGTTCGAGGGCTCGAAGCACGTGCCGGAAGGCGCCTTCGACAAGTGGCTCGAGGCGGCGGGCGCGTCCAACAACGGCTCGACCGATCCCGATCGCACCAACTACTTCATCGACGGGCCCAGGAACGTGCTCGAACTGGCGCTGTTCCTCGACTCTGACCGCATGGGCTACCTGCTCGACACGATGTCGCCGGCCAGGGTGGACGGCCAGCGCGACGTGGTGAAGAACGAGCGGCGCGAGGGGGTGGAGAACCGGCCGTACGGCATCGCCCTGGTCACGCTTCCGGAACTGCTCTTCCCGCCGGATCATCCCTACCACTGGCCGACGATCGGCTACATGGCCGATCTCTCGGCCGCCAGCTACGACGACGTGGTGGAGTTCTTCCGCAAGTACTACGCGCCGAACAACGCGAGCCTCGTGGTGGCCGGCGACATCGATGCCGCCGCCGCACGTGCGCTCGTCGAGAAGTGGTTCGGCGAGGTGAAGCGCGGCGAGCCGGTCCCGCCCGTCGCCCCACCGGCGGCGATGCTGACCGGGGTGACGCGGAAGACGCTCACCGACCGGGTGCAGTTGCCGGCGCTGACGCTGGCGTGGATCACACCGCGGCAGTTCGCGCCAGGCGACGCCGAACTCGACGTCACGGCGCAGATCCTGGCCGGCGGCAAGAACTCGCGGCTCTACCGGCGCCTCGTCTACGACATGCAGATCGCCCAGGACGTGTCGGCCACGCAGCAGTCTGGGGCGCTGGCCTCGACGTTCTCGATCGACGTCATCGTGCGGCCACAGACCGGGATGACAGCCGCGGCCGTCGTCGATCGGGTGCAGGCGATTGTCGACGAGGAGCTGGATCGGCTGCGCGCCGAGCCGCCGTCGGCCCGCGAGCTGGAACGGGCGCGCAACCAGATGGAGGCGGCCTTCTACGCCTCGCTCGAGCGGGTGGGCGGCTTCGGCGGCCGGGCCAACCGGCTCAACGCCTATTACGTGGCGACCGGAAACCCCGACTACCTGAACGAGGACCTGGCCCGCTATCGTGCCATCGGCCCCCGCGACATCCAGGCCATCGTGTCGCGGTACCTGCCTCGCGACGCCCGTGTCGAGCTCATCGTCGAGCCCGCCGGAGAAAAGGAGCGGCAGTGAAGTCGAACAGCTCATCGAGGCGTGGGGCTTGGGGCTTGAGGCGTGGGGCTTGGGGCGTGGGGCTTGGGGCCCTGGCACTCCTGCTTGCGTGTGCAGCGAACGCCACCGCCCAGGGCCCCGACCGATCGAAGCCCCCCGTGCCGGGCGCGCCGCCCGACCTCGTGCTGCCGGCCGTGCGGAAGCACGCGCTGTCCAACGGCCTGCCGGTGTGGATCGTGGAACACCACGAGGTGCCGGTGGCGCGCGTGCTGCTGGTGGCCCGCGCGGGTGGCGACTCCGATCCGGCCGGCCGGTTCGGCGTCGCCGCGATGATGGCGTCGATGATGGAGGAGGGCGCCGGCGATCGGGATGCGCTCGCGCTGGCCGACGCCATCGATTTCCTCGGAGCGTCGCTCACCGTGAGCAGCGGGCTGGACGCCTCGACGGTGTCGCTCGGCGTGCCGGTGGCCAGGCTGGCGCAGGCCCTGCCCCTGATGGCCGACGTGCTGCTGCGGCCCGCGTTCGCGCCCACGGAGCTGGAGCGGCTGCGCCAGCAGGCGCTCACCGAACTGCTGCAGGTGCGCGACAACCCGTCCGCGCTGGCGACGCGCGCCTTCGCGCGCGTGGTGTTCGGCCCGCGACATCGCTACGGCACCGTGGGCGGCACACGCGCCGTGCTGGCCGGACTGACGGTCGACGACCTGAGGGCCGCGCACGCCCGGATCTTCCACCCCGCCCGGTCGCTGCTGATCGTGGTGGGCGACGTCGCCGCCGACGAAGCGCTGCGGCTGCTCGAGGCGCAGTTCGGCGCCTGGCGCCCCCCGGGGCCGGCCGGCGACCTGCCGCCCGTCCCGGCGGCTCCGCGCACGACGCGGCGCGAGATCGTGATCGTCGACAAGCCCGGCGCCGCGCAGTCGCAGGTACGCGTCGGCACGGTGGGAGTGGCCAGGGACACACCCGAGTACTTCCCGATCACGGTCGCCAACACGATCCTCGGCGGGTCGTTCACCTCACGGCTGAACCAGAACCTGCGCGAGACGCACGGATACAGCTACGGCGCCGGCTCGGTGTTCGACATGCGCCGGTCGGCCGGGCCGTTCTTCGCGACGGCCGGCGTGCAGACCGACAAGACCGCCGAGTCGGTGCGCGAGGTGTTCAACGAGTTCGCGGCCATGCAGCGGCCGGTGCCCTCTGACGAGCTGGCCCGGGCCAGGAACTACGTGGCGCTGGGCTATCCCTCCACCTTCGAGACGACGGGCGACATCGCCGGCAGCCTCGCGTCGTTGTTCGTCTACCAACTGCCCGACGACTACCCCTCGCATTTCGTCAGCCGCATGCTGGCGGTGACGCAGCCCGAGGTGGAGGCGGTGGCCAAGCAGTATTTCGACGCGTCGCGCTTCGTGGTGGTGGTGGTGGGCGATCGGGCCGCGATCGAGGCGCCGCTGAAGGCCCTGAACCTCGGCCCGGTGCGGGTGATGGCCGTCGACGAGGTGATGGGCGAGGCGGCCCCGAAGTAGTCCGACCGGCGGTGGCGGCCGGCGCACGTACGGGAGGATGGCGCATCAACCGGGCGATCCGGCCGGTCGCGTTTGCGCGTAGAATCGTCGCTCGACACCCGTCCCGGCACGGGAGCCCAATCCCGACCGAGCCCCTCATTGGAGAACACCCCATGACGATCCGACGGCTCGCCTTCACCCTCTCCGTAGCGTGGCTCTCTGTCGCAGGCAGCGCACAGGCGCAGGCCCCCGACACCAAGTACCTCGTTCCGCCCGATGAGATCGTCCGGATACTCGACGCGCCGCCGGCACCCACGGTGACGGTGAGCCCGTCGCGCGACCGGGTGGCGGTGGTCGAGCGCGCCAGCATGCCGTCGATCGCCGAACTGGCGCAGCCGATGCTGCGCCTGGCCGGCGTCCGCCTGAACCCGGCCACCAACGGGCCGCACCGCACGCCGGGAGTCACCTCCGTCACCTTCAAGGCGATCGCCGGCGGCGCGGTGCACCGCGTCACGATGGAGGGCACCAGCCTCATGCCGATCGGCTTCTCGCCCGACGGCCGCCACTACGCGCTGGCGAACATCACCGCCGATCGCATCACGCTGGCGATTGTCGATCCGGCCACCGGCACGGTGCGGCCGGTTCCGGACGTGGCGCTCAACGCGATGCTCGGCGGGATGGGCGGTGGTCCGTTCGGCGGCGGGCGCGGCGTCTGCGACTGGACCGACGACAGCTCGACGCTGGTGTGCCGCGCGGTACCGGCGGGACGAGGACCGGCCCCGGCACCGCCGGCGGCGCCATCCGGCCCCGAGATCCAGGAGACCAGCGGCCGGCCGGCGCCGGTGCGCACCTACCAGGACCTGCTGACCAGCGCCTACGACGAACTGCTCTTCGACCACTACGCCCGGGCCCGGATCGTCGCGATCGACGCCGCATCGCTGCGCGTGACGCCGCTCGGCGAGCCGGGGCTCTACACGTCGTCGTCGCCGTCGCCCGACGGCCGCTACCTGCTGGTGCACCGGATCGTGCGGCCGTTCTCGCGCCTGGTGCCCTACAACGACTTCCCCGAGCACGTGGAGGCGTGGAGCCGGGACGGCGCGCTGGTGAAGGTGCTGGCGCAGGTGCCGATGGGCGACACGGTGCCGTCCAACGGCGTGATCACCGGTCCGCGCAGCCACGAGTGGCACCCGGTCGCGCCCGCCACGGTCGTATGGGCCGAGGCGCTCGACAAGGGCGATCCGCGTGTGAAGGTGCCGAACCGCGACCGCGTGCTGTCGCTCGCCGCGCCGTTCGCAGCCGAGCCGGTCGAGATCGCGAAGACCGAATGGCGGTTCCGCGGCATCGACTACACCGAGCGGGGAGTTGGCCTGCTGACGGAATTCGATCGGCCGACCCGGAAGGTGCGGACGTGGCTGCTCGAAGCCACCGCGGCGCCGCGCGTGCTGTTCGAGCGCAGCTCGGAGGATCGCTACAAGGATCCCGGCCAGCCGATGCGGCGTGCGGGTTCGTCGGCCATCCTGCAGGTGGGCACCAGCATCTTCCTCACCGGCGCGGGCGCCTCGCCCGAGGGCGACCGGCCGTTCCTCGACCGCCTGGATCTGGCGTCGGGGCGGACCGAGCGGCTGTTCCACTGTGACACGTCGTCGTACGAGACGGTGATGGCCCTGCTCGACGATGGCGCGGCGCGGATCGTCACGCGACGCGAGAGCCGGACCGATCCGCCGAACGTGTACGTACGCGACCGGGCCCGCGGCACCACGGCCGCACTCACCGACTACAAGGATCCCGCTCCGCAACTGGCCGGCGTCACGCGGCAGTTCATCACCTACGACCGCGCGGACGGCGTGAAGCTGTCGGCGACGCTCTACCTGCCGCCAGGCTACGTGAAGGGCGAGCGACTGCCGATGATGTTCTGGGCCTACCCGCGCGAGTTCACCGACGCGAGCGTTGCGGGACAGGTGACCGGATCGCAGAACCGCTTCACGACGATTACGGGGCCGTCGCACATGCTGCTGCTCACGCAGGGCTATGCGATTCTCGACGATCCGGCGATGCCCATCGTCGGCCCGGGCGAGACCGCCAACGACACCTACGTGGAGCAGCTCGTGGCGAGCGCGAAGGCCGCCGTCGACGCGGTAGTGGCCCTGGGCGTGGCCGATCCTGACCGGATCGGCGTCGGTGGACATAGCTACGGCGCGTTCATGACCGCCAACCTGCTGGCCCATTCCGACCTGTTCCGCGCGGGGATCGCGCGCAGCGGCGCGTACAATCGCACGCTCACGCCGTTCGGCTTCCAGGCCGAGACGCGCACGTTCTGGGAGGTGCCCGAGCTCTACGCGAGGATGTCGCCCTTCTGGTACGCGCAGAGGGTCAACGAGCCGATCCTGCTGATCCACGGGGCGGCCGACAACAACAGCGGGACCTTCCCGATTCAGTCCGAACGCTTCTACATGGCGTTGAGGGGTCATGGCGCGACGGTACGCTACGTCGTGCTGCCGAACGAGGCGCACGGTTACGCGGCGCGCGAGTCGGTGCTGCACACCGTGGCCGAGATGCTGAACTGGGCGAACACCTACGTGAAGAACGCCAGGCCGCGCGCGACCACCTCGTCGCCGCCGAACCAGTGACGCGGGGGCATGGCGGAACGCGTGCGTGCGACCACGGGGCGTGATGCCGGCCGGGAGGCCTCGAGCCTCCCGCCGGACCGTGGAACCAGGGCGGGATGCGGCCGCATCACGGGCCGGACACCCCATCACCGGATGAACCCATGAACACGATGGCCAGGCGCCTCGTCGCCGCGCTGGGTCTGTGCGCGGCGCTCTCCTCCACCGCCGTGGCGCAGGCGCCCGATCCGATCGCCGAGCGCACGAAGGGCATGACGAAGCTCGACGGCTTCGTGCCGCTCTACTGGGATGCGGGCGCGGGCAGGATCTTCATGGAGATCGCCCGCTTCGACACGGAACTGCTCTACTCGGTGTCGCTGCCCGCCGGGCTCGGGTCGAACCCGATCGGGCTGGATCGGGGCCAGCTCGGCCCGCGTCAGGTGATCGTCTTCGAGCGGATCGGCCCGAAGGTGCTGATGGTGGCGCGCAACTACCGCTATCGCGCGCAATCGAACGACGCGGCCGAGCGACGCGCGGTGGAGGACTCGTTCGCGCGGTCGGCGCTGTGGGGCTTCACGGCCGAGGCCACGGCCGGCGACCGCGTGCTGGTCGACGCCACGCCGCTCGTGCTGCGCGACGCGCACGGCGTCGCCGAACGCATCCAGCAGCAGCGCCAGGGGGCGTACCGCGT
>JBDIBB010000042.1:0-31323 GCA_039812685.1 Vicinamibacteraceae bacterium
GGGCGGGCGGACGGTGGGCGCCGGCACGATCACCGAGATTCTGGCCTAGCGCACGACGAGGCGCCGACACCGGCCCAACGGAGAACCGAGCAATGCGCGACATGGTCACCCTCGCGTGCACCGACTGCAAGCGTCGCAACTACAACACGACGCGGAACAAGAAGAAGCAGACCGAGAAGCTCGAGATGAGCAAGTACTGCCGCTTCTGCCGGAAGCACACGACGCACAAGGAGAGCAAGTAACAGCCTGGGGTCGCGTGGCGGGCAGGTGGGGCCCCGGGGATGACCGCCGGCTGCCGCCGACCGAGGCTGGAGTCACAGGCCAATAGCTCAATTGGTAGAGCACCGGTCTCCAAAACCGGGGGTTGGGGGTTCGAGTCCCTCTTGGCCTGCCAGATGGGGCGCCTGCCGGCGCGGTCACGGTGACCGCGTTGGCCGGCGCGTTGTCGGCTGAGGCGGCCGCCCGAACCGGCGGCCCGCCACACCGGCGGAACGGCAGCCCGAAGATCCGAGCAATGTCCACGACGCCCGAAACCAACAAGGACGCGCCCGGCGCCTGGTGGAACCGCTCCCGCGAGTTCCTCGGCGAGGTGCGCAACGAGATGAAGCGCGTCACCTGGCCCTCGCGCGGCGAGGTCTACGCGACGACCGTGGTGGTCATCCTGACGTCGGTCTTCTTCGGCCTCTACCTGGCCTCGGTCGACTACCTGCTCAGCCACGTCGTCAACTGGGTGATCCGGACGCTGGGGGCGTAATGGGCGAGCCACTCCAGAAGCAGTGGTACATCGTGCACACCTACTCGGGCTTCGAGAAGAAGGTGTCCGAGTCGCTCGCGCAGCGTGTGCAGGCGTACGGGCTGCAGGACGAGATCGGCGAGATCCTCATCCCCACCGAGGACGTGGTGGAGAAGCGCGGCGGCCGCACCGTGGTGACGACCAAGCGGTTCTTCCCCGGCTACATCCTCGTCGAGATGGCGATGAGCGACAACGCCTGGCACGTCGTGAAGAACACGCCGAAGGTGACAGGGTTCGTGGGGGCGGGCAGCCGTCCGACGCCGCTCTCGCGCGAAGAGGTCGACCAGATCCTCCACCAGGTGACGACGGCGGCCGAGAAGCCCAAGCCGAAGTACACCTTCGAGAAGGGCGATCAGGTGCGGATCAACGACGGACCGTTCACGAGCTTCAACGGTGTCGTCGACGACGTCAACCAGGAGAAGAGCACCCTGAAGGTGATGGTGACGATCTTCGGCCGGGCCACGCCGGTCGAGCTCGACTTCCTCGCCGTGGAGAAGCTCTGAGGAAACCACGAGGGAGGCCGGGGCCCGGGCGGGCCGTGGCCGCAGACCTCGGCGAGGCAACTGATGGCTAAGAAGGTCCAGGCAGTCGTTAAGCTCCAGATCGCCGCGGGCAAGGCCACGCCGGCGCCGCCGGTGGGCACCGCGCTCGGCCCGCACGGCGTGAACATCATGGACTTCTGCAAGAACTTCAACGCGAAGACCGCGGCGCAGGACGGCCTGATCATCCCGGTGCTGGTCACCGTCTACGCCGACCGCTCCTACAGCTTCGTGTTGAAGACGCCGCCGGCGGCCGTGCTGCTCAAGCGCGCGGCCAACGTCGCGAAGGGGTCGGCCGAACCCAACAAGGCCAAGGTGGCCACGGTCACCGCCAGGCAGGTCGAGGAGATCGCCAGGCTGAAGATGCCCGACCTGAACTGCGGCGACCTGGCGGCGGCGATGAAGACCGTGGCCGGAACCGCGCGGTCGATGGGCATCGACGTCATCCAGTAGCCGCCGCGGGGGGCGACCCCGGGCGGCGCGTTCCGCGTGCGCGGGCGGCCAGGGGCCGCCGGCGCCTCGTCTCGGGCGGTCCGGAGGTCGGGCCGTCCCGTTCCCGTCGTGGGAGGGTGCACGGGCACCCGCCAGACCACGGAGGTGTTGATGGCCACAGCCGGCAAGAAGTACAGGGCGGCCGCGGGCCAGGTGGAGGATCGCCTCTACACGTTCGATGAAGCGATCCCGCTGGTCCAGAAGGTCAAGTTCACGAAGTTCGACGAGACGGTCGAGGTGGCGCTGCGGCTCGGGGTAGACCCGAAGTACGCCGACCAGATGGTGCGTGGCACCGTGGTGCTGCCGCACGGTCTGGGCAGGTCGAAGACGGTGCTCGTCATCGCCGGCCCCGACAAGCAGAAGGAGGCGACCGAGGCCGGCGCCGACTTCACGGGGGGCGAGGAGGTCGTCGAGAAGATCCAGGGCGGCTGGATCGACTACGACGCCGTCGTCGCCACGCCCGACATGATGCGCGTGGTGGGCAAGCTGGGCAAGGTGCTCGGCCCGCGCGGCCTCATGCCCAACCCGAAGACGGGCACCGTCACCACCGACATCGCCAGGGCGGTGCGGGAGATCAAGGCCGGCAAGGTGGAGTTCCGCGTCGACAAGACCGGCATCGTCCACGCACCGATCGGCAAGGTGTCGTTCCCCGCGCAGAGCCTGCTCGCCAACGCGCACGCGCTGGTCGACAGTGTGTTCAAGGCGAAGCCGGCGGCGGCCAAGGGCCGGTATCTGAAGACGTGCACCGTGTCGTCGACGATGGGGCCGGGCATCCGCGTCGACGTGAACTCGGTGGAGGCGTCGATCAAGCAGTAGCGACGGGGAACGGAACACCATGGCAGTCACGCGATCAGACAAGGAAGCCGAGCTCCGGTTGCTGGAGCAGACCTTCGGCGGGGCCGACGTCGCGATTCTGATGGACTACCGCGGGCTGAAGGTGCCCGAGGTGACGGAGTTGCGGCGGCAGGTGCGCGGCGCGAAGGCCGAGTACAAGGTCGTCAAGAACACCCTGGCCCGCCGGGCGCTGAAGGGGACCGCCTTCGAGGCGCTCGACCGGTTCTTCGTGGGGACGACGGCCGTCGCCTTCACGAAGGACGATCCGGTGGGGCTGGCCAAGGTGCTCACCGCCTTCGCCAAGACGGCGCCGGCGCTGCAGTTCAAGGCGGCCGTCGTGCAGGGGCAGACGCTGGAAGGACCGGCGGTGGGCGAACTGGCCACCATGCCGGGCAAGCCGGAACTCTACGCCCGGCTGCTCTTCCTGCTGCAGGCGCCGATGGTCAGCCTGGTGCGGGTGCTCAACGCCGTGCCGCGCGACCTGATGAGCGTGCTGGTGCAGGCGGAGAAGAAGAAGGGCGAGTCGTAGACAGCGGCCGTTGGCCGATCTGGCGCGCGGGCACGGGGCCCGCGGGTCCAAACAACAGTGAGCCGCGCCGGGTGTCCTGCCGGCCGGAAGGCGCAGGCGGCGCGGGTGGGAGTCGAGGAGAGAGCAATGGCCGAAGTCACGCAGCAGCAGGTGGTCGACTACATCAAGGGCATCTCGGTGATGGAGCTCTCGCAGCTCGTCAAGACGCTGGAGCAGGAGCTCGGCGTGTCGGCGGCGGCGGCGATGCCGATGGCGATGCCGATGATGGCCGGCGGCGGGGCCGCCGCGGCCGCGCCCGTCGAGGAGAAGACCGAGTTCGACGTGGTGCTGACCGAGATCGGCGCCAACAAGATCAACGTGATCAAGGTGGTGCGCGAGGTGACGAGCCTCGGGCTGAAGGAAGCCAAGGACCTGGTCGAGAGCGCGCCCAAGCCGGTGAAGGAAGGCGTGCCGAAGGACGAGGCCGAGGCGGTCCGCAAGAAGTTCGAGGACGTGGGCGCCAAGGTCGAGATCAAGTAGCGCCCCGGCGGTGGCTGGCGGCACGCGTGCGTCCGGAGGCGGCGGGCGCGCGCGGCCGCATCGGCGGTGGTCCGTCCCGCACCCTGTCGGGTCGCGGGGCGTCGTGTCAGCGGCCGTCGTGAGCATGCCCGGCGGGGCCCGGGCGCAAGGATCGTTCAAGCATGCAGAGCCTGGCCAAGAACGTCTACCGCGAGCGCGTCGACTTCTCGAAGATCAACACGGTCGTCCCGATTCCCAACCTGATCGAGATCCAGAAGCGTTCCTACGAGCGCTTCCTGCAGATGAACCGGCTGCCCGCCGAGCGCGAGGACATCGGCCTGCAGTCGGTCTTCAAGTCGGTCTTCCCGATCAGCGACTTCCGCGAGAACTCGTCGCTGGAGTTCATCGATTACTCGATCGGCAACTGGCAGTGCAAGTGCGGGCGCCTCGAGGGGCTGCAGCACCTGCGCACGCCGTGCACGGGCTGCGGGCACACGCTGGTGGCCGACCCGTACGCCGACCGCGAGATCCCGTGTCCGAAGTGCGGCAAGCCGAACGAGGCGCGGGGCGACGTCTGCAACATCTGCGGCCACACGGTCGACCTCAAGCTGAAGTACGACATGGAGGAGTGCCAGGAGCGGGGCATGACCTACGCGGTCCCGCTGAAGGTCACCATCCGCCTCGTCGTCTGGAACAAGGACCCGGAGACCGGCGTCAAGACCATCCGCGACATCAAGGAGCAGGAGGTCTACTACGGCGACATCCCGTTGATGACCGACAACGGCACGTTCATCATCAACGGCACCGAACGGGTCATCGTCAGCCAGCTGCACCGGTCGCCGGGCGCGTTCTTCCACTCCGAGGACAAGACGCTCTACATCGGCCAGCTGATCCCCTACCGCGGATCGTGGGTGGAGTTCGAGTACGACGCCAAGAACCTGCTCTACGTGCGGATCGACCGCAAGCGCAAGTTCCTGGCGACGGCGTTTCTGCGCGCGCTCGGCCTGCGCTCCACCGAGGAGATCCTGCGCCAGTTCTACACGATCGATCGGGTGCGGCTCGGCGCCGAGGGCCACGCCTGGGAAGTGCGCGACAGCCTGGTCGGACTGCGCGCGGCCAAGGACACGCCCGTGCCCGGCACCGAGCTCGTGGTGCACAAGGGCAAGAAGCTGAGCGCGAGCGCGGTGGCGGCGCTCACGCGCGCCGGCGTGAAGACGATCGAGGTCGAGGAGAACGAACTCGACGGCGCCTGTTTCGCCGCCGACGTCGTCGATCCGGTCACCGGCGAGGTGCTCGCGGGGCTCGAGGCCAACGAGCCGGTGGACGCGCGGAAGCTGTCGGAGGCGCTGCACGACCACAAGGTGACGCACGTCGACATCTTCTTCCCCGAGAAGGACGAGATCGGGCCGGTGCTGGCCCAGACGGTGCGGAAGGACACGGTCCGCAGTCACGAGGAGGCGCTGGTCGAGTTCTACCGGCGCCTGCGGCCGGGCGATCCGCCCACGCTCGAGAGCTCGCGGTCGCTGTTCGAGAACATGTTCTTCAACTCGCAGAAGTACGACTTCTCGCGGGTGGGCCGGCTGAAGCTGAACACGAAGCTGAAGCTGAACACGCCGCTCGACGAGAAGATCCTGCACCCGCAGGACTTCTACGAGGTGATCAAGTACCTGCTGAAGCTGAAGAAGAACCCGGCGAACGTCGACGACATCGATCACCTCGGCAACCGGCGCGTGCGCTCGGTGGGCGAGCTGCTCGAGAACCAGTTCCGCATCGGGCTGGTCCGGATGGAGCGCGCGATCAAGGAGAAGATGTCGGTCTACCAGGAAATGGCGACCGCCATGCCGCACGACCTGATCAACGCCAAGCCGGTGATGGCCGCGATCCGCGAGTTCTTCGGGTCGTCGCAGCTGTCGCAGTTCATGGATCAGACCAACCCGCTGTCGGAGATCACGCACAAGCGGCGGCTCTCGGCGCTCGGGCCCGGCGGGCTCTCGCGCGAGCGCGCCGGCTTCGAGGTGCGCGACGTGCACCCGACGCACTACGGGCGCATCTGTCCGATCGAGACGCCGGAGGGTCCCAACATCGGCCTGATCTCGTCGCTGTCGTGCTACGCGCGGATCAACGAGTTCGGCTTCATCGAGTCGCCCTACCGCAAGGTGGAGAACGGGCACGTGGTCGACTACGTGCAGATCACGAGCACGGGCGGCCACACGAAGTACAAGGTCGGCGACGTCGTGCGCGTTGACGAGGTGGCGTCGCTGGGCCAGCCGTCGGCGCGGGGCCGGAAGCCCCTCGAGTGGGAGCCCCACCCCTTCTACCTGTCGGCGTGGGAGGAGGACCAGTACATCATCGCGCAGGCCAACGCCGAGGTGGACGATCACGGGCGTTTCGTCTCCGAACGCGTGAGCGCGCGCCAGGCCGGCAACTTCATCCTCGCCCAGCGCGAGAGCGTGCAGTACATCGACGTGTCGCCGAAGCAGCTGGTGTCGGTGGCGGCCTCGCTGATCCCGTTCCTCGAGAACGACGACGCCAACCGCGCGCTGATGGGCAGCAACATGCAGCGGCAGGCGGTGCCGCTGCTGCGCGCGCGCGCGCCCTACGTCGGCACCGGCATGGAGTACATCACCGCGCACGACTCGGGCGCCGTGGTCGTGGCGCGGCGATCCGGCCTGGTCGACTACGTCGACTCGACCCGCATCGTGGTGCGCGTGGAGAGCGAGAGCGGCGACGCGCCCTCGGAGATGGGCGCCGACATCTACAAGCTGATCAAGTTCAAGCGGTCCAACCAGAACACCTGCATCAACCAGAAGCCGATCGTGAAGGTCGGCCAGCGGGTGGCCAAGGGCCAGGCACTGGCCGACGGGCCGTGCACCGAGCAGGGCGAGCTGGCGCTCGGGCGCAACGTGCTGGTCGCCTTCATGCCGTGGCGCGGCTACAACTTCGAGGACGCCATCCTGGTCTCCGAGAAGCTGGTGAAGGAGGACTACTACACCTCGATCCACATCGAGGAGTTCGAGATCGAGGCACGCGACACCAAGCTGGGCCCCGAGGAGATCACGCGCGACATCCCGAACGTGTCGGAGGGCTTCCTCCGCGACCTCGACGAGAGCGGCATCATCCGGATTGGCGCCTACGTGAAGCCGGGTGACATCCTCGTGGGCAAGGTCACGCCCAAGGGCGAGACGCAGCTCACGCCCGAGGAGAAACTGCTGCGCGCGATCTTCGGCGAGAAGGCCGGCGACGTGCGCGACGCGTCGCTCACGTGCCCGCCCGGCATCGAGGGCATCATCGTCGGCGTGAAGATCTTCTCGCGCAAGGGCATCGAGAAGGACGAACGCGCCAAGGCGATCGAGGCCGAAGACCTCGAGATGATGGAGAAGAACCTCCAGGACGAGGTTCGCATCCTGCACGACGAGGTGAAGAAGAAGGTGGCGGCCCTGCTGCGCGGCCGGAAGCTGCGCGCCGACCTGTTCGACGAGGTGGGCCGCGAGCGGGTGCTGCGCAAGGCGGCGACGCTCGACGACGCGGCGATGGCCGGGGTGCCCTATGCCGTGCTCGTGCGGGCGAAGGTCGAGGGCGAGGACGGCCGGATCGACGAGGACCTGCGCGACATCGAGGATCGCACCGAGCGCAACATCGAGGTGCTGCGCCAGCAGTTCGAGGAGAAGAAGGAGAAGATCCGCCGTGGCGACGAGCTGCCCCCCGGGGTGATCAAGCTCGTGAAGGTCTACGTCGCGATGAAGCGCAAGCTGTCGGTCGGCGACAAGATGGCCGGCCGCCACGGCAACAAGGGCGTCATCGCGCGGATCCTCCCCGAGGAGGACATGCCCTACCTGCCCGACGGCACGCCGGTGGAGGTCGTGCTCAACCCGCTCGGCGTCCCCTCGCGCATGAACGTCGGGCAGATCCTTGAGACGCACCTGGGCTGGGCGGCCGTCGGTCTCGGCAAGCGGATCGACGCGGCGCTGCGCCAGCAGCAGGCGGTGCACCGCCTGCGCGAGATCCTCTCGGGCGTCAACGGCGCGGTGGCCGGCGCGGCGCGTGGCGTGGCGCGCGTCAAGGCGATGTCCGACGAGGAGGTCGTCCGCGAGAGCCAGCGCCTGCGCGACGGCATCCACTTCGCCACGCCGGTGTTCGACGGCGCCATGCCGGAGCCGATCCGGGAACTGCTCGAGCTGGCGTCGCTGCCGGGCAGCGGCAAGACGCCGCTCAGCGACGGCATGACCGGCGAGACCTTCGAGCAGGACGTCGCCGTGGGCTTCATCTACATGCTGAAGCTCTCGCACCTGGTCGACGACAAGATTCACGCCCGATCGATCGGGCCGTACTCGCTGATCACGCAGCAGCCGCTGGGCGGCAAGGCCCAGTTCGGCGGCCAGCGTTTCGGCGAGATGGAGGTGTGGGCGCTCGAGGCCTACGGGGCGGCGCACATCCTCCAGGAACTGCTCACGGCCAAGTCCGACGACGTGACGGGCCGCGCGAAGATCTACGAGTCGATCGTCAAGGGTGACGCCAGCTTCACGCCGGGCCTGCCCGAGTCCTTCAACGTGCTGATTCGGGAACTGCAGGCGCTGTGCCTGGACGTCGAGCTGCTGAAGACCAGACGATCGGCGCCGCTGGAGGAACCGGCGCCCGAACCGCCGGAGCCGGCGCCGGAGCCGGTGGCCGGGTAGCGCCAGCGCGGTCCGCGCCAGCGCGCGGCATCCAGGGCGGGGTAGTCGTCAGAAGAAAAGGATCCCATGCGACCGAGCTTCACCGAACGCAGCAACCAGCTCACGACGGACTTCGACGCGATCCGGATCAGCCTGGCTTCGCCGGACAAGATCCTCTCCTGGTCCCACGGCGAGGTGACCAAGCCCGAGACGATCAACTACCGCACCTTCAAGCCGGAACGTGACGGCCTGTTCTGCGCGAAGATCTTCGGGCCGGTCACCGACTGGGAGTGCCTCTGCGGCAAGTTCAAGCGCATGAAGCACCGCGGCGTGGTCTGCGACAAGTGCGGCGTCGAGGTCACCCAGGCGCGCGTGCGCCGCGAGCGCCTCGGGCACATCACGCTCGCCACGCCCGTCAGCCACGTCTGGTTCTTCAAGGGCCTGCCGAGCCGCATCGGCCACCTGCTCGACATCTCGCTGCGCGATCTCGAGCGGGTGCTCTACTTCGAGGCCTACGTCGTCATCGACAAGGGCGAGACCGACCTCGAGCGCGGGCGCCTGCTCACCGACCAGGAGTACCGCGACGCGCGCGAGAAGGGCGGCCACCGCTTCCGCGCGCAGATGGGCGCCGAAGCGATCAAGGAACTGCTCAAGGGCGTGGACGTCGAAGGCCAGGCCCGGCGCCAGCGCGACCTGATGATCACCGGGCTCGAGCTGACCAAGGAGTCGTTGCGCTACATGGCCATCCTCGCCGAGGACACCGAGCCCGACGAGGAGGAACTGGCCGAGGTCTACACGCGGGCCTTCCGGATGAGCGACGAGCACCGGGCCGTGCACGCCTGGCTGCGCAACACGTGCTACAAGTGGCAGGCGCGGCTGGCGCAGGCCCGGAAGACCAAGAGCGACGACGAGAAGGCGCTGCGCCTGGAGGCGGGCAAGGACCTCACCCGGACGCTCACCGAGGTGTGCCGCGAGGCGGGGCTCCCCACCAGCCACGTGGGCACGGTGGCCGATCTCGCCCTCGACGAGATCGACACGGAGCCGACCCAGCAGAAGCGGCAGAAGTACGCGAAGCGGCTGCGCGTGATCGACGCGTTCCGCAAGAGCAACAACCGGCCGGAGTGGATGATCCTCGACGTCATCCCGGTGATCCCGCCCGAGCTGCGCCCGCTGGTGCCGCTCGACGGCGGCCGCTTCGCCACCTCCGATCTCAACGACCTCTACCGGCGCGTCATCAACCGGAACAACCGGCTGAAGAAGCTCATGGAGCTGAAGGCGCCCGACGTCATCATCCGCAACGAGAAGCGGATGCTGCAGGAAGCGGTCGATGCGCTGTTCGACAACGGCCGGCGCGGCCGCGTGCTGCGCGGTGCCAACAACCGGCCGCTGAAGTCGCTCTCCGACACGCTCAAGGGCAAGCAGGGGCGCTTCCGCCAGAACCTGCTCGGCAAGCGCGTCGACTACTCCGGCCGCTCGGTGATCGTCGTCGGGCCCGAGCTGAAGCTGCACCAGTGCGGGCTGCCGAAGAAGATGGCGCTCGAGCTCTTCAAGCCCTTCATCTACAACAAGCTCGAGGAGCGCGGCCTGGTCGCGACGATCAAGCAGGCCAAGGAGATGGTGGAACTGCAGCGGCCCGAGGTGTGGGACATCCTCGACGAGTGCATCAAGGACCATCCGGTGCTGCTCAACCGCGCGCCGACGTTGCACCGGCTGGGCATCCAGGCGTTCGAGCCGGTGCTGGTCGAGGGCAAGGCGATCCGGATCCACCCGCTGGTCTGCACCGCGTTCAACGCCGACTTCGACGGCGACCAGATGGCGGTGCACATCCCGCTGTCGCCCGAGGCGCAGATCGAGGCCTCGGTGCTGATGCTCTCGAGCAACAACATCCTGTCGCCGGCCAACGGATCGCCGATCGCGATCCCCTCACAGGACATCGTGCTCGGCTGCTACTACCTCACCAAGCCCAAGCCGCAGGCGCGCGGCGAGGGCCGCGCCTTCGTCTCGGCCGACGACGTGCTGGTGGCGCTCGAGAACGGGGAACTGGAGACGCTCACGCCGATCCGGCTGCGGTACACCGGCGAACTGATCGACCTCACGACCGAGCGCGACGATCAGGACGTGCTGCACACGGCGCCGCAGCAGGTGCGCAACAAGCTGATCAACACGACGGTCGGCCGCGTGATCTTCAACTCGCAGCTGCCGGCGCGGATGCCGTTCGTCAACGGCCTGCTCAAGAAGAAGGGGCTGCAGCAGGTGGTGCAGTACTGCTACCTGAACTACGGCCTCGAGACGACGGTCGACATGCTCGATCAGCTCAAGACGCTGGGCTTCACCTACGCCACGCGCTCGGGCCTGTCGATCGGCATCGACGATCTCGTGATCCCGGCCGAGAAGCCCGAGCTGGTGGAGAAGGCGCGCGCCGAGGTCATCAAGGTCGAGCAGCAGTACCAGGAAGGCGCCATCACCAACGGCGAACGCTACAACAAGATCATCGCCGTCTGGTCGGAGGCCACCGAGAAGGTCGCCGACAAGATGTTCCAGGGCATGAAGGAGCGCGACTCGAGGGGCGAGTTCAACGCCGTGTACATCATGGCCGACTCCGGCGCCCGCGGCAGCAAGCAGCAGATCCGGCAGCTCGCAGGCATGCGCGGCCTGATGGCCAAGCCCGCCGGCGAGATCATCGAGACGCCCATCCACGCCAACTTCCGTGAGGGCCTCTCCGTGCTCGAGTACTTCATCTCGACCCACGGCGCCCGCAAGGGCCTGGCCGACACGGCGCTGAAGACGGCCGATTCGGGCTACCTCACGCGGCGGCTCGTCGACGTCGCGCAGGACGTGATCATCTCGGAACTCGACTGCGGGACGATGGAGGGCATCGAGGCCCAGGCCATCATCGGCGGCGGCGAGATCATCGAACCGCTGCGCGACCGCATCGTCGGCCGCGTCACCCTCGACGAAATCCACGACCCGTTCAGCGACGAGCTGATCATCGGCCGGAACGAGGAAATCGACGAGGAGAAGGCCTCCGACATCCAGGACGCGGGCATCGAGACCGTCCGCATCCGCTCGGTGCTCACCTGCGCGTCGCCGCGCGGCGTGTGCGCCAAGTGCTACGGCCGCGACCTGGCCACCGGCCGCATGGTGGAGCTGGGCCTCGCCGTGGGCGTCGTCGCAGCCCAGTCCATTGGCGAGCCCGGCACCCAGCTCACCATGCGGACGTTCCACATCGGCGGCACGGCACGCATCTCCGAGCAGAGCACCATCGAGGCGCGCCACGCCGGCACCGTGCGGTACGACAACCTGCAGGTCGTCGAGATCGCCGAGGCGCCAGGCCAGCCCGCCAGCCTGGTGGTGATGAACCGCACCGGATCGATCATCGTGCAGGACGCGCAGGGGCGCGACCGCGAGCGCTACGCGGTGATCTACGGCGCCCGGATCAAGTTCCGTGAGGGCGAGAAGGTCGAGCAGACCCAGGTGCTCGTCGAGTGGGATCCCTACACCTTCTCGATTCTCACCGAAGACCCCGGCTTCGCCAGGTTCAAGGACATCCAGGAAGGCGTCACCGTCCACGAGGAGGTGGACGAGGTCACCGGCCTCTCACGGCGGATCATCATGGATTCGCCCGACGAGAAGCGGCAGCCGCTCATCGAGGTGCGGGCCGCAGACGGCAAGGTGCTGCGCCGGTACCACATGCCGAACCACGCCCACCTGATGGTGGAAGACGGCGACACCGTCTTCGCCGGCCAGGTGCTCGCCAAGATCCCGCGCGAAACCACCAAGACCAAGGACATCACGGGCGGCCTGCCGCGCGTGGTGGAGTTGTTCGAGGCCCGGAAGCCCCGCGAGACCGAGGCCGTGATCAGCGCCATCGACGGCACCATCCGCATGGAAGGCATCGTCAAGGGCCAGCGCAAGCTGGTGATCAAGCCCGACGACCGCGGCGTGCGCGAGGAGCCGTACCTGATCCCGCGCGGCAGCCACCTCAACGTGCAGGACGGCGACCGCGTCCGCGCCGGCGACATGCTGGTCGACGGCGCGCGCAACCCGCACGACATCCTCGACGTGCAGGGCCCCAAGGAACTGCAGAAGTACCTGGTCAACGAGATCCAGGAGGTCTACCGGCTCCAGGGCGTCCACATCAACGACAAGCACATCGAGGTGATCGCCCGGCAGATGATGCGATGGGTCCGGATCGAGGAGGCCGGCGACACCGAGTTCCTCGTCGAGGATCAGGTGGATCGCTTCCGCTTCAACGACGAGAACCGCCGCGCCATCGAGGCCGGCGGACAGCCGGCACGCGCCAAGCCGCTGCTGCTCGGGATCACCAAGGCGTCGCTCTCCACCGACTCGTTCATCTCGGCGGCCTCCTTCCAGGAGACCACGCGCGTGCTCACCGAGGCGTCGATCTCCGGCAGGGTCGACACGCTGCGCGGCCTCAAGGAGAACGTCACGATGGGCCGCCTGATCCCGGCCGGCACCGGGTTCGAGTGGTACAAGAGCGTGCGGATTCCCGCCGACGAACCACCGGCCCCGCCCGTGCCCGCCGACGAGGATCTCGACCGCGAGCACGACTTCGACTACCTCGTCGAGGGTGAGGACGGCGTGCGCGAGGAGAGCTGGAAGGAGCCCGAGTAGCGGCGCTGCCGCACGGCCAGCCTGCCAGCGGAGCGGTCCACCTGCCGGTGGGCCGCTCCGCTGGCGTTTTGGGCCCCGTCACTCCTCGGGCGGGAGGAAGTCATCGTCCTGGCGCGGCTGCGGGCCGGGGACGATGCCGGCAATGTCGGGATCTTCGCCGCCAGGCACCCTCGGCGCCCGATCGCGCCGGGCTGCGGCTTCCTGGCGCTTCATCACCTTTTCCTTGCGGCGGGCCGCCCGTGCGCGCTCGCGCTGGCTCTTGAGCTGGGTTGGTCGTGTAGCCATCCTGTGTCCACTGGAAAGGGCCCGTGACGCGCGACGGCGCGCCACGCCTCCAGAGATCATGTCGCAAACCGGCCCCGGTTGCGACCCATGATTGCCGCCGGCCCCCGCCGGCGAGGCCCGACGCCCCCCGGCCACCCCAACATCCCGGTGATCCGACAGGACGAATCGGACATAATCCAGCTTGCGCCTCGAGGGCCGCCGCCGATGCCCGTGTCGGCATCGGCGACGGCCGTCCTCGGCGGGAGCGACCCGGATGCAGCGCACCAGGGTGGAGAGCTACGGCGTCACCGACAAGGGAACCGTCCGTCCGATCAACGAGGACCAGTTCGTCATCGAGGACGATCTGGGATTGCTGGTGGTCGCAGACGGGATGGGTGGACACCAGGCTGGCGAGGTGGCCTCGCAGACGGCCGTGGAGGTGATCGTCACCTTCGTGCGGCGGACGGCCGAGGATGGCGAGTGCACGTGGCCGTTCGGGATCGATCCCGCCATTTCCTTCGACGGCAACCGGCTGCGCACCGCCATCGCACTCGCCAACCGGCGCGTGTTCCGGCTGTCCGAGAGCCAGGACGGCTATACCGGCATGGGCACCACCGTGGCGGGCGCTCTGCTCGGCGAGCGGCGGGCCGTGATCGGGCACGTGGGCGACAGCCGCGTCTACCTCTGGTCCGCCGGACGCCTCGTCCGGTTGACGAACGACGACACGTGGGCGGCGAGCCTGATCGCCAACCGCTCCGCCGATCCCGAGAGCATCAAGCACCACCCGATGCGCAACGTGCTGACCAACGTCGTCGGCGTGCGCGAGGACGTCGCGGTGCACCTCAGCGAGATCGACCTGCAGGAGGGTGACGCGCTGCTGCTCAGCTCCGATGGCGTGCACGGCGTGCTCGACGACGCGGACATCCTGCGGGTGCTGGGCGAGACACCGTTTGCAGAGGTTCCCGGGGCCCTGGTCAAGGCCGCGCTCGATGCCGGCTCGCGCGACAACGTCACCGCCGTCCTCGCGCGCTATCGGGGAGACCAGTGATGGCGCAGGAGGCCGGGCGACGAACCCCGGAGGCGCGCCTGCCGGCGACCATCGGTCGCTACAAGGTGGTGTCGCGCATCGGCAAGGGCGCGATGGGCGTGGTCTACCACGCGCACGACGAGTTGATGGACAGGGCGGTCGCCATCAAGGTGCTGACGGCCGATCTCGCCGGCGACCCGTCGATTCGCACGCGCTTCTTCCGCGAAGCCAAGGTCGCCGGGCAGATCGTCCATCCGAACGTCATCACGGTGTTCGACATGGGCGAGGAGAACGGTCGCCTCTACATCGTGATGGAACTGCTGCAGGGGCAGACCCTCGGCGAGTACCTGCGCGGGCACCCCGGGCTCGGGCTGGCCGAGAAGCTCGACATCATGACCCAGGTGTGCAGCGGGATGGTGGCGGCGCACGGCCGCGGCATCGTCCATCGCGACCTGAAGCCGAGCAATCTCTTCGTGCAGACCGACGGCGTGGTGAAACTGCTCGATTTCGGCGTGGCGCGGCTGGCCGACTCCAACGTGACGGCGGCCGGTCTCATCATCGGGACGCCCGACTACATGTCGCCCGAGCAGGCGCGCGGCGGCGAGATCGACCTGCGGGCCGACGTGTTCTCCGCCGGGTCGGTCTTCTACTTCCTGCTCACCGGCCGCCGGCCGTTCGCGGCCAGGGACCTGCCCACCCTGCTGCACAACGTGGAGTACGCCGATCCGCCGCCGATGGCCGAGGCCGATGCGCCCGCGACTGTCTCGGCCATCGTGATGAAGGCGCTGCAGAAGGACCCGGCGAGGCGCTACCAGAGCTTCAGCGATCTGCTGGCCGACGTGCTCCGGTTCCACAAGGCGTACGAGGCCGAGGGCCGCAAGCTGCTGCAGGCGACGCGCGCGGCGTTTCGTGACGCCCGGCAGCAGGCGACGACCGCGGCGGCGGCCGCGGCGGTGCTCGGCTACGAGAGCCGCGCCACGGCGGAGGTGTCCTCGCTGCTCGCGCAGCATCCGGCGCTCGACGAGGCCGAGGTGGCCAGTGACGCGGAGCGCGCGGCGCTGCTCCGGGACCTCCCGTCGTTGTCCGGGGAGGTCGTGCGGATTCGCGACCAGTGCACCGACGACGCCCGGCGCGCCGGCGATTGGCTCGCCCGGCACCGCGCGGCCGAGGGCGCGCTGGCGGCCGGCGATCTGGCCGCTGCGGAGCGCGAACTCGCGGCGGTCGTGCAGCAGCAGCCGGCGGCGGTGGCGTCCTCGGCCATGCTGGCGCGGGTGCGGGCGGCCATCCAGGACGCGCAGGAGCGCGCCCGCCGTGAGCGCGCCCTGATCGCCGCCGCGGAGACATCGCTCAAGGCGGGACACTGGGCCGAGGCCGGGCGGCTGGCGGAAGAAGCGCTGGGTGTCGCACCTGGATCCGCGCGTGCCGGCCAGTTGCGGGAGCAGGCGTTGGACGGGCTGGCCAGGGAGCAGGAACGGACCAGGCGTCTGGCCGACGCGGAGGCACGCGTCGCGGAGGCCGGCCTGACGCTCGCCAGAGGCGATGCCCAGGGCGCGGCTCGACTGGCCCAGGAGGCCCTGGCGCTGGACGCGACGAACGAGACCGGCCGGGCGGTGCTCGCCCGCGCGCAGGCCGCCATCACGGAGGCCGCCGCACGCGAAGTGCGTCTCACCAAGGCTCGATCGCACGCTGTCAGGGCCCAGCAGTGGCTGGAGAAGGGCCGCCTGGCGAAAGCCATCGGCGAGGCCCGGCGCGCGCTGGCCCTCCAACCGGATGATGTGGTGTCGGCGGCCCTGATCGAAGAGGCCCGGCGCCGGCAGGCGGTCCCGGCGTCGGCTGCGACGCTCGGAGCAGGATCTTCCTGGGTCACGCCGCGCAACCTGGGGCTCGCTGCGGCGGCCGTCGTCCTGGCAGGTCTCGTGATCGTGGTCGGCGGCCGGTTGTTCGGCGGGCGGGACTCCGTACCCGGGGATGCCGGAACCGGAGCCCCGCCTCCGAGCGCGGCGGGGGCGCCACGTCCCGAGCCGGTGAGTCCGGATGCCGTCGCGCCGCCCTCGGGTCAACCACCCCCGCAATCGCCAGCCCAGACCGACTCGACGGTGCCGCCCGCGACGCCCGCGACGCCCGAGGCGATCCCTGCGGGGGAGCCCTCGGATCTGGCGTTGCCTGAGTTGCCGCGCGCGGCCGGCGAGGACGAGTCGCACCACACCACGCGCCGGGCGCAGGCGCTCGCGAGCTTCAACGAGGCACAGGATCTGCTCCGCCGCGGCCGCTTCCAGCAGGCGCTGGCGATCTTCGAGGGTCTGGGACGGACCGAACCGGCGTATCCGGGCATCGAGGAGCGGATCGCCGCCACGCGCCGGGAAGTGGAGGCGGGCGCGCGGCCGTCGGCCAGGCGCCTGCTGGAGGAAGGAGCCCGGCTCGAGGCAAGCGGGAACATGCTCGACGCCATGGCCCGCTACCGGGCGGCACGCGCGGCCGAACCGGACCTGCCGGGCCTGGGCGAACGCATCTCGTCGTTGTCGGCGCTCATGACCTCGCGGGCCGAGCGCCTCGTGTCGGAAGGCGACGCCGATCGCGGACGCGGCGACCCCGCGTCGGCCATCCGGAAGTACGAAGAAGCCCTGCGGTACTTCCCGCCGGATCATCCGGCGGTTCGCGGCGTCCGGCAGCAACTGGAGAAACTCCGCGCGGGGGTGCCGTAGCGCGGACTGGTACGAGCCGGCACCACCACGGCCGCGGAGGCCGTCAGGGTGCCATTGAGGCGTGGGTGACGCGCAGGCGGGTGTCGCGGCGTGCAGCGGATTGGGCGATACGACATCATCGAGCAGGTGGGACGCGGCAGCATGGGCGTGGTCTACCGCGCCCAGGACACCGTGCTCGAGCGGGAGGTCGCCCTCAAGCTGCTCTGGGAGGACTTCTGCGAAGACGACAGCGCACTGGCGCGCTTCCAGCGTGAGGCACGCGCCGTCGCCCGGCTGACCCACCGCAACATCGTCACGCTGTACGAACTGGCGCAGCAGGAGGATGGCCGACCCTACATCGCGATGGAGTTCCTGCGCGGGGCGCCGCTCGACAAACGCTTGCGAGCCGTTCCGCCGCTCACGCTCATCGAGAAGATCGACATCGTCGCGCAGTTGTGCGCGGGGCTGCACTTCGCGCACGAACAGGGTGTCGTGCACCGCGACGTGAAGCCCGCCAACATCTGGGTGCTGCCCGACGGCAATGTGAAGCTGCTCGACTTCGGCATCGCACGCCTCGCATCGTCGTCGATCACGCGCGACGGCAACCTCGTCGGGACGGCGGCCTACATGGCCCCGGAGCAGATCGAGGGCGCGGCCGTCGACGGGCGGACCGACATCTTCGCGGCCGGCGTGGTGCTCTACGAGCTGCTGGTCGGCCACAAGCCCTTCGAGGCCGATTCCCCGACCGGTGTCATCGCGAAGATCATCCGCGGCGATCGGGAACAGCTCGACCCCGGACGCGATCAGCTGCCTCCGGCCCTGGTCACGGCCGTCGATCGCGCGCTCGCCCGGGTGGCCGACGACCGGTTTCCGACCGCGGCGGAGTTCGGCGCCACGCTCTCGCAGATTCGGGCTGCTCTCGACCGTCAGGCCGCCGCGCCCTTCGACGTCACCATGATGGTGCCCGGCACGGCTGGCGACGCGCAGGCGGCGGCCGAGCTGAGGCTTGGCACGCGCCCCGGCAGCGTGCCCGGAGGAGACCTCGCCCTGCACGCCGCCCCGCTGCCGCCGGGCTCCGACGTGGACGCGCCCACGGTCCTCACACCGGTGCCCGGGGTGGCCGCTCCCCTGCGCGGTCGCGACGTGGTGGCCGGATCTGGTCCCACCCATGTTCGCGCGAAGTGGCCCATGATCGTGGCAGGCGTGGCCGTGGTTCTCGCCGCCGCGACGGCTGGTACCATGTGGCTGCGCCGGGCGGCTGGCCCGGACGCCGCGGCATCCTCGGCGGGAACCGCGCCATCGGCTGGTCCAACTGCTCCAGTTGCTCCAGCGGCTCCCGTCGTGCCACGACCGGCCCGGGAGCTGCGCATCGAGTCGGAGCCGTCGGGCGCGATCGTCACCGTCGGAGGGCACCGGCTCGATGACGCCACGCCGGCCACCCTGGTGATTCCCGCGGGCGCGGCGCCTCCGGCCGACGTGCTGATCACCAGACAAGGGTACGAGGACGTCAGGGTGGCCCTCTCGGAGTCGGTGATTGCCAGCGGCCGTCTGGTCGTGCCCCTCCAGCCGAGCGAGGCGCGAGTCAGGCTGAGCGTGTCCGCACCGTTCGAGTTCGAGATCCTCGACGGCTCGCGCGTCATCTCCGCGGCGGCCGCGCAGCACGCCGTGAGCGTGCTGGAGGGACGCCAGTTGCGATTGCGCGCCCCATCGGTGTTCCTCGACCAGCGTGTCCTGGTGCGGGGCGGCGCCGGCGCGGCCATGCGCGTCTCGGTGCCGGGCCTGGGCGGCATCAGCGTGCGTGCGGTGGTGGAGAACTGCGAGATGCGGATCGACGGGCTCCGGACCGATCCCCCGCCGGTGTTCGAGAGGCCGATCGCGGCCGGTGACCACACCGTGGAACTCGTCTGCGTCGACGGCGAAACCAGGCGCCAGCGAATCGGGGTTCGCGAAGGCGCCACGACCACGGTGTTGTTCCGCCAATGAACCTGCGCGCGGCTTCTCTCGCCACGGTCCGACGCTGGCCCCTCGTGCTGGCGGCCGCAGCGACGCTGATCCTGTCGTGGCCCGCGCCCTTCATGGCGCAACAGGCCGAATCGTCGGAGGAACTGGCGCGGCGCTGGTACGACAGCGGCCTGCGGTTCCTGCGTGACGGGCGGCCTGGCGAGGCCCTGAAGGACTTGCAACGCGTGGTCGACGTCTATCCCACCAGCAGCGTCGCCGACGATGCGCTGCTGCGGATCGCCGAGTACCAGCTCACTGGCAACGGGGACGCCCGCGCGGCGCGAACCGTCGTCGAGTCGCTGATCGCGAAGTATCCGTCGGCCGATGCCGCGCCCATGGCCTACGTGCTCGCCGGACGCATCGATCTGGCCGTGTCGGAGACGGCCGATGGGATCGAGCAGGCGCTCGCCAACTTCGAGCGCGTGCGGACGCTGTTCCCGAGGGCCATGGCCGTCGCGGCGTCGCTCACCTATGCGGGCGACGGGCACCGCATCGCCCGGCGTGCCCCGGAGGCTGCCCGGATGTACCGCCGGGCGGCTGCCGAATACCCGAGGGCCCCGTGGACGGCGCAGGCGCTGCGGGGGCTGGCGGCGGCAGAGGCAACCATGGGCGAGCCCACACAGGCCCTGGAGGCCCTGGCGCAACTGCAGCAGAGCTTCCCGGGCACGCGCGAGGCCGGCACGGCGCGCGATCTGGCCACCATCCTCTACCGCCTCCATCTGCGTGCCCCCACGGTGCCCGCCTTCGCGCCCACCCAGCGGACGATTGCCGGCGTGGGCGGGCGGCTGGCGACCGTGGACGCGCTGGCCGTTGAGCCCGACGGCGCGGTGGTCGTGCTGCAGCGGGACGGCCTCACGCGCTTCGACGCCGACGGCCGCGTGCGTGACAGCCTGCGTGCGGCCGACGCGCGGGCGTTGCTGCCGGGCGTGGATGGCCGGCTGCTGGTCGCCACGCGGTCGGGCCTGCAGCCGATGACCGGGACGTTCCTGCCCCTGTCGATACCACGGCCCGACGGTGCGGCCAGGCCGCTTGACGACGTGCGCGCCGTGGCGCGATCGCGCATCGGGCAGCTGCTGGTCGCCGACGGCGGCACGAAGTCGATCGCGCGCTTCGAGGCTGACGGCCGCTATGTGGGCGTCTTCGCCTCGATCGATGCCCTTCGCGTCGCGGTCAACGACATCGGTCTCGTGGCCGCGCTCGACCGCTCCGGACGCAGCGTGGCAGTGCTGGATGCCGCGGGCAAGCCCATCGGCCGCGTCGGCGGCGGCGGGGGAGTCACGCTGCAGCAGGCGGTTGACATCGCCTGGGACGCGCTGGGGTACCTCTACGTCCTCGATCGGGAAGCCGGGGCGGTGGCCGTGTTCTCGCCGGAGCTTCAACCCGTGACCGTCTACGCCGTCGCCCAGCGGCTGCCGGAGTCGTTCCGCCGGGCCACCGCGTTTGCCGTCGACGGCGCCGGCCGGCTGTTCATCTACGACGACCGCGCGAAGTCGATCAGGGTGCACCAGTGACGAGACAATGGATGGCCGTTTCGCGCGAGGACCGCACACCGGCCGCCGGCCGGCGTCGCCGCCGGTGCCGGCCGCTCATCTGCTGGATCGTGCTGGCCGTCGTGTCACTGCCGGCGGCGGGGCAGGTGGGCCCGCTGCAGGACGCGCACGACCAGCTCGCCAGGGCCCGCGCGCTCTACGACGCACTCGAGTGGGAGAGCGCGCTGCCCGTGCTCGATGCGCTCGTGGCCTCGCTCTCGTCGAGACCCGCCACCGAGGATGGCCTGCGGCCCCTGCTGGCGGCGGCGTACGAACTGCGCGCCCGCAGCCGATTCGGTCTCGGCAACCGCGAGGGAGCGCGCCAGGACCTGGCGGCGCTCGTGGCCGTCGATCCGGGATACGTGCTGCCCGCCAACGTGGCGGCAGCCGTGCAGCAGATGCTCGACGAGGTGAAGCGATCGACGGTGGGGACGCTGCTGCTCACCGTGGAGCCCGACGATGCCAGCGTGACGATCGATGGCGCGCCCATCCTCCACGCCGGCGGGCCGCTGCCGCTGGCGGCCGGCCAGCACCTGCTCTCGGCCGCACGGGGAGGCTATCGCCCCGTCGAGCAGCCGGTGACGATCGTTGCTGGCGCCCAGGCGCCCGTGGCGCTGACGCTCGAGCGCATCGCCTCGCGTGTGGCGGTGCTCACCTCGCCACCCGATGTCGAGGTGTCGCTGGACGGCGTGGTGCGGGGGCGCACGCCCCCCGGGCCGGTCCCCGACGCGTACGCCGATGCGGCGATCCGGCTGGGCGTGCCCCGCGACCAGGTGTCGGCGCCGTTCTACGTGGACGACGTGGCCAGCGGCGTGCGGCTCTTCGAGTTCCGTCGCCCCTGTTACGTGCCGCTCGACTCCCGGCGGATGATCGAACGCCCGGCCGACCTCCTGCTCGAGGTGGCGCTCGAACACGCGGCGGCGACGGTGAAGGTCCAGAGCAACGTCGCGAACGCGGAGGTGTCGCTCAACGGCCAGCCCCAGGGACAGACCCCGCTGGTGCTCTCCGAGGTGTGCGAGGGCCCGCAGGTGCTCGAGGTCTCGTCGCCGATGGGACGGTTCATCCGCCGCTTCGAAGCCCATGCCGGCGAGACGCTGGACATCGCGGCCCACCTCGCTCCGGCGCTCGCCCTCGTGTCGGCCGGCGGCGAGGACATCCGGTTCCGCGGTGAGGATGTCCGGCTGGTCGTGGAGCGACTCCTCGAACCGGCGCGATCGATCACCGTCTTCGAGCCGCGGAGGGAAGACGTCGCCGATGCGCTGCGCGATCTGCGCCTGCCGCTGGACTGGCTCGCCGTGGATCGCAACGGCCGGCCGCTGGGCCAGGCCGCCGAGGTGTCGAACACGTTGCGACGGGAGGCGTCCATTCAACTCGCCAGGCGCTTTGGCGCCCAGGGCGTGGCTGGCGTCAGCATGCCCGGTGGCGGTGACAGCCCCGCGGTGATCTCGCTGCTCGTGGCCGGAGCCGCCGACCCGGATGTCTTCGAGGTGGCGCTCGGCGCACCGCTGCCGGCCGATGTGCTCCGTACGCTCGATGGCGCCATCGACGTCGAGCGATCCTCGTTCGACCTGACGGGGGTGGAGATCGCCGATGTGCCGGGCGTTGCCGTCGTCTCGGTGGTGCCCGGGGGTGGGGCAGCCCAGGCCGGCATCGGCCCCGGCGACATCATCGTCGGCGTACGGGACGCACCGGTGGCCTCGACGGCCGATCTCCAGCAGGCCATCGAGGCGATCACGCCAGGCCAGCAGGTGCCGGTTGCCGTCACCGACCGGACCGGCGCCACGCGGACCGTGATGGTGGCCGCGGCGCGGCGGCCGCTGCTGGTGTCGATCGACGATCGGATGACCCGGTTCAACAAGCTCGCACTCGATCTTCGCTTCCGGCTGGCCGGGGCCCCCGATGCGATCCAGGAAGGGCTGTTGCGGCTCAATCTCGCCGCGGCCCTGCTCAAGCTCGGCAACCCCGCGGAGGCCAGACGCGAGCTGCAGCGCGTGACGCTGCCCGATGGTCCCGGCATCTCGAACGGGACAGTCCAGTATCTGCTGGGGCTCTCCTACGAGGCGACCAGCCAGCCGGCGGACGCCGACCGGGCGTTCCGTGCGGCCGCGGCCGTCGAGGGTGCCCGCGTGTCCACATTCGGACCGCTCGTGGCCGATCTCCTGAAGGCGCGTCTCCAGCGCTGAGGCCACCGGCCGCCGGCTGACGTCGCCGGCGTCCGGGCCCCGTCTCCCTCCCGGCGCGATCGCGGATTCTGGCACCGGCTCCTCGCCCGTGCGGGTGAAGAACCGCGACGGCAGGCGTCGCCCCGGCGTCAGCCTCCCCGTGTGCCGCGACGATCGATGCCCGATCTCCGGCGAGGGGCCTTGTCCCGGGCTTCGTCCGAATCTCACCGGATCCCCGTCCGATTGCCAGGATCGACGCTCTTCCCCTGGTCGGGGAGCCGCTCGCACGCGGTCTGCGCTCGCGGCGTTCGCCGCGTGGCCTTCGTCAGGTCCCGTCGCCTGGCCCGCTGGTTGCTCCTGGGTCGATCGCGTGAGCCGGACGTCGGCTGCAGGGAGGGGCCGAATGACAACCAGAACCGGCAGGAATCGTCTCACACCAGTCGCGGCCGCGGCGATCGTCGCTGGCGCGCTGGTCGTGCCGCTTCGCTCGTCAGGACCACCCGCGCGGAAGGGGGGCGGCGACACGTTCGTGGATCCGATGGTCGCGTCGGTCGACCTCGATCGTGTCACGGCCGTCACCGCCGAGGTGTCGATCGTCCGGACGCGGACCGATGGCAGAGGGAACCGGAAGGGCGCGGCGCCTTCCTCCGTGTCCTACCGTCTCGAGCGGAGGCACACGGCTGGCGGCTGGCGTTCCATCTGGCGGCTGGTGCGCAGGAGCGCGCCGGTGATCCGTGGCGCGCAAGGCGATGTCGCGCTCGACGTCCCCCCTGCGATCGGGTGGGTGGAGGACGCCGGTGACGGCACGCCCGCGCGTGTGTTCAACGAACGTGGAGTCGAGGTGCGGCTGCCGTCGCACCGGCAGTTGCGCGCGCTGGCCGACGGTGTGCCGGGCGCGCTGAAGCGCCTGGGCCTGCCCGAGGCGCCAGGGTCCGATGCCGCCCGGGACGGGGCGCCGGCGCCTTCGGGCGCGCAGGGCCTTGCCGGGCTCGCGTATGCGGCTGGGGGCCGCGAGACGAGGCAGGCGGCCATCGCGCGCGCACTGGGCCGCGTTGCCGAGCGCAGGGGCGGGCTCGACCGCTATGTCTCGCTGTCGGGTGGCGATCGCCGCGATACGGTGATCGACGCGGCGACGGCGTTGCCCGTCGAGGTGACGCTGTCGCGCGACGGCGTGCCCATCGAGCGGGTGCGGCATGCCTGGAGCCGCGCAGCCGGCGGCACGACCGTGCGGCGGGGAGTCCGCAGCGAGCACCGGCTGCCCGGGACCGATGGCGAGTGGATGCACGTGGATGTGGAGTTCGGCGGCCTGCGCATGGCGGTCGGGGGTGTGCGATGAGGCGCGGGTGGCGTCTGGCCATGGCCATCGGACTGGCGGCCCTGCCCGCCCTCGCCCACGCGCAGGATCGGCCCGCGGTGTTCGTGCACGGGCTCGCGTCCGGACCTGACACCTGGGCGGGAGCGGCGGGCCGGCTCTCGGGCTCGCTCGCGATCGAGCCGCACCTGCCGGCGATCAACTGGCTGGATACCTACGGGGGCCAGGCCAACGAACTCCAGCGCCAGTTGTGGTGGCTGCCGGCATCCACGGTGGCCCTCGGTCACAGCAACGGCGGGGTCGTCGCGCGTGAGTGGAGCCGCCAGCGCCCGATCGGCGGGTTGATCACGCTGGGTTCGCCCAACCTGGGTGCGCCGCTGGTGAGCAACCTGGGGCTGGTCGCCTCCTACCAGGCAACGCTCGGGTGGTTGATCTCGGATGTGCACGTGGCCTTCGGGGCGTGCTGCGACTGGGAAGGCATGTGGCCCGCACTCGAGTGGTGGATGGCCGTCACCTACTGGCTGGGCGATGCAAGCTTCAAGCACGTGCTGGCGACCATGGGGGTCGCGGCGGCCGCGCCCGTCGTTCCGGAGATGGCGCCGGGCTCCGCGTACATGCGCGACCTCAACGGCGGCAACGCCAACCGCGAGGCGGCGCAGATCCCGGCGCGCGTGTCCGTGGTGTCGACGGCCGCGAACTTCTACGACCTGGGCCTGTTTGGCGCCATCGGCGGGGCCAATGCCGAGTACTTCAACTCGCTGGTCGACGGCGCGGCGTGGACACTCGACTTCTACGCGACGCTCATCCTCGCCAACGCAGGACCCTTCGACAGCCAGGCCCATCGCAAGGCGACGCGCATGTGGAACCTCGCCGCCTGGATCTACTCGTGGGACGACCTGTGGTGCCGGGCCGTCTCGGCCCCGGGTGGCGCGTTCTGCGCCCCCAACGACACGGTCGTGCCCGCCTGGAGCCAGGTGATGCCGGGCCCAGGCGTTCACGTGCTCGACTGGGGATGGTGGGGACCCCGGCACACGCAACAGACCTCGTCGAGCGACGACAAGCTGTACCAGGCGCTCGCGAGCATCGTGCACGTGCCACCGCGAGGCGCGAGCGGCGGCGGCAGCGGCGGCGGCAGCGGCGGCGGCAGTGGCGGCAGTGGCAGCGGCGGTGGTGGTGGCGGCGGTAGTGGTGGTGGTGGCGGCGGCGCTCCTGCGGCCGGCCGCGGCCTCGCTCCGGGCGAGGCGCTCTATCCCGGACAGGCCATCCAGTCGGCGGGCGGCGCGGCGAGTCTCGTCTACCAGGACGACGGCAACCTCGTCGTGTATCGAGCCGACGGCACGCCGGTATGGGCGAGCCATACGGCCGGGACCGCCCCCGGAGATCTCGTCATGCAATGGGACGGCAATCTCGTGCTCTACGATGCCGGCGGACGCGCGCTCTGGGCATCGCAAACCCACGGTCACGATCGCGCGAGGCTCGTACTGCAGGACGACGGGGTGCTCGTGGTGTACGCGGAAGATGGCGCCCCGCTGTGGAGCACGGCGTGGTGAGCCGCCTGGCCGGCGTGCTCTGCCTCGCCGGCACGACGGGGGCCTGGGCGATGCTCGCGCCGCAGGCCCCTCGTCGCCACGAGTTCGTTGGCGCGCCACCCGAGGTGCGGGCCGGGGTCGTGGAGGCCTGGCGGGTGGCTGGTGCCGGGCGCGGCACGCCAGCCGTGGACGATGGGGCGGTCTATGCCCTGTCGCGCTGGGGAGAACTGCTGGCCCTCGAGCGGGGAAGCGGACGTCTCAGATGGCGGCAGCCGACCTCGCCGCCCGGCACGGAGACGGCGGGATCGGCCGTCCGGTTGTGGCGCGGCCTCGCGATCGCGGGTGACGACACGATCCTCGCCTTCGACGCGACGACGGGCGCGCCGGTGTGGTCGGTGTCGCCGGAGGAGGCCGGCGGCGCGGGTCATTACCTTGGCGCGGTCGTCGATGGGCTGGTGGTGGCGGGATCCTCCGCCGGATACGTGCTCGGAATCGACGCGGCGACGGGGCGGCGCCGGTGGCGGGCCGGACCCGGCGACCAGGAGCCCACCACGGTGTACGAACCGGCAGCGGCGGCAGGCCTGGTCGTCGCCGCCTTCAACGTCTTCACGGCGCCAGTGAGCGGCGGCGTGCTGGCGATCGACGCGATCGACGGCCGCGAGCGCTGGCGGCAGCCGCTGGTGTCGGCCGACGGGTCGCCGTTCACGAACGGATGGGGGGGCGGACTGCTCGTCGACGGCGACCTCGTCGTTGTCTCGGGTCGCGACGGCCGCATGTGGGGCCTGAGCCTGCTCGATGGGCGGCCTCGATGGCGGATCGACCCGGAACGCGATGCCGGTGGGGTGCCGGCCGGCCGGCCCGACGTGCGTCCGCTCACTCGCAGCGGACGGTTGGTGATAGCCGGATCCACCACGGGCCGCGTCACGGCGTTCGACCTCGATTCGAGGGCCGTGAAGTGGCGATACACTGATGAGCGTCTCGGATCGACCGCCTTCCGGTTGGCGAGCGACGAACGGCTGGCCTACGTGCCGTTCTTTTCCGGGCGGTTGGTGGCGCTCGATGTGCGGACCGGCGTCGAGCACTGGCGGCTGGGCGGAGCGGAGCGCGAACTGGTGTGGGCCCCGGCCCTCGATCGACGCTGGCTCTTTCTCACATCGTCATCGGGTTACCTCGCGTACTCACGCTGAGATGGGGGGCACATGGCTGGCTTCCATTGGTGGGATCGCTTGGCGGGCACGGCCTGGCGACCGGCCCATGACGCAACTGCGCGCGCCGTTCGCGCGCGAAGGCTGGTGGCGTGGAGCGTGCTCCCGCTGGTGGCGGCCTGCGGCGGATCGCCGACCAGCCCGGGCACGGTGGCATCCTCGCCAGCCGCGCTGCAGCTTTCGGCCGGGCCTTACGTTCTGATCGTGACCGGCAACAGCCTGACTGGCGGCTGCAGCGCTCTTTCAACGGGCGCGATCGGCCTGACGGCGCCTGTGCAGGTGGAGTCGGCCGGCGGAGTCTGGACGGTCAGGCCGTCGGCGGCCACGACCGGCGATGCCGTGATCGCATTCGGGCCATCGGGCAGCGCCACGCCGATTGCCGTCGGGGTTGCGGGAACGGCGCGCGGCACGCTGTCGGACGCCGGCGGGTTCTTCGCGGCGTCTTCAGGCGTGCTGATGACGATCGACGGCGAGGCGACGGTGACGGGCGAACAGCAGAAGGGCTCGCGGCTCGTCGTGGGGGAGATGCGCGGCAGCATCCGGTTCGGCGAGGGGGCGGCGCCGGCGGTGGGATGCTCGCGCGTGTCGTGGTCGCTCGGTCCCGCGTCGTGATGTCGAGCGCTCGCGGACGCGGCGCGCGCATCGCGTCCGGCTGAGTGGAGCCGCCGCGGCCGGTGTCCGCGCCGCGGGCGGCCCGTCACGTCATGGTGATTCGGAGGATCGGGTGGGTGCCGGCCGGGCGAGTCGGTTTTCGCGCGGCGTGGCGGTTGGCCGGCGGTGTCTCCGGGGCCCCGGGGTTGGGGTTCTGGCCCCCCCTGTCGCAGAGGGTCGTCTGTGCTATACTCGGCGGTTCGCGGAGGGACCGGTGGGGTGCCATCGGGTATCGCCGCGGCGCGGGGGCACGACGGAGTTGCGGCGGGCGTCTGGCCCGTGCTATCCTTGTCAGGTTTCGCTGGAGCAGGACACCCTATCTGCTTCAGCCCGCTCGGAAGTGACGCTGGCCGCAAGGCGCGATCCCTTCCTCAGGGCGGGACGGTCGGGCCTGAACGGCTCTGCCGGACCGCCGCGCGATCATTACTCGACATAGGGTAATCCGTTCCCGGGTGCCACGGGGGCCATCGGCGATGGTCACGTCAAGGCCCGGGAAGCTGTCAGCCGCCGGATGGCGGCGCAGCGAGGGACGTAGCGGGGCGAGGATGCCCCCGGGCGCGTGCGCGGGACGCCGGACGGCCTGCGGTCACCGCCCGTCAGCAGGGGTCCCCGGGGCCGGGGCAGCGCGCGCTTCGGCGCGACGCGCGGAGAGACTGACTGTGCCGACGATTAGCCAGCTCGTTCGCAAGGGTCGTGAGCAGATCGCGACGAAGACCAAGAGTCCCGCGCTGCAGGAGAGCCCGCAGAAGCGGGGTGTCTGCGTGCGTGTGTTCACGCAGACGCCGAAGAAGCCGAACTCGGCTCTCCGCAAGGTCGCGCGCGTGCGCCTGACGAACCAGATCGAGGTGAGCACCTACATTCCCGGCGTGGGCCACAACCTGCAGGAGCACTCGCTGGTGCTCATCCGCGGTGGCCGCGTGAAGGACCTGCCGGGCGTGCGGTATCACGTCGTGCGGGGCACGCTGGACGCGGTGGGGGTTCAGGGGCGCAAGCAGGGGCGATCGAAGTACGGCGCCAAGCGGCCCAAGCAGTAGTCAGGAAGTCAAGCCATGCCACGCAGACGAGAGATTGCGAAGCGCGAACTGCTGCCGGATCCGATCTACCAGAGCTCGCTCGTCACGAAGTTCATGAACACGATCATGCTCGACGGCAAGAAGAGCACCGCCGAGCGCGTGCTCTACACGAGCCTCGAGATGATCAAGGAGAAGACGGGCGACGATCCGCTGAAGGTGTTCAAGAAGGCGGTCGAGAACGCCAAGCCGAGCCTCGAGGTGAAGAGCCGGCGCGTGGGCGGATCGAACTACCAGGTGCCGATCGAGGTGAACCCGAACCGGCGGCTGTCTCTGGCGATCCGCTGGCTGGTGAGTTACGCGCGGCAGCGTGGCGATGGCAAGACGATGGAAGAGCGGCTGGCCAACGAGTTGCTCGATGCCTCCAACCTGCGCGGTGGCGCGGTGAAGAAGCGCGAGGACACGCACCGGATGGCCGAGGCCAACAAGGCGTTCGCGCACTACCGCTGGTAGGCGCGGGCGGGTTCCCGGGCGAACCCCGGAAGTCTGCCGCCCGTGGGGCTGCCTGGCGGCGGCTGCGTGGCGCGGCCGAGGGCAGGCAGGCGGTGCTCGCGAGGAGGAGACAGGGGCTGCGAGCGGCGATCGACGGACAGGCTGGCCCGGTGCAGGGCCGCCGGCAGCAGCCCCGAGTCAGGCAATGCCAAGGCAAGTAACTCTCAACCGGACGCGCAACATCGGCATCATGGCGCACATCGATGCCGGGAAGACGACGACGACCGAGCGCATCCTGTTCTACACCGGCATCACCTACAAGATGGGCGAGGTGCACGAAGGCACCGCGGTGATGGACTGGATGGAGCAGGAGCAGGAGCGCGGGATCACGATCACGTCGGCCGCGACGACGTGTTTCTGGCGTGACGTCCGGATCAACATCATCGACACGCCCGGCCACGTCGACTTCACCGCCGAGGTGGAGCGATCGCTGCGCGTGCTCGACGGCGCGATTGCCGTGTTCGACTCGGTAGCCGGCGTGGAGCCGCAGTCCGAGACCGTGTGGCGGCAGGCCGACAAGTACCGGGTGCCACGCATCTGCTTCGTGAACAAGATGGATCGGGTGGGCGCCGACTTCACGCGCACGCTCGGGCAGATCGAGACGAAGCTGCAGGGCAATCCCGTCGCCATCCAGTTGCCGATGGGCGGCGAGGATCGGTTCGCCGGCGTGATCGATCTCGTGCGGATGAAGGCGTTGCGCTACCGCGACGAGACGATTGGTGCCGACTACCAGGTCGAGGACATCCCGGCCGAGTACCTGGCCGAGGCCCAGGCCTATCGCGAGAAACTCATCGAGAAGGTGAGTGAGGCCGACGACAAGCTGCTCGAGAAGTACCTGAGCGGTGAAGAGATCGGCGAGGCGGAGATCAAGGCGGCGTTGCGCCGGCGGACGACCGCATCGGTGCGCCACGAGAAGGCGCCGTTCGTGCCGGTGCTCTGCGGCAGCGTGTTCAAGAACAAGGGCGTGCAGCCGCTGCTCGACGCGGTGGTCGATTTCCTGCCCTCGCCCGTGGACATCCCGTCGATCACGGGGCTCGACCCGCGCAAGGCCGAGGAGACGCTGGTGGAGCGGCCGGCGAGCGACGCCGCGCCGTTCGCCGCGCTCGCCTTCAAGATCATGACCGACCCCTTCGTCGGGCAGCTCACGTTCATCCGCGTCTACTCGGGCGTGATGACATCGGGCAGCGCGGTCTACAACGCCACGAAGGGCAAGCACGAGCGCCTCGGCCGCCTCCTGAAGATGCACGCCAGCAAGCGCGAGGAGATCAAGGAAGTCTACGCGGGCGACATCGCCGCCGCGGTGGGGCTGCGCAGCGTCACCACCGGCGACACGATCTGCGACGAGAAGCACCCGGTGGTGCTCGAGGCGATGGACTTCCCTGAGCCGGTGATCGCGCTGGCGATCGAGCCGCGCACCAAGGCCGACCAGGAGAAGCTCGCGCAGGGCCTGGCCAAGCTGATGGCCGAGGATCCGACCTTCCGCGTGAACACGGACGCCGAGACGGGCCAGGTGGTCATCCGGGGCATGGGCGAGCTGCACCTCGAGATCATCGTGGATCGGCTGAAGCGCGAGTTCGGCGTCGAGGCGAGCGTCGGCAAGCCGCAGGTGGCCTATAAGGAGACGCTCACGCGCGCGGCCGAGGGCGAGGGCCGCTACGTCAAGCAGACGGGCGGGCGCGGACAGTACGGCCACGCGAAGATCCGGATCTCGCCGCGGCAGCCGGGCGAAGGCTACCAGTTCGAGAACAAGATCGTCGGCGGCACGATCCCCCGCGAGTTCATCAAGCCCATCGACGAGGGCATCCGCGAGGCGATGACGCGCGGCGTGCTCGCGGGCTATCCCGTGGACGACCTGGCCGTGGAACTCTACGACGGGTCATTCCACGACGTCGACTCGTCGGAGATGGCCTTCAAGGTGGCCGGCTCGCTGGCGTTCCAGGACGCGGCCCGGAAGGCCAGCCCGGTGCTGCTCGAGCCGGTGATGCGGGTCGAGGTGGTGGTGCCCGAGGAGTACATGGGCGACATCATGGGCGATCTCAACAGCCGGCGCGGCCGCATCCAGTCGATGGAGGCCCGCGGCGGGACGCAGATCGTCACCGCGCGCGTGCCGCTGTCGGAGATGTTCGGCTACGCCACCGACCTGCGCTCGAGCACGCAGGGGCGGGCCACCTACTCGATGCACTTCGATCGCTACGAACAGGCGCCGCAGCAGGTGAGTGAAGAGGTCGTCGCGAGGATTCAGGGCAAGTAGGGCGGACCCGGTGAGTCTGCCGTGCCGGCGCGTGGGCCGGGACGACGGGACTGGGGCGGAACCGGCGGGACTGCAGTCCCGCCCTGCAGGAGCGGGGAGACGTCATGGCGAAGGAAAAATTCGATCGGTCGAAACCGCACGTGAACGTGGGGACGATTGGGCACATCGACCACGGGA
>JBDIBB010000043.1:0-31066 GCA_039812685.1 Vicinamibacteraceae bacterium
CTGCCCATCGGCATCTCGTTCTACACGTTCATGACGATCAGCTACGTCGTGGACGTCTACCGCCGCGTCTACCAGCCCACCGACAACCTGCTCGACTTCGCGCTGTTCGTCGCCTACTTCCCGCACCTGGTGGCGGGGCCGATCCTGCGCGCCGGCAGCCTGATCCCGCAGTTGCAGGCGCCGCGCGTGCTGCGCTGGCCGCAAATCCGCGAAGGGCTCTGGCTGATCGCCTGGGGCCTGTTCCAGAAGATCTACGTCGCCGACAACCTCGCGAAGGTCACGCAGCAGGTGTTCGCGCCCGGCACCTCGCCCACGGGCCTCGAGGTGCTGCTCGGCGTCTATGCCTTCGCGTTCCAGATCTTCGGCGACTTCGCCGGCTACACGAACATCGCGCGCGGGCTCTCGAAGCTGATGGGCATCGAGCTGTGCCTGAACTTCCGCGCGCCGTACTTCGTGACCTCGCCGCGGGAGTTCTGGCGCCACTGGCACATCAGCCTGTCTGAGTGGCTGCGCGATTACCTCTACATCCCCCTGGGCGGCAACAAGGGGGGCGAGTGGCGCGTCCGCCGCAACCTGATGATCACGATGATGCTGGGCGGCCTGTGGCACGGCGCGGCCTGGACCTACGTGGCCTGGGGCACGTACCAGGGCGTCGTGCTCGTGGCCGGCCGCTGGATCGAGAAGGCCGCGCGGCGCGCCGGCTGGACGCTCGGCGAGGGCCTCACGTGGGTGCGCGTGGCGATGGTCCTCGTCATGTTCCACGTCACCTGCTACGGCTGGCTGATCTTCCGGTCCGGGTCGCTGGCGCAGATCGGCCAGCTGACGGGCGCCCTGGCGTCGAACTGGCGCGGCGGCGCGCACGCGGCCGCACACGCCGCGGCGCTCGCCAGCTACGCGCTGCCATTGTTGATGGTGCACGCCGTCGAGGCGCGCAAGGGTTCGCTGCTGGCGCTGCTCGACCTGCGACCCGTGTGGCGATACGGGCTCTATGCGGCCGTGTTCTACCTGACGCTTCTTTTCGGCGACTTCGGCGGTTCGGAATTCATCTATTTCCAGTTCTGATCGTCTCGCGTTCACGCGGATTGCTCGGATCGCCATCCGGAGACGCGCAGGCTGGCCGGGGGCTTCGCTGAGCAACCTGCGCGCTACGCGACCATGTGGGTTGCTCCCGCCCGGTGCCCCTCGAGGCCGCACACCCGCCAGCCGTCCTGCCCCCGTTGTATGATGGGCAATTCGCCGGATCCGCTGGCTCGCGACGGGCGGCGGACCGGCGCGTGTGTCCATGCCCCAGCGACTGCTGCTCATCAACCCGCCCGCCGTCAACGGCATCAAGTTCACCCGCCAGGGACGATGCCAGGAACGCGAGGACGTGCTCGGCACGGTCAAGCCGCCCCTCACGCTCGTGATCGTCGCGAGCCTGCTGCGCCAGCGCGGCCTCGAGTTCCGGCTGATCGACCAGACCTCGGCCGAGATCGCCACCGATGAGGTGATCGCCCGGCTCGATCGCGACGGGTTCCGCCCCACCGCCATCGTCTTCGCCAGCTCCACGCCGACCTTCGACGCCGACCTCGCCGAGATGCGCCGGCTCAAGGCGCACTTCGGCGTGCCGCTGTTCTGCTTCGGCCCGCACGCCTCGGCCGCGCCCGCGCTCTCGATGGCGCGCGCGCCCGAGGTGGACGGCATGTTCGTCGGCGAGCCCGAGGACGACGTGGTGGCGCTGGCCGGGCGCGACTCGCTCGACGACCTCTCGGGGATTCCCGGCCTCACCTGGCGCCGCGGCCACGACGTCGTCCCGCACGCGGCGCAGGGCACCTACACCGGCTTCGCCACGATGCCGTTTCCGGCATGGGACCTGCTGCCGCTCGACAAGTACACGCTGCCGCTCGAGGGCAGGACCTACCTGCTGGTAGAGACCAGCCGCGGCTGCCCGTACTCCTGCGACTTCTGCGTGGCGCCCATCCACCAGGGCCACAAGTTCCGCGAGCGCGACGCGACGGCCATCGTCGACGAAATGGAGCTGGCGAAGAAGACGTTCGGCGTCACCTACTTCTACCTGTGGGGCGACACGGTGACGCTCAACGCGAAGTCGTTCACGCGCTTCTGCGACGAGCTGATCGCCCGCGACCTCGGCGTGCGCTGGTTCGGCAACGCGCGCGCCGACAACCTGGTGAACCCCGAGTTCGTCATGAAGCTGCGCGCCTCGGGCTGCTGGATGCTGTCGATGGGCATCGAGTCGGAGTCCGAGACGGTGCGCAAGGACATGGTGAAGCGGCTCGAGGAGCAGAAGGTGCGTGCCGCCTTCCGCAACCTGCGCGCCGCCGGCATCAGGAGCTTCGCCTTCTTCATCTACGGCTATCCCGGCGAGACGATCGCCTCGATGGAGCGGACGACGAACTACGCGATCGAGCTCGACCCCGACTTCGCCAACTTCTACCCGGCCGTGCCCTATCCGGGCACCGACCTCTACGCGAAGGTGCAGCGCGAGGGGCTGCTGGCAAGCGACGACTGGGCGCGGATGGAGTACTCCTACTACGTGCTGCGCGGCAACGGCCTGGACGAGGCGACGGTGATGGGCGCCATCCAGCGGGCGCGCCGGCGGTTCTACCTGCGTCCGCGGTACATGGCCCGCCACGCGGGTGATTTCGCGCGGCTGCTCTTCACCAAGCAGCACGTGGTGCGCGACGCGCTGTCGAAGTTCCTCTTCGGCAACCCGGTGATCGCGCCGCCGGCCTCGCCGGCCGGCGAGGCCGCAGCGCGCGCCGCGGGCGAGCAGCCGGCGACGAGGTGAGGTGACGGGACGGCGCGCCGGCGCGGAACGACCGGGCCGTCAGGCAGGCCGGGACGGTTCGGGCGGCAGCCGCCGGTAGGTACGCGGACCCTTGTGGGCCGCGGGCGAGTGCTTGAACCGGAACAGGTCGTAGAGCTGTCGCAGGTAACCGCTGGCTTCCTTCGCGTTCATCTTGCTCTCGCCCACCGTGCGCCCGACGAACACATACGGCACCTCGACCACGGCCGAGGCCCGGCCGCGCACGAGCAGTTCGAGACAGATCTTGAATCCACCCGCCTGGATGCGGACGCCTTCGGCGATGCCGCGCCGGAGCAGGAAGAAGCCCGACGTCGCGTCGCGCACGGGCGTCACGGGGCGGGCGAGCAGGCAGGCCGCCCGCGACATCAGCAGCCGCGCCAGCGGCCAGTTCGACGTGCCGCCGCCCGGGATGTACCGGCTGCCGATGACGAAGTCGGCTTCGCCCGAGACGATCGTGTCGAGCATGCGCGGCAGCAGGTCCACGGGATGGCTGAGATCGGCGTCCATCACGCCGCACACGTCGGCGCCGGCGGCCGCGAAGCCCTCGATGACCGCGGTGCCGAGGCCGAGCTTGCCGGCGCGGTGCACCACGCGCACGGGATGCCGCGTCGCCAGCTCGTCGGCGAGCGCCCCGGTGCCGTCGGGCGAGTTGTCGTCCACCACCACGAGTTCGCCGCGGAGGCCGAGGCGTTCGAAGGTGGCGGCCAGCGTGGCGACGAGATCGGCCAGGCGGCCGCGCTCGTTGTACGTCGGGATGACGATGGAGACCTGCGGGCGGGCGGCGTCGGGAGGCTGGGAGGTCACTGCGCTGGGGGCCCACCGCCGGGAAGGCGGCGTGTGCAGGATTGTGGCTGATTCGCCCACGGCAAGGCCAGCCTCTTCTGGAGGCGCCCGATGAGCCGGGCATCGCACTGGGTGTTTGCCGGGCTCTTCGTGCTGCTCGTGCTGGCGCGGCTGCCGTCGCTGGCGCAGCCGGCGGGTGGCGATCAGGGCCTCTACGCCTACGTCGGCCAGCGCATCCTCGCTGGCGAGCTCCCCTATCGCGACGCCTGGGACCAGAAGCCGCCGGCCGTTCACTACGCCTACGCCGCCATGCTCGCCGCGTGGCCCGACCTGCGGGTGGTGGCCGCCGCCGACCTGCTGCTCACGGCAGCCGCGGCGCTGCTGCTGCTGGCGCTGGGCCGCGGCTTCGGCGTGCGCGGCGCGGGCGAGACGGCGGCGCTGCTGCACCTGGCACTCGCCAACCCGATCTTCTCGCGCGTGGGCGGCGTGCGCCTGCGCGCGCAGTGCGAGGTGTTCGTCGCGCTGCTCGTCACCCTCGCGATGCTGCTCGCCTGGCGCGCCGCCCGGAAACGCGTGGACGCATCACGCTTCCGCGCCGACGCCGGCGCGGCCCTCGCGCTGGCGGCGGGCGCCGCCGTCGGGCTCGCGTTCCTGTTCAAGTACAACGCGGGCGCCTACGCGCTGCCCGTCGCGCTGGCGGCATGGTTCGGCGCCGAGCGGCCCGGCGTGCCGTGGCGGCTGTGGGCGTGGATGGCGCTGGGCGCCGCGGCGCCGGTAGCCGTCATGCTGGGCGTGTTCGCCTGGGGCGGCGCGCTGGCCGACCTCTACGACGCCACCTACGCCTACAACGTCTCCTACTCGGGCGAGACCTACCGCGACGCCTGGCACTTCCTCTCCTACCTCGTGAGCTTCCCCGTGGGGCACGCGCGGGTGGACTCACTGTGGTGGCTCGGCGGCCTCGGCTGCGCGACGCTGGTCGCGCTGTCGGTCTCGCGCCGCCTGTACATCGTGGTGCCCGCGTGGGTGGCCGCGGCCTGCGTGTCGATCGCGGTGAACGGTTCGCGCGGCCTGCCCCAGTACTTCGTGCAGGCGTGGCCGGCGCTCTCGCTGGCCGCGGGCCTGGTGCTCGCACTGCTCTGGCCGCGCCTGTCGCGGATCCCGCGGCTCGTCGTCGTGGCGCTGCTGGTGACCGGCGTCTGGCGCGTCACGACGATTCCCAAGGGCATCGAGAACACCTGGTACGACGCGCACGCGATCGCCGGACGGATCCCGCGCGAGGCCTACCTCGAGCGCTTCGGCCGCTACCAGGCCGGAGACAAGTACTCGGCGATCGCCGTCGAGCAGCTCGCCGGCTACCTGCGCGCGCACACGGCGCCCGAGGATCGCGTGCTGGTGTTCGGCTTTTCGCCCGGCGCGCTGGTCGAGGCGCATCGCAGGAGCGCGTCGCGCTTCTTCTGGAGCCGGCCGGTCATCGTCGGCTTCCGCGAGGGAACGCCGGGCTACGGCGTCGAGGGCCTGATCGGGGAACTCGACCGCGCGCACACCGCGCTGGTCGTGCTCCAGCGCCACGACTGGGATCCGGACGGCCCCGACTCCTTCACGTGGTTCACGGACCAGCCGCGGCTCTCGGCCTGGCTCGACGCCGGGTTCACGTTCGAGACCGACCTCGGTCCGTTCGCGATCTGGAGGCGCCGCCCGTGACGGCGCGCCGCTTCGCGATCGCCCTCGGGCTGGTGGTGATGCTGGCCGCCGTGCTGCGCGGTGTCTATCCCACCGCCGACCCGCCGTGGCGTTCGCCGGTGGGCGTGGTGTGGCACGACGAGGGCGCGTGGACCCACAACGCGCGCAACAAGGCGCTGTGGGGCACGTGGGTCACCGACAACTGGAACCCGCTCTACGTCGCGCCGGTGTTCACCGGCCTCGAGTACGCCGCCTTCAGGACGTTCGGCGTCGGCCTGTGGCAGGCGCGCTCGGTGTCGATGGCGGCCGGCGTGATCTCGGTCTGGCTGCTCGGCCTGGCCGTGGCGCGGATGGGCGGCCGGACGGCCGGCCTGATCGCGGCGGGCCTGCTGGCCACCAACTACGTGTGGGTCGTCTACAGCCGCGCGGCGCTGATGGAGGCGACGATGATCGCCTTCATGGTGGCCAGCTTCCACGCCGCCGTGCGGGCGCAGGATCGGCCCGTGTGGGGCCTGCTCGCAGGACCGCTGGCGCTGGCCGCCTACTTCACCAAGGCCGCGGCCGTCTCCTTCGCCGTCGCGCTCGGCCTGGTGGCGGCCGTCGCGGCCGTCGAGCCGTGGTGGCGCGCGCGGGCCGCGGCGCCGGCAGACGAGGGCACGGCGCCGGCGACCGGCGCGCGCTCCCGCGAGCACCGCGCGGCCCTCGCCATCCTCACCGGCCTCGCACTCGCCGGCCTCGTCGCGCTGCTGGCGTTCGTGGCGCCGCACTGGAACGACTACCGCTTCTACAACTGGCAGATGTCGGTGACGCGCAAGCCGTCCTACACGCTGAAGGCGCTGGCCGACCGCCTGTCGTGGTTCCCCATCGTCCACGATCTGTTCACGCGCATGTGGTTCGTGCTGATCGTGGCGGTGGTGACGGCAGCGGGCTGGCTGGCGCGGCTGCGTGAGACGACGGTCGGCGAGCGGCTGCTGATCGCGTGGGCCGGCCTCGGCGCGCTGGAACTCGTCGCGCACGACGTCGGCAACGAACGGCGGTTCGTCTACCTCATCCCGGCGCTGATCGCCCTGGCCGCGCTCGCCCTCGGACGCGATGGCCGGCTGCTGCCACCGCGGGTGGCGGCACTGCCGGCGCGATGGCGGCTGGCGGCGGCGCCGGTGGTGCTGGCGGCCAGTTACCTCGTGTGCGGCGGCATCGTGCGCCTGGCCTTCCTCTACGAGATCAGGCCCGGCGTCCGTTGGTCAGCGCTGGCCGCCGTGGCGCTCACCGCGGCGTTCTACGCGACGTGGACGCGCACCACGAGGTGGCTGGCACGCGGCGCGATCGGCGCCCCGGCCGCGCTCGCGCTCGCGGCCCTCGTCATGGCCGGCGACCTGGCGCAGTTCGGACAGTACCTGGCCGGGCTCACGTTCCGGAACATCGCGGCCATGCGGCTGGTGGCCGACCGACTACCGCCGGGAACGCTCGTCCACGGCAAGCTGGCCAACGGGCTGGCGCTCGAGAGCCGCATCCGGCCGGTGTTCGTCGGCAATCACTTCGGCAACTACGACGATCGGTTCACGCGCGAGGACGCGAAGTACGTCCTCACCTACGTTTCGCCTTACGTCGGCTACGAAGGCCCCGTCATCCGGGAGGTGCTCGACGCCTACCCCGGCAAACAGCTACTCTGGACCGTCCCGGTGGCCGAATCCGCCGGCGGCGCCGACCTGGCGGCGCTGTTCCTGAAGCGGCCCGTGCCGCCAGCCTCCACCTCCTCAGCCTCTCCTCCCCCGTCGTCCCACCGTGCGCAGGATTGACGAATCGGCCATCAAGGCCCACGCAGATCGGCGGTTCCGGTCGGAATACGATTACGCGCTCTTCGAGTACTACCGCAGCGCGAAGGTGCTCGCCTGGCTCGACCGCGCCGGCGTGCGCGTCGAAGGACGCGTGCTCGACGCCGGCTGTGGCGGCGGCGGGATGCCGCTCTCCTTCGCCGAGGAGGCCCGCGAGGTGGTTGCCATCGACATCGTCGATCGGTTCCGCGACGCCGGCACCCGGCTGGCGGCCGAGCAGGGGCGCACCAACCTCCGCTTCCTGCAGGCCGACGGCACGGCGCTGCCCTTCGCCGCGAAGGCCTTCGACGCGGTGCTGTCGCACGCCGTGATCGAGCACGTCGCCGACGCGCCGCGGTACCTGCGGGAATGTCATCGCGTGCTGGCCGATCACGGCTGGATCTACCTGTCGACGGCGCCTTACCTGTCGTTTGCCGGCGCGCACCTGCCGCGCCTCAAGGTGCCCATTCCCCTGCACCTGCTGCTGGGCCGCAGGCTGGCGTTCCGGACCTTCGTCGCGCTGGCACGCCACACGCCGGGCCTGCTGCGCGAGCCGGAAGACGAGAACACCTTCATCAAGCTGGCACGTCAGGACAAGGCCAAGCACGACGACCTGCTCGAGCTGGTGCGCGTGCGGCGGCTGCGCGGGCAGATTGCCGCGGCGGGCCTGGTGGTGGTGAACGAGCACCTGCACGTCACCCGGACGTTCCGCCGGCTGCCGGGGCCGCTGGCGCGGTGGGTCCGTGACAGCCCGCTCGTGCAGGACGTGGCGATCAGCAGCATGGAGTACGTGCTGCGGAAAGCGGGCTGACAGCGCGCGCGCCCCGCCGTCAGGCGGCCTCCCAGCCCGTCACCCGGCCTGGCGGCGGCAGCCTGGCACGGGCCCCGTCGAGCCACGAACGGCCCAGGTCCCGCACGAGGCCCGGCTTCACCTGGGACGAGCGGGCTCCTGCAAGGTGTCGAGCGCGGCGAGCGCCTCCTTCACGGCGGTGACGGCCTGCTCGGACGGAGCGACATCGGCGCCCTCGATGAGACCGAAGAGCTGCACGAGCACACCCATCTGCCGCTGGAGTGGCGGCAGCGCGGCCTGCCCGGCGCCTCCCGGCGCACGCGCGGCGGCCAGCGCCGTCGACACGCGCCGGATGCCGGCATCGAGCGCGCGCGACAGCTCGTACATCAGCCGGATCCCGGCTTCCGGCGTCCTCACCCGGGGATCCATGCGGACCTGGAACGTCGCCGTGCGCACCTGTCCGTCGGCCGTCAGCCGGACGGTGTAGCGGCCGGGCATCACCCACGATCCGAGCGGGGTGCGCGGCGTGTTGCCCCGTACGGCGGCGATGGGATACGAGAACGACGTCACCGCGGGCGGCTCGTGGCGCAGATCCCACACGAAGCGGTGCAGGCCGCGCGTCCTCGCCAGCGGCTGGTGCGGCCGGATCCAGTAGTCCGGCATGTTCCGGCCCTCCACGAGCGGCTCCGGCGGATCGTCGCTCGAGTACCGACGCACCACGGCGCCAGTGCCGTCCAACAGTTCGAGCGTCACCGGGCCGGTCGTCTCCGCGGGCAGCCAGTAATGGAGGATGGCGCCGTCCGGCGGGTTCTGCCCCGCCGGCTCTTCGGGCGGAAGTGGCGTGTCGGTGTTCATGTTCCATCGCACGCGCAGGGCCTCCTGCGGCGCGAACAGGTGCGGTCCGGCCGACAGCGTCACCTCCGGGAGCTGGCGCAGCGGGGTGATGTCATCGAGAATCCAGAACCCCCGCCCATGCGTGCCCGCTACCAGGTCGTCGCCCTTGATGACGAGGTCGCGGATGGACGTGGCCGGCATGTTCACGCGCAGCGACTGCCAGCGCGCGCCATCGTCGAACGACACGTAGACGGCCTGCTCCGACCCGGCGAAGAGCAGCCCGCGGCGCTGCGGGTCCTCGCGCACCACGTTGATGATGCCGCCGTCCGGAATCCCGTGCGTGATGTGCGTCCAGGTCTTGCCGCCATCGCGCGTGCGGTAGATGTGCGGCCGCAGGTCGTCGAGCCTGAATGTGTTGATGGCGGCGTAGGCCGTATCCACGTCGAAGTGCGACGCGTCCATCAGGGAGACCTTCATCCACGGTTTCAGGTCGGGCGGCGTCACGTTGCTCCACGTTCGCCCGCCATCCCGGGTCAGATGAACGAGCCCGTCGTCGGTGCCGACCCAGATGACCTGCTCGTCGAGTGGAGAGGGCGCAATCGTGTAGATGACCCCGCGCTGGGACGGGCGCGCCTCGGGCAGGCCCGCGTACACGCCGACGCTTGCCGGCACCTCCCAGTCCGGGCGCGTCAGGTCCGGGCTGATCTGCCGCCACGACCGGCCACCCGTCGTCGTCTCCCAGAGCACGTTCGACGCGAAGAACAACTTTCGCGGATTGACCGGTGAGAACAGCACCGGCATGGTGCGCACCACGCGGTAGTCCGCCCCTCGGACAGGCCTGGGGGCGACGTTCTGCACCTGGCCGGTCCGGCGATCCCACCGCGAGACCTTGCCGCCGTAGACGATGTCGGGATCGAGCGGATCCGGCGCGACGTACCCATACTCCTCGACGCCGACCGGGGACCATTCCCTGAACGTGATCTGCCCGTGGTCGCCGCGGCTCGACACGCAGGCCGATCCGCTCTCCTGCTGACCGCCGCACACCCGGTAGGGAAACGCGTTGTCGGTCGTCACGTGGTAGAAGGCCGCCGTGGACTGGTTGTACCAGCTGCTCCAGGTTTCGCCGCCGTTCAGCGACACGATGGCGCCCTGGTCGGAGGTAAGCGCGATGATGTCGGGGTTCAACGGGTTGAACCACGCACGCTGGTAGTCGTCGCCACCCGGGGCGCCGCGCAGCGCCGTGAACGTGCGACCCCCGTCCGTGGACTTCCACGTCACGATGGTCGGCACGACGACCACGTCGGGGTTCGTCGGGTGCACACGGATGTCGGTCGCGTCGTTCGGGCGCGCCACGACCCGCGGGTCGCTGTTGACGCGCGCCCACGTCTCCCCCGCATCGTCGGAACGGTAGATGCCGCTCTTCCCGCCCGCCTCGACCACGAGGAACAGGCGCGAGGGCAGACTGGGCGCGATGCCGATGCCGATGCGGCCGAGTCGATCCTCGGCCCATGTGGGCAGCCCGGTGGTGAGCGGCCGCCAGGTCGTCCCGCCATCGGTGGACTTGAAGAGGCCGCTGCCCGGCCCCCGGAAGTCCGCGTTCTCCCACGGGCCCTGTCGCGCCTGCCAGAGCGCCGCATAGACGACGGCCGGGGTCTTCGGGTCGATGAGGACATCGGCGCCGCCGGTGTTCTCGTCGCGATACAGCACACGTTCGAAGGTTCGGCCGCCGTCCAGCGAGCGGAAGATGCCACGCTCCTCGCTGGGACCGTACGGGTGTCCCAGCGCGGCGACGAACAGGCGGTCCGCGTTGGTCGGATCGACCACGACCTGGGCAATCTGTTGCGAGTCGCGCAGCCCGAGATGCGTCCACGTGCGGCCGGCGTCGGTGGACTTGTACATGCCGTCGCCGGTGGCCAGGTCGGGACGCTGCTGCGCTTCGCCGGTCCCGACGTAGATGACGTCCGGGTTCGACGGTGCGACGGCGAGCGCGCCGATCGATCCGGTCGGCTGGTCGTCGAAGATGGGCACCCACGTGCGCCCGGCGTCGGTGGTCTTCCACACGCCGCCGTTGACCACCCCCATGTAGAAGGTGTGCGGCTGGCTCGGAACGCCGTCCAGCGCCTTGGTTCGGCTGGCCCGGTGCGGCCCGATGTTCCGCCACCGCAACTCCGCGAGCAGCGCAGAGTCGAAGCCGTCCGACGGCTGGGCCACGAGCATGCCGCCGAGGCAGGCGCTCACCAGGATCGCAAGTACGGCGAGCCACGGGGGCAGGCCCGGGCGGCGGCAGGTCACCGGATTCCACATGGCGGGAGTGTAGCTGAACTCCGCGGGCAGTCATCGGCATCGGTCAAGACACTCCGGCCGAGGCCGGATCCCCACGGCGGGGCGAAGGCACTGACGTTGTCGCGCCCCGCGGCGAACGATAGACTGTGGAGCCGCGCAGGACGCGCACCCGCTCCCGGAGCCATCGCACGTTCCCATGTCCGTCATCGACACCTATCGTCCAGAGGACCGCGAGGCGGTCAACGCGCTCTACCGTCGCGTGTTCGGCAACGACATGGCCGAGGCGAGCCGCCTGCGGTGGGAGTGGCAGTACGCGCGCAACCCGAACAACCCGCCGGAAGGGCCGCAGATCTGGCTGGCCCGTGAGGGTCCGGCCATCATCGGGCAGTACGCGACGATGCCGGTGCGGCTGTGGGTGGCGGGACAGGAGGTGCGCGGGTCGTGGGGCATGGACGTCATGGTCGCCCCCGAGCGCCAGCGCCGGGGCCTCGGCGAGGTGCTCTTTGGCACCTGGGACGCGCACGTCGGCGCATCGCTCGGTCTCGGCCTGTCGGAAGCGTCCTCGCGGCTCTTCAAGAAGCTGCGGTGGCCGGAGGTGGGGCCGGTGCCGTGCCTCGTGAAGCCGCTGACGCGGCGGGCGCTGCGCCAGTCGGCCTGGCCAGAGCCGGTGAACCGCCTGGTGTCGGCCGTCACCTTCCCGTTCGTGAAGGTGGTGGCGCGCGCGCGGCCGCTGCGCGGCGAGACGGTGCTCACGCGGCGCTTCGACGAGGGCTTCACGCGGCTCTGGGATCGCCTGGCGGGGCGCTTCGACCTGGCCGTACGCCGCGACGCCGCGTACCTGCAATGGAAGTTCGTGATGCCGCCGCACGTCCGCTACTTCATCGTCGTGCTCGTGCGCGAGGGAGAGCCGGCGGGCTACGCCGTCTACCGCCACGTGCACGAGACGCGCGGCCGGGCCACCCTGCTCGTCGACTTCCTCACGGATCCCGACGATGGCGTCGGCCTCGACACGCTGCTCCGCTGGGTCGATCGCGAGGCGCGCGCGAACGATTCCGACAAGATCCGCACCTTCTGCATGCACGAGGGCTACCGGCGGCAACTGCGCCGCAACGGCTACTTCCCGGTGGCCTCCACCATGGAGTTCGTCGCGCGGATCAACGCCGCGCCGGTATCCGACGAGTTCTATCGCGACACGAAGCGCTGGCACGTCACCCTGGGCGATTCGGATCAGGACCGATGACCGGGCCCGCGCTGCTGGTCGGCATCGACACCGAGAGCGACAACCAGTGGGAGGCGGCCGCCCGCGCGCGGCCCACGTTCGAGAACCTGTACGCGCTGCCGGGGCTGCACGATCTCTTCCGCCGGCACGGCGTGCGGCCCACCTACCTGATCACGTATCCCGTCGCCCGCGACCCCCGGTCGGCCGACGTGCTGCGGTCGCTGCGCGAAACGGGAACGTGCGAGGTGGGCGCGCACCACCACGCGTGGGAAACGCCGCCGTGCGAGCCCGAGGACATCGCGCGGCACGCCTACGCCTCCACGCTGCCCCCGCCGCAGTTCGCCCGGCAGGTGGTCTCGCTCACCGACGCCATCGAGACCGCGGTGGGCGAACGTCCCGTCTCCTACCGTTCGGGACGCTTCGGCTTCTCGGCCGATCACGTGGCGACGCTCGAGCGGGCGGGCTACCTCGTGGAATCGAGCGTGGCGCCGCTGTTCTGCGAGTCGCACAAGGGCGGGCCCGACTTCGCCGACGCCCCGCTGCGCCCGTACTTCCTGTCGTGCGACTCGGCCACGCGCCCGGGCACGAGCCAGGTGCTCGAGGTGCCGGTGTCCTGCGCGCTGAATCGTCGCGTGCCCGCCGTCGTGCGGCGCGCCTGGACGCGGGCGCCGTGGCCCTACACGACCAAGCGCTACCTGCGAAAGCTGGGTGTGGTGCGGCCGATGTGGCTGCGCCCGTCCTATTCGTCGCTCGACGACATGCTGGCGCTGGCACGGCGCCTCACGGAGTCGGCCGAGCCCGCGCTGAACGTCATCTTCCACTCCAGCGAGATTCTCGTCGGCGGAAGCCCCTACAATCGGACACAGGCCGAACTCGACGCGTTCCTGGATCGCCTCGACCGTTTCCTGGCGGCGGCCACACGCGAGTTGCGCGCCGTGCCGCTCACGTTTCACGAGTTCCGCGATCGGTATTGCGCGCCGCGCGCGGCCTGACGGGCCTTCGCGATGCGGATCTGTCACGTCACGCCCCACCTGCCGCCCGACCAGGCCGCCAACGCGCTGCTGCCCTATCACCTCGGGCAGTGGTGGGCGCGCGAGGGGCACGAGGTGAGCTACGTGGCGCACCCGCCGCGCGCGCGCCACGGCGCGCGGCTGCCGGCCACCTACATCCGCCCGCGGAGTGCGCGGCCTGGCTGGATGCGGCGGACGCGGGTCGCCTCGCTCGCCGCCGCCTGGTCCATCCTGCGGGATGCCGGCCCGGTGCTCGACCGCGCCGACCTGGTGCACGTGCACGGCAACGGCCTGCTGGCCGAGGTGGCCGGGCTGCTGGCCGTGCGCCGCGGCAAGCCCGTCGTGCTCACGCTCTACGGCACCGAGATCTGGCATTACCAGCGCCGCGCGGGCGCCATCGACCTGTTCACGCGGCTCTACCGTGCCGCCGGCCGCGTCACCTTCTACAGCCAGGGCCTGCTCGACCGCGCGCGCGAGCTGGGGCTCGATCGCGACGGCCTCTCGGTGGTCTACCCGCCGGTGAGCGACGACTTCCGCTTCCGCGACGCCGCGGCCCAGGCCGGGCTGCGCGAGAGCCTGCAGGTGCGTGGTGAACACCTGCTCGTGAACGTCAAACGCGTCCACCCGCTCGCGGGCCAGCGCTACCTCGTCGAGGCGATGCCGGCCATCGTCGCCGCCCACCCCGGCACGCAGCTCGTCGTGTGCGGAACAGGGCCGCTGCTCGACGAGCTGCGCGCCCTGGCCCACGCGCTCGGCGTCGATCGGCACGTGAGGTTCGCCGGCCTGGTGGACAACGCCGTGGTGGCCAGCTACTGCGCCGCCGCCGACGTGTTCGTGCTGCCCTCGCTGCTCGAGGCCTGCCCCACCGTGGCGGTCGAAGCCCTGGCGGCCGGCACGCCGGTGGTGAGCGCCGACCATCCCGGCGGCGTGGAGCTGCACGCGCTGTTCGGCGACGACGTGGAGGTGGTGCCGCGGGAGCAGCCGACGCCGCTTGCGGCGGCGATCGTCGAGCGGCTGGCGCGCAAGCGCCGCACCCGCCCGGCCACGGCCGACGTGATCGCGCGCGAGTTCAGGCCACCGGTCGTCGCCGGGCGCTTCCATCGGGTGTACGAGCGCGCCATCGAGGCACGCCGGGGGACGGCGGCGTGACCCGCGCGCACACCATCGCCGTGTCGACCGTGCTGGGCGCGCTGGCCGGCGCCGCGGCGCTGGTCCTCGCGTGTGCCGCCCATCCCGTCATCGTGCTCGACATGGACGGTGAGCTGTCGACGCTCGCGCGCGGCTTCTACCCGGTGGAGCGCGCGCCCGGCGGCCTCACGTTCGCCTGGACCACCGCGCGCGCCGAACTGCGCCTGCCCGGCCTCGATCGCCGGGCGCCGTGGGTCGCGGTGGTGCGCCTGCGCGGCGCTCGACCCGATCCGGCCCAGTTGCCCGACGTGCAACTGGCCGCCGATGGCGTCGTCCTTCGCACGGTGCGCACGACGAACGACTTCCAGGACGTCACCATCGAGATCCCCGCCAGGCTCGGCGATCGCGGGCTGGTGCTTGGCGTGATCCCCTCGTCGACGTTCGTTCCCGGACCCGGCGACGCACGGGCGCTCGGGGTGATGGTCGACGAGATGCGCGTGTCGCCCGCCGCCGGGACCGTGGCGCTGCCTCCGCGCAGGGCCCTGGGCAGCGCCACGATCGCCGCCGGGACGTTCGGCGCGGCGCTGGCGGCCATCGGGGTGACGGCGGCCGCCGCCGTCAGTGCATCGGTGGTGATCGCCCTGGCCCAGGCCGCGGCGATCTCGCGCGGGCTCGGGCCCTACGAGGCCTACGGGGGCGACCTCGCCTACTTCGCGCTCGTCGTCGCCCTGCTGCTGGCGGGCGGCGTGTGGATCGCCGAGCGGGCCACCGGACGCACCTTCCGCAACACGGCCCGGTTCGCCACGGCCTTCTCGGCAGCGGTCCTCTACCTGAGGCTCGCGGCGCTGCTGCACCCGGCGATGCCGGTCGGCGACGCGCTGTCCCACGCGCACCACCTCGAGTGGGTGCTGTCGGGACAATGGCTCTTCACCACGGCGACGGCCCTCGGCATCCAGGTGCCGCAGCCCATCGCCCTCTACGTGCTGGCAGCGCCGTTCACCCTCGTCGTCCATGGCCTGCCCGCCTACGTGGACCTGCTGCGAACGATCGCGGCCGTGGCCGACGCGCTGGCCGGGCTGCTGGCCTACCTCGTCATCGTGCGCGCCACGGGCGATCGCCTCGCGGGCGCCGTCGCCTGCGGGCTCTACCACCTGGTGCCGGTGAACTACGCCGTCCAGGCCGCCGGGCAGCTCACGGGCGCGTTCGCGCAGGCGGCGGGCTTCGCGGCGATCGCGCTCGTCGCGCTCGGGACGGCGCGCGCCGGCGCGCGGCGCGGACTGGCCGCCGGCGTGGCCGCCGCGACGGTGGCCGTGCTGAGCGATGCCGGCAGCGCCGCGCTCATGCCGGCCGTGCTCGCGATCCTCGCGCTGCTGCTGGCGAGGATGGGCGGGCCCGTGCTGCGCGGCTCGGCGCGCGCCGCGGCGTGGATGGCGGCGCTCGCGCTGATGGCGGCCGTCGCCTTCTATCAGGGATCGATCGTTGCGGCCTGTCGCGAGGCCGCGGCGCAGGTCGACGCCTGGGCGTTCGGAACGCGCCTGCTGCACGCGTGCGGCGGGCTGCTGGCGTCCTGCGGCACGCCCGCACTGGTGCTGGCCGGCGCGGGCACGGCGTGGCTCGTCCGGAGGCGCCAGCGCGATCGGCTCGGGCTGGTCCTGCTGGGATGGACGTCGGCGATCGCGGCCGCGGTGGGAATGCTGGTCCTCACTTCCGTCGATCCGGGCCCGTATCTCGCCTTCTTCCCGGCCCTTGCGATGACGGGCGGCCTCGGCGCGGCGTGGATGTGGCGCCGCGGCGGATGGTGGCAGGCGCTGGCGGCCACGCTGCTCGCCTGGGTGGCCGCACGCGGCGCGTGGGACTGGTGGCGGCCGCTGCTGAGTCCGGGGCCATAGCGCCCGAGGCCGCCAGCGGCCCCCTCACCGTCCTCCCGGACGCAGGCCCGCGCCGCCGCTCGTAGAATGTCTCCATGTCCTTCGTGAACAAGATCGAGTCGGAGATCAAGGCGGCGATGCTCGCGCGCGAGAGCGTGCGGCTGGGTACGCTGCGCCTGTTCAAGGCGGCGCTCGTGAACAGGTCGGTCGAGAAGGGGCGCGATCTCGACGACGCGGAATCGCTGCAGGTGGCGGCGGCGCTCGTCAAGCAGCGCCGCGACGCCATCGTCGAGTTCGAGCAGGGCGGCCGCCACGATCTCGCCGATCGGGATCGGGCCGAGATCGTCGTCCTCGAGCAGTTCCTGCCGCCGCCGGTGAGCGCGGCCGAGATCGACCGGGCCGTCGATCGGGCCGTGGCCGAGACCGGCGCGACGTCGGCGAAGGATCTGGGCAGGGTGATGAAGGCGGCGATGACCGCGCTGGCCGGGACCGGCGTGGACGGCAAGGTCGTCAACGAAGCCGTGCGGCGCCGACTGTCCTGACGCGCGCAGGCGGCGGCCGGACCCGCCGGCGCATCGGTCCCGGGAGGGGCCGCGCGCTCACCGGTGCGACCCGGCCCGCGTACCCCGGCGGTGTGCTACCCTTCGCCGCGCCATGCCTGCTTGCGACGGTCCCGGGGCCCCGGTTCCCGCCGAGGCGCCCCAGCCGCCGGCGCGCCTCGCGCGGTCGGCCGGCGTCATTGGCCTGGCGACAATGGCCAGTCGCGTGCTGGGGCTGGCGCGCGACATGGTGTTTGCCACCCTGTTCGGCGCCGGCGATCAGATGGACGCCTTCCGCGTGGCGTTCCGAATCCCGAACCTCGTCCGCGATCTCTTCGCCGAGGGTGCGATGAGCGCCGCCTTCGTGCCCACGTTCACGCGCGAGTTCACGCTGAACGGCATGGAGTCGGCGTGGCGCCTCGGCCGGCTGGTCATCAGCATGCTGGTGGTGGTCACCGGCGCGGTGTCGATCGCCGGCATCCTGGGGGCGGATCCTCTCACGCGGCTGTTTGCGGGCGACTACGCCCTGGTGCCGGGCAAGCTGGAGCTGACCGTCACGCTCACGCGCGTCATGTTCCCGTTCCTCGTGCTGGTGGCGCTGGCCGTCGCCTTCATGGGGATGCTCAACGCGCTGCGCCAGTTCTTCGTCCCGGCGCTCTCTCCGGCGCTGTTCAACGTCGGGTCGATCATCGGCGCGTTCGCGTTCGTCCCGTTCATGCCGTGGATGGGATGGCCGCCGATGCTGGGCCTGGCCTTCGGCACGCTGCTCGGCGGGCTGCTGCAGGCCGCCGTGCAGTGGCCCGCGCTGCGGCGCGCCGGCTTCCGGCTGCGCTTCGAGCTCGCGCCGCGCGATCCCGGCGTGCGCGAGGTGCTGCGGCTGATGGTCCCCGGCACCGTGGGTCTGGCGGCCGTGCAGGTGAACATCTTCGTGAACACGGTGCTGGCCACCGGCCAGGGCACCGGCGCCGTCTCGTGGCTCGACTACGCGTTCCGGCTCATGTACCTGCCCATCGGCCTCTTCGGCGTGTCGATCGCGACGGCGGCCGTGCCGGCCATCAGCGGCTTCGCCGCGCGCAACGACGTGGCGGGCATGCGCGCCACCGTGTCCAGCGGGCTGCGGCTCATGCTGATGCTCAACGTCCCGGCCACGCTCGGCCTCGTCGTGCTCGCCTCCCCCATCGTCCGGCTGATCTACGAGCGCGGGCGCTTCACCGCCGCCGACACGGCCGCCACCGCCGCGGGGCTGATGTTCTACGCGCCGGGCCTGATCGGCTACTCGGCGGTGAAGATCGTCTCGCCCACCTTCTACGCGCTCCGCGACAGCCGCACCCCGGTGATGGCCAGCATGGTGTCGGTGGCGGCCAACGTCGTCCTGAACGTGACGCTCGTGCGGGTGCTCGGCTACCGCGGGCTCGCGCTGGGCACCGCGCTGGCGTCGCTGCTGAACGCCGCCCTCCTGCTCTGGCTGCTGCGAGGCCGGCTCGACGGCCTCGAAGGCCGGCGCGTGGCGACGACGCTGCTGAAGATCGCGGTGGCGTCGCTGGTGATGGCGGGGGTGGCGGCCGGCGCGGCGCACGGGCTGGAACTGGTGCTTCCCGGCACCAGCGTGGCCGTGCGGGCGCTCCAGGTGTTCGGCGCGATCGCGGCCGGGCTGGCCGCCCTGGCGCTTGCCTCACGCGCCCTGCGGATCGAGGAGTTCCACGAGGCGGTGGCCACCGTGCTGCGCCGGTTCAGGGGACGGCGGCCATCGGGGCAATCCGGCTGAGGTCCGACCTCCACGGCCGGCACGGGTTCGAGCCGGCCCCGTGGTACGATGACGGCCGTGCGTCGCTACCCTTCCAGCATGGGCTACACATTCGGGCCGGGCGGCATCTCGCCCGCCGTCAAGGCCCTGATCATCGCGAACGTCGCGATGTTCCTCGTCGCCGCCGTGGTGCCGGCGACGACGATCCCGCTGGGCCTGACGCCGTCGGCGGTGTTCGGCGACCTGTGGGTGTGGCAGCCGCTCACCTACATGTTCCTGCACCACGACCTGTTCCACCTGCTGTTCAACATGCTGGCGCTCTGGATGTTCGGCACGGAACTGGAGCGGCTGTGGGGCACGCGCCGGTTCCTCGGCTTCTATGCGGTCACCGGCGTCGGCGCGGCCCTCACGACGCTGATCGTCTCGCTGCTGCCGTTCGCCTTCGCCACGCCGATCTACTACTCGATCACGATCGGCGCCTCTGGCGCGATCTTCGGCCTGCTGCTGGCCTGGGCGATCTATTTCCCCGACCGCCCCATCCTGCTCTTCCTGCTGTTCCCCGTGCCGGCGCGCGTGTTCGTGATCATCATGGGCGCCATCTCGCTCTGGCTGTCGATCACGGCCAGCGGCGGAGGGGTGGCGCACGTCACGCACCTCGGCGGGCTCCTGTTCGGCTACCTCTACCTCGTGTCGGGTCGCGGCGGGCTGTCGGCCGAACTGAAGTACCGCTACCTGAAGTGGCGGATGGCACGGGCGCGGCGCCGATTCGAGGTGATGCCGGGCGGCAAGCGCCCCGGCGCGCGTTCGGGCGGCGGCTGGGACGGGCGGGTTCACTGAGGATCGGGGACGCGGGCGCCCGACGCGCGGGATCCCCTCACACCATCGTCGACATGGACAAACCGGCCGTCCGCATCCACCGCTGGGACGAGATCGCGCTCGAGAAGGTCACCGAGATGATCTCGCGCAAGGTCGTCACGGGCGAGCGCGAGATGCTCGCGCAGATCTACCTGAAGCGCGGCGCCATCGTGCCCATGCACAGCCACGAGAGCGAGCAGCTCACCTACGTGCTGCAGGGCGCGATGAAGTTCCTGGTGGGGGGCGAGGAACTGACGCTGCGCGAGGGCGAGGTGCTGCACATTCCGTCCTGGGTGCCGCACCAGGCCGAGGCGCTCGACGACACCTTCGAACTCGATCTCTTCAGCCCGATCCGCCGCGACTGGCTCGACGGGAGCGACGACTACTTCCAGGGCGACACCGCCGAGAAGCCCTGAGCCGGGCCGTGCGGCCCGCTCATGGCCGGCAGGGGTCGAAGGTATAATCGGGCCGTCTCATCCGGACACGTCGGCGGCCCCGTTGCGTTGGTCGCCCGGAGAGCCGCGTACGATGAAGCCCGCCCTCAAGAACGGACCTTCGCCCGCCGGCGCGCTGGAGCCCTCCCGACAGCCCGCCCTGTCGCCCGACCGGATCCGTGCCGCGCTGCGGACGATGATCGTCTCGCGCAAGATCGACGATCGGGAGATCCAGCTCAAGAACCAGAGTCAGATCTTCTTCCAGATCAGCGGCGCGGGCCACGAGGCGATCGGCGTGGCCGCCGCGATGCACCTGCGGCCGGCCCACGACTGGTTCCTCCCCTACTACCGCGACCGCGCGTTCTGCCTGACTCTGGGCGTCACGCCCTACGAGATGCTGCTGCAGGCGACGGGCGCGGCCGACGATCCGGCGTCGGGCGGCCGTCAGATGCCGTCGCACTGGGGCCACCGCCCGCTGCACATCGTGTCGCAGTCGAGCGTCACCGGCACCCAGTGCCTGCACGCGGTGGGCTGCGCGGAGGCCGGCCGGTATTACGCGGCCCAGGGGACCCTGTCGGGGCGCGACGTCCGGTTCCACGACGACGAGGTGGTGTACGTCTCCCTCGGTGACGGCACCACCAGCCAGGGCGAGTTCTGGGAGTCGCTCAACGCCGCCTGCACCCTCGACCTGCCCATCGTCTTCATGATCGAGGACAACGGGTACGCCATCTCGGTTCCGGTGGAGGTGCAGACGGCTGGCGGCGACGTGTCGCGGCTCGTCGAGTCGTTCCCGGGCCTGCGCGTGGTGCGCACCGACGGCACCGACTTCCTCCAGAGTTACGAGGCGTGCGGCCAGGCCATCGCCTACGCGCGCGCGCGGCGCGGCCCCGCGCTGATCCACGCGAAGGTGATCCGCCCGTACTCGCACTCGCTCTCCGACGACGAGCGGCTCTACAAGACGCCCGAGGAGCGTGCAGCCGAGGCCGAGCGCGATCCGATCCGCAGGATGAGCGCGTGGCTGCTGGAGACCGGCGCGCTCACCGAGCGGGACCTCGCCGACCTCGTGCGCGAGGCGGAGCGCGAGGTGGCCGACGCCTCCGATCGCGCCCTGGCGGCCGCCAAGCCCGATCGGTCGACGGCCGGCCTGTACGTCTACTCGCCGGTCATCGATCCCGCGTCGCGCGAGTTCGAGGCGACGGCGATCGCCGACGGCAAACCCGAGACGATGGTGGCGGCCATCAACCGGACGCTGAAGGACGAGATGTCGCGCAACCCGCTCATCGTCGTCTTCGGCGAAGACGTGGCCGACGCCAGCCGCGAGGCCAACCTCGACAAGGTGCCCGGCAAGGGGGGCGTCTTCAAGGTGACGCACGGCCTCCAGCGGGCCTTCGGGTCGCTGCGCGTGTTCAATGCGCCGCTGGCCGAGGCGAGCATCATCGGCCGGGGCGTGGGCATGGCCGCGCGTGGACTGAAGCCGGTGGTCGAGATCCAGTTCTTCGACTACATCTGGCCTGCCATGATGCAGTTGCGCAACGAGATGGCGATGATGCGCTACCGCTCGGGCAACCACTGGTCGTGCCCGATGGTGGTGCGCGTGCCCATTGGCGGCTACCTGCGCGGCGGGGCGCCGTATCACAGCCAGTCGGGCGAGAGCATCTTCGCCCACTGTCCCGGCATCCGCATCCTGTTCCCGAGCAACGCCGTCGACGCCGCCGGCCTGCTGCGCACGGCGATCCGCAGCGACGATCCCGTGCTCTTCCTCGAACACAAGCACCTCTACCGGCAGACCTACAACAAGGGCATCTACCCCGGGCCCGACTTCACCATCCCGATGGGCCGCGCGGCCACGCGCCGCGACGGCACCGACGTCACCGTCGTCACCTGGGGCGCGATGGTCCAGCGATCGCTGCTCGCCGCGCAGCAGGCCGAGAAGGAGGGCGTCAGCGTCCGCGTGATCGACCTGCGCTCCATCATGCCGTACGACTGGGACGCGATTGCTTCGGCCGTACGCGAGACCACTCGCCTGGTGGTCGCGCACGAGGATCAGCTCACGTGCGGCTTCGGCGCCGAACTGGCCGCGCGCGCCGCCGACGAACTGTTCGCCGACCTCGACGCCCCGGTGCGACGCGTGGCGGCCATCGACGCGCCGGTAGCCTACAGCCCGACCGTCGAGGAGGAGATCCTGCCGCAGTCCTCCGACGTGCTGGCGGCCGTCCTCGACGTGGCCCGCTACTGAACGGATCCGGCGCGCGAAGGCGGGACCGGCCTCCTTCGCCGCGCGGGTGATCATCGTGCGCGCGAGGGGGGCACGGAAACGGCGCTTCTCCGCGTCATCGGCCGCGATCGACCGCGACCGACGGCAGACTGCCGACATCGGCCCCGGCACCCGGGGTCGTGGCATCGCCCGGGCAGGCGGCCCGCCAGATCGATTCCCGCGCGTCCTGCCGGCCGCGCGCGTTCGCTCGGGCGTGCGTCCGCCATTGAGCTAGAATCACTCCGCTCGACGCCACGTATGGGAGACGTCACCTTCCTGCTCGATCGCTGGAACCAGGGCGATCCGCAAGCCATGCAGGAACTGCTGACGCTTGTCTACGACGAGTTGCGCCGAATGGCTGACCGCGCGCTGCGGCACGAACGCGACGACCACACGCTGCAGCCGACGGCGCTGGTCCACGAGCTGTACCTGCGTTTCTCTGGACTGCGCGAGATGCGGGTGGAGAGCCGCCGGCACTTCTACGGCGCGGCCGCCGAGGCGATGCGCCGCATCCTGGTGGACCACGCGCGCATGCGCCGTGCGCAGAAGCGCGGCGGCGCCGCGGCCATCAAGGTTCCGCTCGAACACGTGCCGGAGGCTCTGCTCGCCGGCGGCCCCGACCTCGACGTCGAGCGACTCGACGATGCGCTGCGTGCGCTCGCGCTGCTGGCTGCCGACAAGGCGCGGGTGGTGGAACTGCGCTACTTCGCCGGGCTCTCGGTGGAGGAGACCGCCGCCGCGCTCGGCCTCTCGCCCGCCACGGTGAAACGGTACTGGGCCTTCGCGCGCGCGTGGCTCTGCCGTGAGATGGCGCGCGGCGACGAGAAGAGCGCTCCAGACCGGTCATGAGCACCGACTGGGACGTGATCGGCGAGATCTTCAGCGCCGCACTCGAGGCGTTGCCCGACGATCGCCAGGCGCTGATCGACCGGTTGTGCGCCGGCCGTCCCGCGCTGCGCGACGAGGTGATGTCGCTCGTCGAGGCGCACCTCTCGTCACCCGAGTTCCTCCGCCTGCCGCCGCCGCTCGAACTGGTGCCCCCGGTGCAACCCATCGGCGTGGGCACCACGCTTGGCGCCTACTGTCTCGTGGAGGAAATCGGACACGGCGGCATGGGGACGGTGTTCCTCGCCGAGCGCACCGATGGGGCGTTCGCGCACCGCGTCGCCGTCAAGGTGATGCGCGCGGCCGTGACCGACCAGCACGCCGCGCGGCGCTTCCAGGTCGAGCGCCAGATCCTCGCCTCACTCCACCACCCCGGCATCGTCACGCTCATCGACGGCGGCACCGCTCCCGACGGGCAGGCGTACTTCGTGATGGAGCACGTGGAGGGCCGCCCCCTCTCACAGTGGCTGCGCGAGGAACAGGCCTCGCTCGAGGAGCGGCTGCGGCTGTTCCGCCGGCTGTGCTCGGCGGTGCACCTCGCGCACCAGCACGGCATCGTCCACCGCGACCTGAAGCCGGCCAACATCCTCGTCACCGCCGACGGCGTGCCCAAGGTGCTCGACTTCGGCGTGGCGAAACTCCTCGAACGCGCCGGCAGCGACCTCACGCTCACGAGCCTGGTGCCAGGCCCGCTCACGCCCAACTACGCCAGCCCCGAACAACTGCGCGGACTGGACGTGACGACGGCGTCCGACGTCTACTCGCTGGGCGTGTTGCTGTACGAGTGCCTGGCCGGCGCCCGCCCCTACGAGACGACGGGGCGACCGGTGGACGAGGTGCTCAAGCAGGTGCTCGACGCGGTGCCCGGCCGGCCGAGCGCCGCGGCGGCGCGCGCGGCGCGCGAGGCCGTCGACGGCTCGCTGCCGTACCCGGCCCATCGCCTGCGTGGCGATCTCGACGCCATCGTCCTGAAGGCCATGCACCTCGACCCGTCGCAGCGGTATGCCTCCGCCGAGGAGCTCTCCGACGACCTGGCACGCTGGCTCGGGGGCAAGCCGGTGGTCGCGCGCGAGCCCTCGCTCGCCTACGTCCTGCGGAAGGCGGCCGCGCGCCACAAGGCCGCGGCGGCGGCCATCGTGATCGCCGTCGCTGGCGTGCTGGCGGCGTTCGGCGTCGCGCTGTGGCAACGCCAGGTGGCGGTGCGGGAACGAGCGGTCGCCGAGCAGCGGTTCGACGATGCGCGCCGCCTGGCGGCCTCGCTCGTCTTCAAGGTGCACGACGCGGTCGCCCCGCTGCCAGGGTCCACCGAGGTGCGCAAGCTGATCGTCACCGAAGCCCTGACCTATCTCGATCGGCTCGCCGCCAGCAGCCCGAACCCTGCCGTCCGGATGGAACTGGCGCTGGCCTACAAGAAGGTGGGACGCGTGCAGGGCGACCCGCAGGTCGCGAACCTCGGCGATCGCGAGGCCGCGCTGGCAAGCTTCCGGCGCGCCATCGACATCCTGGCGCCGTTGCGCGAGTCGCCGGCGCTCGGCGCCATGGCGCTCTACGAGACGTCGCAGCTCAGCTCCCTGGTCGCCAGTGTGCTCAGGGTGATGGACAGGACCGACGAGGCACGCGCGGCCTCACGCGACGCGCTGGCGACAGCCGAGGCAGCGCTCGCGAACAATCCAGGCGACGAAGCGACGCGCCGCCTGGTGGCCAGCGGGCACTTCAGCCTCGCCATGTCGGAGACGGCTCGGCCGGCGATGTTCCGGCACTGGCTCGAGGCCGAGCGCGCCTTCGAGGCGCTGCTCGCCGGGAAGCCCGACGACGCAGATCGGATGCGGAACGTCGCCCTGGTGAACAAGTACCTCGGCGGCCACCTCCAGGTGGACGGCAACCGCGCCGAGGCCGAACAGCGATACCGCAGGGCGATGGAGCTCGACGAGCGCCGCTTCACCCTCGCGCCCGACGATCGGCAGGTCCGGTTCGACCTGGCCATCGATCTGGCCAACCTCGGCAGCGCGCTGGCGCAGACCGGACAGCCCGAGGAGGCCCTGAAGCTCTACGAGCGGAGCGTGGCGATGCGCGAGGCGCTGGTCGATGCCGATCGGAAGGACGTGCTCGCCCGCGTCACCCTCGCCCGGGCCCTGACCGCCGTGGCCAGGCTGCGCTACGACATCGGGGACCGCCCTGGCGCCGCGCGCGACGCCCGTCGGGCCGTGTCACTCGGGCCGGACACGCCCTCGGCGGGTGATGCCGCCGGCCAGCGCGTCATCGGCCGGGCCCTCATCGTGCTGGCCACCCTCGACGCCGACCGGGGCCGGCAGGCGACAGCCTGCGAACGCTACCGCCTGGCCCTGGCCCACGCCACGCGCGACCAGTTGACTGCCAGCGACCCCAACGACAGGTTCTGGCTCGAACGACTGGAATCGAGACTGCCGGGCTGCGTCGGGCCATCGGTCAGGGGCGCCGGCGCGTCATAGGCTTCCGCCGGGCCATGCCTGTAGTACGCTGCCTGGATGTTCTCCCAGGATTCAGCCCTCCTCATCGTCGATCTTCAGAGCGACTTCTGTGCCGGCGGCGCCCTCGCCGTGCCTGACGCCGACGCCGTGGTGGCACCCATCAACCGGCTGGCGGCGGCGGCCGCGGCGGCCGGGTGTCCCGTGTTCGCCTCCCGCGACTGGCACCCGGCGGGCTCTCCGCATTTCGCTGGTCACGGCGGCGCCTGGCCGGTGCACTGCGTCCAGGACACGCCGGGGGCAGGGTTCCACCCGGCGCTCCACCTGCCGGCGGGCGCCCAGGTGGTAACCAAGGGCGACTCGCCCGACGATCCGCACGGCTACGATGCCTTCGACGGGCACCTCGACGACGGCACGCCGCTGGCGACGGCGCTGCAGGCGGCCGGCGTGAAGACGTTGTTCGTGACCGGTCTCGCCACCGACTACTGCGTGAAGAACTCGGTGTGGGGCGCGCGGCGGGCGGGCTTCGACGTGCGGCTGGTGGCCGAGGCGACGCGAGCCGTGAACCTGCAACCGGGCGACGGCGCGGCCGCGCTCGCCGACATGATGGCGAGCGGCGCGCGCGTGGTCAGGGTGGAGGACGTCGTCGGGAAGCCGTAGCCGGGATGCGGGAACGGCTGCCGGCGGGCTGGATCGCGGACCCGGCCGTACCGTGATCGCCGCGCGCGCCGGCCCCAGGACGGGATCCCGTTTCGCCGCCGTCATACCGCCGTCGACGGCAGTCACCTGAGTGGGGAGCGTCCAGGCGGGAGGGCGCCGGCCTTCGGCGTCTCCCACCGGCCGTCGCCGCTGCCAGGGTCGGCCCCGCGGAGCCCGGGGCGGGCCTGCCGTCCTGCGCCCGCGGCCTACTGGAACGCGTAGAGCGTGGCGTCGACGTGGCGCACGCGCGAGATCGTGGGCCGCCACTGCACCAGGATCGTGCTCTGGTAGGTGCCTTCCACGATGCGTCCGTGCCCCGCCGACTGGCGATCGGACACGAGCAGGTTCGCACCCCGTTTCATCCGCAGGAACTTTGCGGCCGGCACGGCGATGGCCTTCGAGAGCAGCCGCTCGAGCATCGACTCGCTGAGCCCCAGCGCGTCCACCACGTGGTTGAAGGCGCGAACCAGGTCGTACTTCGCGTAGTCGAGCGTCCGGTTGGGCACCGCCCGCGGATTGGCCAGCATGCTGCGGCTCTTCTCCGCCATGAACCGCAGCGGATCGCGGACCACGTCCATGAGGTCGTGCTGCATCAGCAGCGTCTCGTACTCGTTGACGGTGAGGCCGGCGCTGCGTTCGCGCGGACAGAGCGCGAGCTGGATGCGGCCCTTCACCACTCCCTGCCGCTCGATCAGCTCGGCGAGCTGGTCGTAGAGACCAAGGCGGGGATCCTTGAGGTTGATCGAGTCCACCGGGTGGGCCGACACCGGCACGTCGAGCCGGACGCGCGCCACTTCCACTTCCTGGCGGTAGCCGACGATCGTCGTGGTGCGCTGGCGCGGGCGATCCCCGTTCATGCCGTCGAGATCGACGAAGTCCACCGAGGCGTGCGGGCGATTCCGGTAGGTGACGCAGGTGCTGAGCCCCGCGGCCATGAACGCGAGGTGCGAGTCGGCGTTGCGCGGTTCCACCTGCCTGGCGTCCTGGCTGAGCTCGTGCCGCTCGTCGAGCGCGTCGTGGCGGTAGCCCGCGTCCTCGGGGAACAGCGTGCGGAACGCCTGCACGTAGCCGTCGACGCCGCGACGCCGTCGCGCGAGCCGTGACGCCAGGCTCTGATCGAGATACCCGGCGGTGGTGTGGAACGACGCGTAGAGGCAGTGCGGGTAGGCGTCGAGCACGTCGCCGTGCAGCGACTGCGCGAGGTGCCGCACGTCTACGACGTCAAAGCGCGCGCGAGGACGAATGCCGAGCGTCAGCTCGATTGGGGCAGCAGGCATCCAGGCTCCGGCCGGGGGTTGCTGTTCAGGGGCAGCCCGTAGCGCGCCATAGGATAACGGAAAACCCCAGCCAATGCGACAGGCGGGCCCAGGCGCCGCCCGCGCGCATGGCGGGCACGACCGGCCGCGGCGCGGAGGGTCGCACGCGATGCAGAGGGCCTCACGGCTCGTATCCCGCGGGGTGCCGGCCCATGTCCGGGCGATAGTAGCCGCGCAACACCAGGATGTCGGCGTCGACGTCGGCGCCGGGCGCAAACGGCGGGAAGATCACGACGGCCCGGCGGGGGTAGTCGACGGCCACCGGGACGATGGGCACGCCGGCGGCGGTCGCGATGCGATGGAAGCCGGTCTTCCATCGGGCGACCCTCGAGCGCGTGCCTTCGGGCGCGAGCCCGAGGAACATCCGCGGCGCGCTCGTGAGGGCCGCCACCGCCTGGCCGACCGTGCCGGCGGCGGCGCGCCGGTCCACCGGGATGCCGCCGAGTCGTCGCAGGAGGCCTGCCAGCGGCCCGCGGAAGATGGTGTGCTTGCCCAGCCAGTTCACGCGCAGGCCGAGCGCCAGTTGCGTGGCGATCACCAGCGGCAGGTCGAGGTTCGAGGTGTGCGGGGCGAGAACGGCCACGCAGCGACGCAGGTTCGGGATGTCGCCGTCCACGCGCCAGCCCGCGACCCGCAGCACGGTCCGGCCGAGCCAGCGGGTGAGGGCGTTGCCCAATGGCGGCGCCAGGGGCGGAAGAGGCGGCAACGGCATCAGGCTGATGTAGGCCCCCTCCAACCGTCACGGCACCGGTTGCTCGAGCTTCCGGTGCTCCCACCACGGCCGCGTCAGGTGATCGCGCATGAGGCGGCGCGCGGTCTCGACGTCGCGTGCGCGGATTGCGCGATAGATCCGGCGGTGCATCTCCGCCGCGTCCTGCAACTCCTCGCGATCGGCAGGTTCCGCCTGATCCCGGGTTTCGTAGTGCAGCGTGGCCACCATGTCCACCAGCGACGCGATCACCGGGTTGGAGGAGGCCTTGGCGATGGCGCGATGGAACGCCAGGTCGTGGAGCAGGAAGACACCCGGCTGATCCACCGTGGCGAACATGCTCGCCATCTCGTCGGCCATCGTCGCGAGATCCTCGCCCGAGGCGTGTTCGGCGGCGAGGGCGGCGACGCCGACCTCCAGAATCTGGCGAGCCTTGTACACCTCGTCGCGGCTGATGCCGTGCAGCGCCGTCTGAAAGCGCAACGGATCGGTGAGCAGCGCCGGCGGCCCGACGGGAATGTAGGTGCCCGATCCCTGGCGGGACTGCACCACGCCCATCGCGGCCAGCGCACGGATGGCGGCGCTCACCGTGGGCCGGCTGACGCCGATCTGGCTGGCGAGGTCGCGCTCGGGCGGCAACCGGTCGCCCGGCCGCAGCGCACCGCGTTCGATGAGCGAGCGCACGTGGGCGATCACCCGTTGCGTGCTGGTGAGGGCTGCTCCGGGCTTGGTGCCTTGTGGCATGTGCGGTGGGCCTCCGGGCTGTGGCGCTCTACGATACCTCAATTGGTCAAGCCACCTGAGGCCTTCTTCCCGCTGCCGCCGCCACGACCAACGCCGGAGACATGGGGCACGACGTGCCGCGTCACAACGACCGCGCCACCAGTTCCTTCATCACCTCGTTGGCGCCGCCGTAGATGCGCTGCACGCGCGCGTCGGCCCAGAGCCGCGCGATCTCGTACTCGGTGGTGTACCCGTAGCCGCCGAAGAGCTGCAGGCAGCGGTCGGCCACTTCGAACTGCTTGTCGGTGCACCACCACTTGACCATCGACGCGGTCGTCGAGTCGAGCGTGCCGTCGATCACCCGCTGGATGCAGTGGTCGAGGAAGACGCGCGCGATGCGCGTCTCCGTCTGGCATTCGGCGAGCGTGAAGCGCGGGTGCTGCAGCTGCATCAGCGTGCCGCCGAACAGCTTCCGATCCTTCGCGTGCGCGGCCGTGATGGCGATGGTCCGCTCCATCGAGGCCACGGCCGTCACGGCGATGAAGGTGCGTTCGTAAGGGAGCTGGTTCATCATCTGCGCGAACCCGCGTCCCTCCTCCGGCCCCAGCAGGCTCGTCGCCGGCACGCGCACATCGTCGAAGAACAGCTCACAGGTGTCCTGACCGTGCTGGCCCAGCTTCTCGAGCGTGCGGCCCACGCGGTAGCCGGCGAGCCCGCGCGAGTCCACCAGCAGCAGCGAGGTGCCCTTCGATCCCCGCACGCCCGGATCGGTCCTGGCCGCGAGGCAGATCAGGTCGGCGTGGTAGCCGTTGGTGATGAACGTCTTCGAGCCGTTGATCACGTACTCGTCGCCGTGGCGGATGGCGGTGGTCCGGATCCCCTGCAGATCGGACCCGGCATCGGGCTCGGTCATCGCCAGTGCCGCCACCACCTGGCCGCTCGCCATCGGCGGCAGCCACGCGCGCTGCTGCGCGCCGCTGCCGTGTGTCACCAGATAATGGGCGACGATGCTCTGGATCACGTGGCCGAAGCTGGTGATGCCGGCGCGGATGAGCTCTTCGTTCACCACGCACTCGTGCGCGAAGGTGCCGCCTCCACCGCCGAGTTCCTCCGCGACGTCGGTCAGCAGGAGCCCGACCTCGCCCGCCTTGCGCCACGCATCGCGGTCCACGTGATGCTGGGCGCGCCAGCGCGCATCGCGCGGCACGAACTCCTGCTGGAGGAACTCGCGGACCGACTTGCGGAAGACGTCGAGATCCTCGGTCATCCAGGGAGAACGATAGGTTGTCATGCAACTCACCTCGAGCACGGGCCCGCGCGGCGGCGGCGGAGCGTCGGGCGATTGTGGTGGTCCGGCCGCGGCAGGTCAAGGCGCCTCACGGTGCCGCCGTGCGCGCCCGGGTCCGGGGAATCGGCTCGCCTCAGCGCCCCATGTACTGACGCAGGCCGCTCAGCAGCATCTCCATCGCCACCGTCACCAGCAGCATGCCCATGAGCCGTTCCATGGCGACCAGGCCGCGATCGCCGAGCACCCGGCTCATGCCGGCGGCGAAATAGAGCACCACGCTCGAGGCCAGCCAGGCGAGGGCGATCGCCAGCAGCCACTCCGGCCAGCGGCCCGGCTCGCGGCTGGTGAGCAGCAGTACCGTGGCGAGCGCGGACGGCCCGGCCGTGTAGGGCACGGCCAGCGGGACGATGAACGGCTCGCCGAGGACCTCCTCGCGCAGACTGTGCTCGCTGCTCGGAAAGATCATGCGGAGGGCGATGAGCAGGAGGATGACGCCGCCGGCGACCGTGAGGGCCTCGGCCGACACCTGAAGCAGGCCGAGCAACCCGCGCCCGAGGAACAGGAAACCAACCAGCACCCCGAGGGCGATGACGAGTTCCCGGACGATCACGCGGCGGTGGCGGGCGGGCGCCACGCGACGCAGCGCCGTGAGGAACAGCGGCACGTTGCCGAGCGGATCCATCACGAAGAAGAGCAGCACGGCCGCCGACATCACCGTCATGTGCGGGATTGTGGCACGGGCGGCGGATGACGGTGGCGGGCGCGGTGCGGGCACGAGATGTTGACAGGTGTCGCGGCCTTCCCGTAGCCTTAGTCATTCTGAGAGTGAGTCTCAATTTCAACCCGCGCCGTGCTCGCGTGATCCCGATATGACGTTCCTCCGCCCTGCGATCTTCTGGTGCCACCTCGTCGCCGGCGTCCTCGCCGGCCTCGTCATCCTCATCATGTCGGCGACCGGCGTCCT
>JBDIBB010000044.1:0-30745 GCA_039812685.1 Vicinamibacteraceae bacterium
CGGCGCACCGCGGTGGCGGCGTGCCCGCGGCGGCGGTTGCCGCCCGGGCGGCAGCGCACGCCATGGGGGGCGACGCACCGCGCCCGGAGCGCGTCGGCGGCGACGACGCGGTCATCAGGACGGTGCGCCGCGACGAGCCGAAGGTCGGCCGCAACGACCCCTGCCCCTGCGGCAGCGGCAAGAAGTACAAGAAGTGCCACGGGGCCTGATCCGCCGCCAGGTGTCATGCTCGACGGACTTCATCGCGTGAGGGCCGACCGCCGGGGTCGGCCCTTCGCGCCTGCGCCTGGCACCGCACCCCGCGGCCCCGCTGGCCCTCCCCGGTTCTCAGGCACCCGATGACTCCTTCCGCGCTCCGCCAACTCGACGCCGGCCTGCCCACCGCCCTCACCTTCGACGACGTGCTGCTCGTGCCACGCCACTCGGCCGTGGTGCCGGCGCAGGTGGAGGTCGCCACCCGCCTGACGCGCAACATCCGGCTGAACGTGCCGCTGCTGAGCGCCGCGATGGACACCGTGACCGAGTCGCGCCTGGCCATCGCCATGGCGCAGCAGGGCGGCATCGGCGTCATCCACAAGAACCTCTCCATCGAGGAACAGGCCTCGGAGGTGGATCGGGTGAAGCGCTCGGAGAGCGGCATGATCGTCAACCCGATCACGCTCGCGCCGCACTGCAGGATCCACGAGGCGCTCGATCTGATGGCGAAGTACCGCATCTCGGGCGTTCCCATCACCGAGGACGGCGGCAAGGAAGGCCGGCTGGTGGGGATTCTCACGAACCGCGATCTGCGGTTCGAGAGCAACGTCGACCGGCCCATCAGCGACATCATGACCAAGCCGCCGCTGATCACCGTGCCGGTCGGCACCACGCTCGAGGAGGCGCGCGAGATCCTGCACGTGCACAAGGTCGAGAAGCTGCTGGTGGTCGATCGCGAGCAGCGTCTCAAGGGCCTGATCACGGTCAAGGACATCCAGAAGGCGGTGAAGTACCCGTCGGCCACGAAGGACTCGCTCGGCCGGCTGCGCGCGGCGGCGGCCGTGGGCATCGCCCGGGACACGCTGGCGCGCGCCGAGGCCCTGGTGGCGGCGCACGTCGACGTGATCGTGATCGACACGGCGCACGGCCACTCGCAGGGCGTCCTCGACATGGTCGCCGCGCTGCGCGCCCGCTTCCCCGAGGTGGACCTGGTCGCCGGCAACGTCGCCACGGCCGCGGCGACGCGCGCGCTGATCGAGGCCGGGGCCGATGCCGTCAAGGTGGGCATCGGGGCGGGTTCGATCTGCACCACCCGTATCGTCGCGGGCATCGGGGTGCCGATGATCACCGCCGTCGCCGAGTGCGCGCACGAGGCTGCCGCCCACGACGTGCCCATCATCGCCGACGGCGGCATCCGCTATTCCGGCGACGTCATGAAGGCGCTGGCCGTCGGCGCCAGCGCGGTGATGATCGGCAGCCTGTTCGCAGGCACCGACGAGAGCCCGGGAGAAGTCATCCTCTACCAGGGCCGCAGCTTCAAGGAGTACCGCGGCATGGGGTCGATCGGCGCCATGCGCCGCGGGAGCCGCGACCGCTACTTCCAGGACGACTTCGACCTCGGCAACGGCGGCACCGACAAGCTCGTGCCCGAGGGGATCGAGGGACGCGTCGCCCACAAGGGATCGCTGGCGGCGATGGTGCACCAGCTCGTGGGCGGCGTGCGGGCGGGCATGGGCTACTGCGGCTGCCCCACCATCGCCGACCTGCACCGCGATGCGCAGCTCGTGCGCATCACGCCCGCCGGGATGCGCGAGAGCCACGTCCACGACGTGATCATCACGAAGGAAGCGCCGAACTACCGGGTGGAGTGACGCCCGCGCCGGGCGGCCGCACCGCGATCTCGCGCGTGTCGTCGTCCACCAGGCGGAGCGTCACCTGCCAGGCATCCCGGGGCGCGTGCGCGCCCAGCCGTTCTCCCCACTCCACCGCGACGATCGCACCCTCGGCCGCCTCGTCGAGATCCAGATCGACGATGTCCGCCGGGCTCTCCAGCCGCCACAGGTCGACATGGCGCAGGCGGGTGCGCGCCCCACGGTATTCCTGCACGAGGGTGAAGCTCGGGCTGCTCACCTCGTCCGGGTCGGCCCCGAGGCCGGCGGCCAGGCCGCGCACGAAGGTCGTCTTGCCGGCGCCCAGATCGCCGTGGAGCAGCAGCACGTCGCCCGGTCGCAGCCGCGCCGCCAGGTCGCGCGCGACAGCCTCGGTCTGCTCGACCGACGCGCATCGGAAGAAGATGGGGACCGGCGGCCCTGCCGTCACGGACGCCCGGCACCGCCGGGCCCGTCGCGCGGCTCACGCCGCTCACGCGCCGTCAGCTCGAGCACCGCGTCGCCGAGGTGGGTCACGATGTCGCCGGCCGTCATCGCCTGCTGCCCCTCGTCGGCCTCGGCCAGATCCCCGGCCAGACCGTGCAGGTGCACGGCGAGCTGGCAGGCCGCCTCCGCGTCGAGCATCTGGGCGAACCACGCGGCGATCATGCCCGTGAGCACGTCACCGCTGCCCCCGGTGGCCATGCCCGCGTTGCCCGTGAGATTCACCGACACGTGGCCCTCGGGCGTGGCGATCACGGTCCGGTGTCCCTTGAGCACCACGTAGAGGCGATGGGCGATGGCGAACTCGCGAGCGACGTCCACGCGGTTGCGCTGCACGTGCTCGATGGAAATCCCCAGCAGACGCGCCATTTCGCCGGGATGCGGCGTGATGATCACGTCGAGGCCGTCGCGGCCGCGAAGCCGCTGCGTCTCTCCGGCGAACAGGCTCAGCGCGTCGGCGTCGACGACCAGCGACACGCCGCTGCGCTCGACAAGGTCGTGCACGAGCTGGCGCGCGCCGTCTCCCAGGCCCAGCCCGGGACCGATGGCGATCACGTCGGTCTTCGTCGCGAGGAGGCGCTCGAGGCAGCCCGGCGCCGGTCCGTGGACCTCGTCGGCCTCGATCGGCTCGGTCATGTATTCGGCGGCCATCGCCGCGACGATCGGCAGCGCCTGGCGCGGCGTCGCCACGGTGACCAGGCCGGCGCCCGACCGCAGCGCGCCCATCGCCGCCAGGTGGATGGCACCCGTCCTGCCGAGCGCCCCGCCGACCAGCAGCACGCGCCCGTAGTCGCCCTTGTGGGTCTCCGCCGCCCGCGGCTGCACCAGCTCGCGCACCGCCTCGCGCGCGAGCATCTCGAGGTAGGGCCCCTCCAGGCCGGCAATCACGTCGTCGGGAATGCCGATGTCGGCAATCACCAGATCGCCGCAGTAGCGCTCGGCCGGAGGCAGCACGTGCGGCACCTTCGGTGCCGCCAGCGCGACGGTGAGCGTGGCCTCGATGGCCTCGCCGGGAGGCTCGTGACAGTCGGCCGACAGCCCGCTCGGCAGGTCCACCGCCACCACCGGTCGTCCTGACGCATTCACGTCGGCGATCACCGTCTGGAGCAGGCCCTCGACACCCCGTGTGAGGCCGGTCCCGAAGATGGCGTCGACGATCGCGTCACAGCGCGAGATGTCGGAGAAGTGCAGCTCCCAGTCCTGGGGATCCGAGATCTCCACGGCCCGGAGCCCGAGGCGCCCGAGAATCTCGAGGTTGATCCGGGCGTCGCCGCGCACGGCGTCGATGGCGCCGAGCACGAAGACCGACACGTGCACGCCGCGCTCGAGCAGCGTGCGCGCGACGACGAACCCGTCGCCGCCGTTGTTGCCGCGGCCCGCCAGCACGGCCACGCGCCGGCCCGCCAGCTCGCCAAGCGCCGCCTCCATCGCGGCGACGACCTGCCGGCCGGCGTTCTCCATCAGCACGATGGACGGCAGACCGATCTCCTCGATGGTGTAGCGATCGGCTTCGCGCATCTGCGCGGCGTTCAGTACTCGCATGACAGGCCGCCCCCGGGGCGAGCCGCAGTCTATCATGTGGCCCGCGACGCCCTCGTGCGGCGCCTGCCGGGCGAAGGCGGGCCACCCGGTCGGGGGCCCCCGAAGCGCACGCCGCGCCTCGTCCGGGATCGGGCCCGATGCCACCGGTGGAACGCGCCAGCGGGCGCCCGCGCCGTCCAGGCGCAGCCGGCGCGGCGTCCTGTATAGTGACAGGCGGAAATCCGCGGGCACGCGCCCCGGCGCGGGCCCGGCATCGGCGATCCGGCCCGAGCGCCGGCGCCAGGGAGATCGTGCCCATGGCAGTTGTCAGCATCAACGGTCGGATCTGCGGCGAACACGACGCGGTCGTCTCGGTGTTCGACCATGGGTTCCTGTTCGGCGACGGCGTCTACGAGGTGCTGCGCACCTACGACGGCGAACTGTTCGAGGCCGGCCCTCATTTCGAGCGCCTGCGCACCTCGGCCGCCATGATCGCCCTGCCGGTCCCCTTCTCCGACGACGACCTGCTCGCCCGCGTTCGGGAGGCGATGGCCGCCTTCGGGGGCGATGGCGAACGGTACGTCCGCATCCTGCTGACGCGCGGCGAGGGCGAATTCACCTACGACCCGCACGCCTGTCCGCATCCGACGCTGGTCATCATCGTCAAGGCCCTGCCGCCGGACGTACCCCGGCACTACGCGCAGGGCGTGAAGGTGGTGGCCGTGAGCGTGATGCGCAATCACCCCTCCTCACTGAACCCGCGCATCAAGTCGAACAACCTGCTGAACAACGTGCTCGCGATGCAGGAGAGCCTGCGGCGGGGCGGCTTCGAAGCCCTGATGCGCAATCACAGGGGCGAGTTCGTCGAGTGCTCGCAGTCGAACGTGTTCGTGGTGCGCGGGGGCGGCGTGGCGACGCCGCCGCTCGACGCCGGGTTGCTGCCAGGCATCACGCGGGCGTTCGTCATCAGGCTGGCGCGCGGCATCGGAATCGACGTCGCCGAGCGTCCGCTGCTCGACGCCGACCTGCTCGCGGCCGACGAGGCGTTCCTGACGAGCACGACGAAGGGCATCGTGCCCATCACGACCATCGACGATCGGAAGGTCGGCGATGGCATGCCGGGCACGGTGACACGGCGGCTGATGCAGGCCTTCGAGACCAGGGTGAAGGCGCACGCCGGCGCCGGGAGTCGCTGATCCGGCGCCCCCACGCCCGGGGACCGCTGGCGCGGTCCCCTTCGATGCGCGTGGACCCGGCCCCTGACTCCGGGTCGGTCCGGGCGGCTGCGCCCCGCGTGCGTTCTCAGGCCGGTGCGGTCTCGACGTAGTCCTCGACCGGCACGCAGGCGCAGACCAGGTGCCGGTCGCCGTACGGGTTGTCGATGCGCCCCACGGCCGGCCAGAACTTCGCCTGCCGCACCCAGGGCAGCGGGAACGCGGCCTGTTCCCGCGTGTAGGGGTGCGTCCACTCCGACGCGCTGACGGCACCCACCGTGTGCGGCGCGTTCTTCAGGACGTTGTCCTTCCGGTCGGCCCGCCCATCGATCACCGCCTGGATCTCGTCTCGAATCGCGATGAGCGCGTCGCAGAACCGGTCGAGTTCCTCCTTCGACTCGCTCTCGGTGGGCTCGACCATCAGCGTCCCGGGCACCGGGAACGACACCGTCGGCGCGTGGAACCCGTAATCCATCAGCCGCTTGGCCACGTCTGTCTCATCGATGCCGCTCGCCTGCTTGAAGGGGCGGAGGTCGAAGATCAACTCGTGGGCCACCCGGCCGTTCTCGCGGGTGTACAGCACCGGGAAATGCGGTTCGAGCCGCGCCTTGACATAGTTGGCGTTGAGGATGGCGTACCGCGTGGCGTCGGTGAGCCCGTCGGGCCCGAGCAGCCGGATGTAGGCGTAGGAGATCAGCAGGATGTTCGCGCTGCCATGAGGTGCCGCCGCGACCGGCGCGATGGGGGTGGCGCCGCCGGTGGGCACCACGGGATGCCCGGGCAGGAACGGCGCCAGGTGCTTCGCCACGGCGATCGGGCCCATGCCGGGACCGCCGCCGCCGTGCGGGATCGCGAACGTCTTGTGCAGGTTGAGGTGGCAGACGTCGGCGCCGATCTCGGCCGGGCTGGTGAGGCCCACCTGGGCGTTCATGTTGGCGCCGTCCATGTAGACCTGACCGCCGTGCGCGTGGACGATCTCGCACACGCGCCGGATGGGGTCCTCGAACACGCCGTGCGTCGACGGATAGGTGACCATCAGGGCGGCGAGCGTGTCGTGGTGACGCGCGGCCTTGGCCTCGAGATCGGCGACGTCCACGTTGCCGCGCGCGTCGCAGTTGACCACCACCACCTTCATGCCCGCCATCACCGCGCTCGCCGGATTCGTCCCGTGCGCCGAGGAGGGGATCAGGACGACGTCGCGCACCTGCTGCCCGCGCGCGTGGTGATAGGCGCGGATCACGAGCAGGCCGGCCAGCTCGCCCTGCGCGCCCGAGTTCGGCTGCAGCGACACGGCGTCGAAGCCGGTGACGGCCCGAAGCGCCGCCTCGAACTCGGCGATGATCTGCGCGTAGCCCTCCGCCTGATCGGCGGGGACGAACGGGTGCAGCGCCGAGAACTCCGGCCAGGTGATCGGGATCATCTCGGCCGCGGCGTTCAGCTTCATCGTGCACGATCCGAGCGGGATCATCGACGTGTCGAGGCCGACGTCTTTCCGCTCGAGCTGCTTGATGTAGCGCATCATCTGGGTCTCCGACCGGTGGCGGTGGAAGACCGGATGCGTCATGAAGGGCGAGGTCCTCGACAGTGACTCCGGGATCCGGCTCGCGGCGGCGTCCACGACGAGGGCCGGCGCAGGCAGCGGGGCCGCGATGGCGAAGGCCTGCACGATGTCGTCGACGTCGCCCACCTCGACCGTCTCGTCCAGCGTGATGCCCACGTCGCCATCGTCGTGATAGCGCAGGTTGATGCCCATCGCCAGCGCCGCCTCGCGGACGGCCGCGGCGCGGCCGCCGGCATCGACGCGCAGCGTGTCGAAGAACATGGGGTTGCGCGACTCGAAGCCGATGGCGGCCAGCGCCCGCGCGAGGGCCACCGTCAGGGCGTGGACCCGCCGCGCGATACCGCGCAGGCCCTCGGGCCCATGCCAGATCCCATAGAAGCCGGCCATGTTGGCGAGCAGCGCCTGGGCGGTGCAGATGTTCGACGTCGCCTTCTCGCGGCGGATGTGCTGCTCGCGCGTCTGCAGCGCCATGCGGTAGGCCGGCTCGCCGTGCACGTCGACCGAGACGCCGATGATGCGCCCCGGCGCCTGGCGGACGAACGCCTCGCGCGTGGCGAAGAAGGCCGCATGGGGCCCGCCGAAGCCCATCGGCACGCCGAAGCGCTGGGCCGAGCCCAGCGCGACGTCGGCGCCAAGCTCGCCCGGCGGGGTCAGCAGCGTGAGCGCGAGCAAGTCGGTCGCGACCGCGACGAGCGCGCCCGCCGCCGCTGCCGCGCGAATCGTCGTCGACGGGTCGGCCACCAGGCCGTTGGCGTCGGGGTACTGCAGCAGGCAGCCGAAGACCGCCGCGTCGAAGGTCATGGCGCCGGCCGGCACCACGCGCACGTCGAGGCCGAGCGGCTCGGCCCGCGAGGCGAGCACGGCCACGGTCTGCGGCAGGCAGGTGTCGGCCACGAGGAAGACGTTGGCCGAGGCCGGCTTGGTGCTCACCCGACGCAGCAGGGTCATCGCTTCGGCGGCCGCCGTGGCCTCGTCCAGCAGCGACGCGTTGGCCACCTCCATCCCCGTGAGATCCCTCACCATCGTCTGGTAGTTGAGGAGCGCCTCGAGGCGGCCCTGCGCGATCTCGGCCTGGTACGGCGTGTAGGGCGTGTACCAGCTGGGGTTCTCGAACACCGTGCGGAGGATCACGGCCGGCGTGAGGGTGCCGTAGTATCCGAGGCCGATGTAGGAGCGGAAGAGCCGGTTGCGGCTGCCGATGGCGCGCAGCCTGGCCAGCACCTGCGCCTCGGTCTCCGCGGGCGGCAGCGCCAGCGGCGCCCGCAGCCGGATCCCCTCGGGCACGGCCTCGTCCATCAGCGCTTCCAGCGACTCGGCGCCCACGGCGTGCAGCATGGCCTCGCGCTGCTCGTCCCGCGGCCCGACGTGACGATCGACGAAACGGTCGACAGGCAGATTGACAGTGGTCATGGCATGAAGGACGTGCGCACACGTCCGCCCAGGCCGGCGGCCCGGGCAAAGGAATGCGGGAACGAACGCGCGCGGAGACGGGCTCCGCGCTACTTCACGAGCTGCTCGTACTGTTCACGCGACAAGAGCGCCCCCGCCTCGTCGGGGCTCGCCATCGCGATCTTCACCATCCAGGTGCCGTGAGGGTCGGTGTTGACCACTTCCGGCGTGCCCGACAGGTCGGCGTTGACCGCGGTCACTTCCCCGCTCACCGGCGTGAAGAGCTCGGACACCGCCTTCACCGACTCGATGGTGCCGAAGACGTCGCCGCGGGCCAGCGTGCGGCCGACGGCGGGCAGGTCGACGAACACGACGTCGCCCAGTTGCTGCTGGGCGTAGTCGGTGATGCCCACCACGGCTTCACTGCCGGTGATGCGCACCCACTCGTGTTCCTTCGTGTACTTCAGGTCGGCCGGATACATGCATCAGCTCCTGGGACGCTTGTAGAAAGGCAGGGCGACGACCTGCGCCCGCAGCCTGCGCTCGCGCACGGCAATCTCTATGGGCCGGCCGGGTTCGGCGGCCCCGGCCGGGACGTAGGCCAGGCCGATGGCCTTCTTCAGATAAGGCGTCTGCGTACCGCTGGTGACGGTGCCGGCCTCGTGACCGTCGACGAAGACCGGGCAGCCGTGCCGTGCGATGCCACGGTCGAGCACCTCGAAGCCGACCAGCCTCCGCGTCACGCCCTCCGCCTTCTGCCGGACGAGCACGTCGCGGCCGGCGAAATCGGCCTTGTTCCAGCCGACGATCCAGCCGAGATCGGCCTCGAGCACCGTGGTGGTGTCGTCGATGTCGTTGCCGTAGAGCCGCATCGCCGCCTCGAGGCGCAGCGTGTCGCGCGCGCCGAGGCCCGCCGGCACCGCGTCGAACTCGCGCCCGGCATCGAGCAGCGCCTGCCAGACCTTCGGCGCGGCCTGCGGCGGCACCGCCACTTCGAACCCATCTTCGCCGGTGTAGCCGGTACGCGATACCGTGGCCATCACGGCCGCCACTTCGCCCGTGACGAACCAGTAGTTCCTGAGGGCCGCCAGGTCGAGGCTGGTGAGCCGGCCGAGGATGGCGGAGGCCATCGGCCCCTGCACGGCGATCAACGCGTAGCGGGCACTGGTGTCCACGACCGCCGCGTCGCCGAAAGCCGCCGCCTGCTGTGCGATCCACCGGTAGTCCTTCGCGGTGTTCGAGGCGTTGACGACCAGCAGGAAGTGGTCGTCGGCCATGCGGTACACCAGCACGTCGTCGACGAAAGTTCCCGCCGGCGTGAGCAGGCCGGAGTACTGGATCTGGCCCACCTTGAGCTTCGACGCATCGTTGCTCGTGATGTGCTGCACGGCGGCCAGCGCGTCGGCGCCTGCCACCTCGATTTCGCCCATGTGGCTCACGTCGAAGAAACCGGCGCGAGTCCGCACAGCGAGGTGCTCCGCGCTCAGGCCGCTGTATTCGACGGGCATGTCCCAGCCGCCGAACGGGACCATGCGGGCCTTGAGCGCGAGATGCGCGGCGTGGAGAGGGGTCTTTCTGAGCGGCGTGGAGGTGTCGGCCATACCAGAAACGGTCGGGGCTGGTGGATGCGGCCCGGGCTGCCGCGGCAAACCGCACCAACCCTACTACGCCCCTCTCGCAGGGTCAAGAAACGGGACCTCGGACGCGGCAGCCGGTGCAAACGGAAGCTCGGCGCGATCGGCAACGAGGGCCACGGGGCGCGAGACCGGCCCCAGATCGCGCGCGGGGTCATCGGCCGAAGGCCACAGCGATTCGGTGAGCGACAGGTAGCTGCGAATGGTGTGGTAGCTGATGTTCAGAACGCGACCGGCCTCGCGGCGGCTGCCGAGGCGCTCCACCATGAGGCGCACGTACTGCGCCGCGAAGGCGCGCAGCGTCACCCCCTCGCGCAGCGCGGGCACCATGACGTCGCCGTACGCCCCGGAAATCCGTGCGGGCAGATCGGCTACCGTAATCCGTCCGCCCTCGCACAACGCCAGCGCGCGTTCGATCACCCGCTCCAGTTCCCTCACGTTGCCGGGCCAGCGGTAGCCGTGCATCGCCATCAGCGCCTCGTCGGTCAGCACGACGCTGCCCAGCACGCCATGGCGCGCGAGCACGTGCGCCACCAGGTGCGGCAGATCGTCGAGCCGGTCCCGCAGCGGGGGCACCTCGATCTCCACGCCGTTCAGCCGGTAGTACAGATCTCCGCGAAACCGGCCTTCGGCGGTGAGTTGCGGGAGATCGCGATTGGTTGCCGCCACGACGCGCACGTCCACCGGCACACTGGCGTGACCGCCGACGCGCTCGACCGTGAGGTCCTGCAGCACGCGCAGCAGCTTGGCCTGCGCCGGCATCGCGAGGTCGCCAATCTCGTCGAGGAACAGCGTGCCACCGTCGGCCTGCTCGAACTTCCCGCGACGACCGCGCACGCCGGTGGCGGTCCGGTCCTCGATGCCGAACAGTTCGGCTTCGAGCAGCGTATCGACGATGGCCGCGCAGTTCACGGCCACGAACGGCCCGCGCGCGCGCCGGCTGTGCTCGTGAACGAGACGCGCGACGAGTTCCTTGCCGACGCCGCTCTCACCCAGGACGAGCACCGGGAACGGCGTGCGACCCACCTGGGCAATCCGCGCCCGGACGGCGGCCATCGGGGCGCTGCGGCCCACGAGCACGGGCGGCTCGCGCGCGAGCCTGGGCCTGCCGGACGCACCGCGCAGGCGTTCGATCTCGAGGACCAGACTCGCCAGATCCGCCAGCGCCTGCACGTGCCCGCTCTCGCGGGCCTCGGGCGCGAGCCGGCGCCCCTCGCACAGGAGCACGCCCGACCCGCCAGGGACGGGATGACGCCAGCCTCCTCCACCACCGGCCATGGAATCTGCCATCCCTCTCGACGGGGCTTCGCCCACGCGACAGGTGCTGAACCCGTATACCCGCGCGGCTGCCTCCTGCAGAGCCTCGCGCAGGTCGATGCGACCGGCGGCCTGCATGCGCTGCACGAGTTCGCGGAGCACCGACGCGATGCCCGGCTCGGGGTGAGCACGGACCCCCTCCCCACCGATCGCCACATGTGGTCGTTCCATCTGTGATCCCTTCGCTGATCTGGACCGTTGCCCATAGGATCGGCAAGCGGGATGCCAGCGCGGCCCCGCCGCGGCGCGCAGCACAACCTCACGAATTCCGCCTGAAATTCACCGACCTTCCGGCGTCAGCCCGGCGCGACACGCCCCTCCTCCGCGTGGCCTGGGTAGAGAGCTACCCGTTGCGAGTAGCCAGTTCCCATACGCGTCCGCTGGGTTCCGTGAATTCCAGCCCCATCGCGTACTCCACACCGGCCTCGCCGCGCAGCGCCGCCACCCGCGACCGGACGATGCGCGCGGCAAGCCGGAGGTGATCGTCGCCGGTAGTCCAGTGGAGAGCGACGGCCCGGCCCGGCAACCCGCGGTGCAGGCCCCGGAGGGCCACGCCGTGTCGCGAGACGTTCATCACGAGAACGGGCCCCGCGCCGACCAGCCGGCCGGCGCCCAGGATTCCGCGCGTCACGTCACACCGCTCCGATCGCCGCCGCTCGCGACCGCCGATCACGGTGGGACCCACGCCGCCTGGCCTGAATCGAAGCGCAGGATTCGTGTTCGCCCGGTCGCGCCGAGCACCCTGACGGCATAGGTGACGCCGGCGGCTCCCGTGAGGTAGGCCGTCCCGCTCGTGGCGGTTCCGGCCGGCGTGAACACGGCGAGGCCCGCCTCACCGAACTGCACTCCCGTCGCAGGCCTGTCGTCGTCGATGCCGGGGCACTGGCAGCCGACCGCGAAGCTCACGCCGGCGAAGTCGTCGCCCGGCCGTCGGATCGCGCGCAGGACGGGGTCGATCCCGCGTTCGATTTCGGCCCGGCGCACGCCGTTCCCGTTGCCATCGGCCACCACTCGATAGCCGACGCCGGCGGGGCCTTCGAGGAATTGCACCGCGATGGAGCGTCCCTGTCCCACCGCGTCGAGGCGTGCGGCGCGCAGCGCGAGGGCCAGGTGGCGTGCCGCGCCTTCCACCAAGCGCCGCTGTCGCGCACCGCGCGTGTCGACCAGCGCGATCGCGGCCAGGGTCGTCGCCAACGCGAGGCACAGGAGGAGTTCGATCATCGAGTAGCCCCCCGCACGCCGGCGTCCGGGCGGCACGTCAGGGGCCCCGGCCCACACGCAGGCGCGGGCGAACCGGGGCACGATGCGGCCGGCGTTGCGGGACAGGAACGCCAGGCCTCCGGTCACGGCTGCACGCCGGCGGCCTTCTCGGGCTTCGGCGCGCCCACCGACAGGTGCGGCTTGAGCTTGAGGAAGCTCTTCTCCCCGATTCCCTTCACGTTCATGAGTTCCTCGACCTTGCGGAACGGTCCGTTCTTCTGCCGGTACTCGACGATCCGCTGCGCGACCTTCGGGCCGATCCCCGGCAGTTCGTCCAGTTGGGCGGCGCTGGCGCTGTTGATGTTCACCGTGGCCGCCGGCTTGTCGGCCGGCGGCTCCTGGGCCGCCAGGTTCGTGCCGAACAGCATCGAAGCGGCCAACGCCATCGCCATCAGTGTCCGTGTCATCGTCCTTCCTCCTGATCCGAGCCCGCGTGGTGGCTGGTGGTCCCCGGGGCGCCGGATGGCGTGAGGTCGGGCGTCGGATCCGATTGTTGGTTTCGGAACCGGGGACCGCCTCACCAGGAGCAAGGGCCTGGCCGGTCTGGCGCGTGGGAGCGCCAGGCGACACAAGTTGTTTCAGATGAACGACTTGAGAGGAGGCCACCCGATGGAGGGCGCCTGGTGGGGCCGCCGGGAACCGCGGCCGACGTCAACGCGAGTCACCCACGACGTGCCGATTCGCCCAGAAACCCGGCCATTCCGGAGGCAACTGTGGTTGGCGCCGTGACGCCGGCGGTTGCGCGCGGCGGGCCGGTTGACGCGCGGTCGTGCCGTCGGCGGATCCTTCGAGCCAGCCGGCGCGAGAACGGCGGCCCGCTCAGGCCCGTTGACCGCTCCTGAACCAGTCGACGGTGGCCTGCAACCCCGCCTCGAACGACACACGCGGCTCGTAGTCGAGCAGCGTCCTGGCCCTCGTGATGTCGGCCTGCGAATCGCGCACGTCGCCGGCGCGCGGTTCGGCATGGACGGGCTGGACCGCGCAGCCGACGATCGAGGCGAGCGCGGCGAACAACTGGTTGAGCGAGACGCGGACGCCGGCCGCCACGTTGATCACCTGACCGGAGACGCCCGGCGCCTCGCACGCCTTCAGCACGCCGTCGACGACGTTGGCCACGTACGTGAAGTCGCGCGTCTGCTCGCCGTCGCCGTAGATCGTCGGGGCACGCCCTTCGACCAGCGCGCGCGTGAACAGCGAAATCACACCGGAGTACGGCGAGGACGGGTCCTGTCGCGGGCCGAACACGTTGAAGTAGCGGATGCTCACCGTCTCGAGACCGTACAGCGCGGTGAACATCTGCATGTACCACTCGCCCACCAGCTTCTGCAGGGCATACGGCGACAGCGGCGCGGTGGGCATGCCCTCGTGTTTCGGCAGCGTGGGGGCATCGCCATACGCCGAGGAGGACGCCGCGTAGACCACGCGCGTCACACCGGCGTCGCGGGCGGCGACGAGCACGTTGAGCGTGGCGTCCACGTTGGCGCGATTGGTGGTGATCGGGTCGACCACCGAGCGCGGCACCGACGGAATGGCGGCCTGGTGCAGGACGATGTCGATGCCCTCGACCGCGCGCCGCGCGACATCGAGATCAGCGAGGTCGCCCTCGATGAACTCCACCCCGTCGAGGTGCGCGAGGTTCTCGCGATGGCCGGTGATCAGGCTGTCGACCACGCGCACGCTGGCGTTGCGGTGGCGGAGGGCCTCGGTGAGGTGGGAGCCGATGAAGCCCGCCCCCCCGGTGACCAGGTATCGTGTCATCGCGCGTCGAACCCTCGTGAAGGAAGTGCCGCAGTGCGCCGGTAAGCCGAATTCTGTCCCCTCGGGCCTCGCCCGCTGCCGCCCCGCCGGCGGCCGGTGAGGCTCGCCGGCGATGCGGCCGGCACGTGCCCGGGGTGGCGATCATTCCTCTGGGACCGGCATCTCTGCCGGCCTCGAGCGACCTACCCGGAGGCATCGGATGGGCCACCCGATCGACCGCACCGCGAGTCGTCGCGGCAGCGGCCGGCGCCTCCCTATTTGGTCTTGCTCCGTGTGGGGTTTGGCCTGCCATCCCCGTTACCGGAGACGCGGTGCGCTCTTACCGCACCTTTTCACCCTTGCTCCTGGACGCATCCGGCCGAAGCCGGTCGCGCCGGGAGCGGTATGTTTTCTGTGCCACTTTCCGTCGGGTCGCCCCGCCCGGGTGTTACCCGGCACACTGCCCTGCGGAGTTCGGACTTTCCTCCCCGCGGCGGCCACGCCCGAAGGCGCGCCTGCCGCGCAGCGATCGCCCTGGCGCGCTGCGGCGAGGACAGTGTACCGCAAAAGCGGCGGCCGGCACGGTGCGGCAGGGCCCGCAGAGGTGGCCCTCAGTCGTCGACGTCCTGGGAGATGCCGTACTGCTCGAGCTTCTTGTACAGGTTACTGCGCGGGGTCCCGATCACTTCGGCGGTCCTGGTGATGTTCCAGCCGTTCTCCCGCAGCTTCTCGACGAGGAACTCCCGCTCGGCCGTCTCCTTGAACTCGCGCAGCGTGCCTGGTCTCTCGCGGGACACGGCGGCGGCCGCCGGCGGCTCGGCGGGACGATCGGCGCGCACCACCTGGCGCACGTCGGCCACGTCGATCAGGTCGGACGGCGCCATGATCAGCAGCCGCTCCACGGCGTTCCTCAGCTCGCGGATGTTGCCCTTCCACCGGTGCTGCTGGAGCAGCTCGATGGCGGCCGGCGAGAAACGGCGGGCGCGGTAGTTGTTCTCGCGACCGAAGATCTCGGTGAAGTGCCGTACGAGCAACGGGATGTCCTCCGCGCGCTCGCGCAGCGGCGGCACCGGGATCGGGATCACGCTCAACCTGAAGTAGAGGTCCTCGCGGAAGCCACCCTGCTCGATCTCGGCCTCGAGGTCCTTGTTCGTGGCGGCGATCACGCGCACGTCCACCTTGAGGGTGCGCGAGGATCCGAGCCGCTCCACCTCGCCCTCCTGGAGCACGCGCAGCACCTTCGCCTGCGTCTTCGCGCTCATGTCGCCCACTTCGTCGAGGAAGATCGTGCCCCGGTCGGCCTGTTCGAACTTGCCCACCTGCTTCTCGGTGGCCCCGGTGAAGCTCCCCTTCTCGTGGCCGAAGAGCTCCGACTCGATCAGCTCCTCGGGAATCGCGGCGCAGTTCACCTGGACGAACCGCTCGCGGCTGCGCTGGCTGTTGCGATGGATGGCGCGGGCGACCAGTTCCTTGCCGACGCCGCTCTCGCCCAGCAGCAGCACGGTGGCGCTGGTGGGCGCGGCGCGGCGGATCGCATCGGTGACGCGCGCGAGCGCGGGGCTCTGGCCGATCATCTCGTAGCGGAGGTTCTCGGCACGCCGGAGCGCGCGGTTCTCCGTCGCGAGTTGCGCGCGGTCGAGCGCGTTGCGCACGGTGACGAGGACACGTTCGCTCTCGAGCGGCTTCTCGATGAAGTCGAAGGCGCCACGCTTGGTGGCTTCGACGGCCGTGGCCACCGTGCCATGGCCCGAGACGATCACCACCGGCAGCGTGTCGTTGAGCGCCTTGATCCGATCGAGCACCTCGAGGCCGTCCATGCCCGGCATGCGGATGTCGAGGAACACCAGGTCGGGCGACTCGCGATCGACGGCGGCCAGCCCCTCCGGACCGGAGGCGGCGAGCACGCACTCGTAGCGTTCGTACTCCAGGATCATCCGCATCGACTCGCGGATGGCGGCTTCATCGTCGATGACCAGGATCCGCGCGGTCATTCCAGCAGGGCCTCCACGCGCACGGCGCGCAGCGCGCGCTGGCCCAGATCAGGCACATAGCAGTAGATCGCCACGACACGCCCGGGCGGCAACCCCCGGGTGATCCGCTGGTAGTCGGCCAGCGATCGGACGGGCTGCCGGTTGATCTCGAGGACGATGTCGCCGCGTTCCATCCCCGCATCGTAGGCGTTCGACAGCGGGTCGACGGCGGTCACCAGCACGCCGCTCATGTTCTCGGGCAGCTGCAGCCGCCGGTGGGCGCTCCGGTCGAGTTCGCGGACGCCCACGCCCAGCCCTCCCACGGGTCCGCGCGCCGGCTGCGTGCGGCCCCTGCCCGGCACCACGCTGCCCGGATCGCCGCCATCGAAGCCGGGCCGCTCGGTCAGGCGCACGCTCACCTGCTGCTCGTGCCCGTCACGGACCAGCCGCAACCGCACCACGACGCCTGGCGCCCGGCTGGCGATGCGCCGCACCAGGTCGTCGTTGGACTGCACGGGGTCGTCGTCGACCGAGAGGATGACGTCGTAGGTCCGCAGCCCCGCACGGGCGCCGGGCGATCCCGCCGTCACATCCTGCACGAGCGCGCCGGCGAGATCTCCGAGCCCGAGCGATTCCGCGAGATCGGGATCGAGGTCGCGCAGCGTGACGCCAAGGTACCCGCGACTGACGCGTCCGATCGCCTTGAGCTGCGGCAGGATCGCCACGGCCTGGTTGATGGGGACCGCGAAGCCGATGTTGCTCGCCTTCCAGCTCATCGCGGCGTTGATGCCGATGACCTCGCCCCGCGCGTTGATCAGCGGGCCACCGCTGTTGCCGTAGTTGATGGCCGCATCGGTCTGGATGTAGTCGTCGAGGCTCGCATCGTAGAGCTTGCGACCGAGATAGCTGACGACGCCCACCGTCACCGTGTGCTCGTAGGCCAGCGGATTGCCGATGGCGCACACCCACTCGCCCACGCGCAGCATCCCCGAATCGCCGAGCCTCGCCGCGGGCAGCAGCCCGGCCGGATCCACCTTGATGAGTGCGATGTCGGTGGCCGGATCGGTGCCGACCACGTGCGCGCGGAGGCTCCGGCCGTCGGCGAGCTTCACCGTGATGCGATCGGCGCCCTCGATGACGTGGTGATTGGTGAGGATGTGGCCGTCGGCCTCGATGATGACGCCGCTGCCACTGCCCGAGTCGGGCGTCTCCGGATCGCCGGGCCGCCGGCCGTCGCCATCCGTCGTCCCGTCGTCCTCCGGGCCACCGGGGCCCGAGACGCGAGCACGCCGGCGCGAGGTCGCATCCACGTTCACCACCGCCGGGTTCACCAGCGCGGCGACGTCGGCGAAGTTCACGGGGCCGATCGATGGGACGAAGGCGGCCGGCGCGCGCACCAGGGCCGTGTTGACCGGCACCACGGGGGCCTCCACCGCACGATGGGCGACGGTGAGGCCGAGCAGGAACGCGACGGACGCGGCGAGAGCGACCGCGAGGACGGCGAATCGTTGGCTCATGCAGACTGCCGGACGGCAGATCGAGTTCCTCGATTATATGCCGAGCATCGCGACCAACGCCGCCTCGTCGAGCACCGGCACGCCCAGCGCGGTGGCCTTGGCGAGCTTGCTGCCGGCCTCGGCCCCGGCCACGACGAATGACGTCTTCCGGCTCACCGCACTCGACACCCTGCCGCCACGCGCTTCGATCAGCCGCTGCGCCTCGTCACGCGTCATGCGCGTCAGGGTCCCGGTCAGCACGAACGTCCTGCCGGTCAGCGGCCCGTCGGCGGCCACCGCGGCGGCGGCGTCCGTCCCGAGATGGACGCCCGCCGCCCGCAGCCGCTCCACCAGCTGCCGGTTGCGCGGCTGCGCGAAGAAGTGACGGATCGAGGCCGCCACCACCGGCCCCACGTCCTCGACCGAAACGAGCGCGTCCTCCCCGGCCGCCATCAGCGCGTCGATCGTGCCGAAGGCGCGCGCCAGCGCCTGCGCGCCGCGCTCGCCGACGTGCCGGATGCCGATGGCGAACACCAGCCGCCACAACTCCCGGTGACGGCTGGCGTCGATCTGCGCCAGCAGGTTGGCGGCCGACTTCGACCCCATCCGCTCGAGCGCCGCGACCTGATCGTGCCGCAGCGCATAGAGGTCGGCCACATCGCCCACCAGGCCCGTGGCCACGAGCTGGTCCACCAGCGATTCGCCCAGCCCCTCGATGTCCATCGCACGCCGTGAGGCGTAGTGCTGCAGGCTGCGGCGCAGGCGCGCCGGACACGACGGGTTGTCGCAGCGCCACACCACCTCGCCCTCCGGGCGATCGAGCGGCTGCCCGCACACGGGGCACTCGCGCGGCATCTCGAAGGGCGCCGTGCCCGCGGGCCGCTGCGTCAGGATGGGCTTGACGACCTTCGGGATGACGTCGCCACCCTTCTCCATCAGCACGAGGTCGCCCGGGCGGAGGTCCTTGCGCGCGATCTCCTGATCGTTGTGCAGCGTGGCGTACTGGACGGTGGACCCGGCGAGCTGCACCGGTTCGACGACGGCCACCGGGGTGACGGCGCCGGTGCGTCCCACCTGCAGTTCGATGCGCAGCAGGCGCGTCGTCGCCTGCTGGGCGGGGAACTTGAACGCCAGCGCCCAGCGCGGGAACTTGGACGTGGCGCCGAGCCTGGCGCGCTGTGTGGCCTCGTCGAGCTTCACCACGACGCCGTCGGTGTCGAAGTCGAGGCGGTGCCGTCGATCGGCCCACTCCCGGCAGTACGCCAGCACCTGGTCGATGCCGCGGCAGCGGCGGCCGTGCGATTCGACCGGCAGGCCCCAGCCGCGCAGGGCCGCCAGCGTTCCGGCCTGCGTCGGGGGCTCGACCGCAGCGCCGTCGCCCGCCGGCACCACCTGATAGAAGAACGCGCTCAGCCGCCGCCGGGCCACCGTCGAGGGGTCGAGCAGCCGCATCGTGCCAGCGGCGGAGTTCCGGGCGTTGGCAAACAGCGGCTCGCCCGCCTCCTCGCGCTCGCGATTGATCAGCTCGAACACCGCGCGCGGCAGGAACACCTCGCCGCGGACCTCGAGGCGGGCCGGCGCGCCGGGATGCAGCCGCAGCGGCACCGCCCGTATCGTCCGCACGTTGCTGGTGACGTCCTCGCCGCGCACGCCGTCGCCGCGCGTCACGCCGCGCACCAGCAGGCCGTCTTCGTAGGTGAGCGCGATGCTGAGGCCGTCGATCTTCAGCTCGGCGAAATAGGCGATACCGGCCTCCGACGCGTCCAGGCCGCGCCGCACCCGCTCGTCGAAGGCGCGCAGTTCGTCATCGGAGTAGCCGTTGTCGAGGCTGAGCATCGGCTCGGCGTGCTCGACGGTCGCGAACCCCTCGACGGGCCGCCCGGCCACCCGCTGCGTGGGCGAATCGGGCGTGACCAGATCGGGGTGATCGCGCTCGATGGCCTCGAGTTCCTTCACGAGGCCGTCGAATTCGGTGTCGGAGACCTCCGGATCGGCGAGAACGTAGTAGCGCTCCTCGTGGTGCCGGATCAGGCGGCGAAGCTCGTCGGCGCGCCGGGCGGGGGTCATTCCGGTGTCCATGCGGCGATCGCCGCGGCGCGTCGGCCGCGCGGGACTGGCGCGGATGGTGACGGATCCGGCCGGCTCAGCGATCGCGCCACACGACGTAGTCCACGAGCGCGGTCAGCGCGTCGCGTTCCGGCGAGGGGGGAAAGGCGTCGATGACGCGCTGTCGGGCCAGGGCGGCGAAGCCCGAGGCGGTCTCGTACGCCGACTCGGTGCCGTTGGTCGCCTCGAGCAGGTCGAGCAGCTCACGCCACTGCGTGGTGGTGACCGTCCGCTCGGCCACGATGGCGCGCACGAGAGCGCCGGCCCGCGATCCGTCGCGCTCGAGCAGGCGGATGATGGGCAGCGTCACCTTCCCCTCGCGCAGGTCGCTGCCGACGGGCTTTCCCAGGGCGGACTCGTCGGCGGTGTAGTCGAGCAGGTCGTCCACCACCTGGAAGGCCACGCCGAGGTTGTAGCCGTAGTCCCACAGCGCGTCCTGCTGCGCGGGGGTCGTCTCGCCCAGCATGCCGCCGATCCGGGCGCAGCCGGCAAACAGGTACGCGGTCTTGCGGCGGATGATCTCCAGGTGCTCCTCTTCGGAGATGTCCACGTCGCCGGCCTTGGTGAGCTGGTAGAGCTCGCCCTCGATCATGCGCAGGGTGACGTCGCAGAGCAGCCGGATGACGTCGAGCGAGTCCTGCGTGAGGGCCATCGCCATCGACTTGATGTAAAGGTAGTCGCCCAGCAGTACCGTGATGTCGTTGCCCCAGCGCGAGTGCACCGACAGCCGGCCGCGCCGCACTTCGGCCTCGTCGACGATGTCGTCGTGGACCAGCGTGGCGGTGTGGATGAACTCGACCACCGAGGCGTAGAGCACGGCCCGGTCGCCGGTGTAGCCGGCCAGGCGGGCGGCCATGAGCAGCAACGCGGGGCGGACGCGCTTGCCGCCGCTCGTCTGGATGTAGCGGCCGATCTGCGGGATGAGCTGGACGCGCGACTCGACGTGGCGCAGGAACTCCTGCTCCACGCGGACGAGATCGGGTTGCACGGCCTCGAAGATGCGCGCCAACTCGAGGGGAGGCGTGGCCTTCTGCACGATGTCACTCACGCGGCGTCAATCTCAACACAGACCACCCGGGGAGTCAACGCACGGGCCTGGCCTGGCGGCCCCGAAAAGCGCGACGAAATTGCCGGTCGTCCGGCTGGCGGCGTCCGGCACGGTCCAGCCGCGCTCGCCGGCCAGCGCCTCGACGACGCGCACCACCCACGCCGGCTCGTTGCGTTTGCCCCGATACGGGACCGGGGCGAGGTACGGGCTGTCGGTCTCGACCAGGAGCCGATCGGCGGGGACGTAGCGTGCCACCTCGCGAAGCGATTCGGCCCTGGGGAAGGTCAGGATCCCCGACAGCGAGACGTGGAAGCCCAGGTCCAGCGCCCGCCGCGCCATGGCCGTGTCTCCCGTGAAGCAGTGGAACACGCCGCGCGTCTGTCCCGACTCGCGCAGCACCGCCAGGATGTCGTCCTCGGCCTCGCGCCCGTGGATCACCACGGGCAGATCGCGCGCCCGTGCCACCGCCAACTGGGCCGCGAACACCTCGCGCTGCACGTCGTGCGGCGCGAAGTCGTAGTGGTAGTCGAGGCCGATTTCGCCCACCGCCACCACGCCCGCCACGTCGTCGAGCCGCCGGGCCAGCACCGCCCCGCTCGACGCGGCGTCGCCCGCGAAACGCCCCGCATGGTGCGGGTGCACCCCGACGGCCGTCGACAACGCCGGCCAGCGGCCGCGCAGCGCGGCGGCGCGATCCGCCTCGTCATCGCTGGTGGCGTCGAGGATGCACAGCACACCGGCCACGCCGGCCGCCCGGGCCCTGCCGATGACCGCCTCGGCGTCGCCGGCGAACGCCTCGCTCGCCAAGTGGCAGTGGGAGTCGACGACCACGTCAGCGGACCCGTGTCCCCGGCGGGGGCGCGGGCTCGTCGAAGGTGATCAGCTGCGGCCGGCCGCCCTCGGGGCTCGCGGCGAGCACCATCCCGTTGGACTCGATGCCCATCAGCGTCGCCGGCTGCAGGTTCGCCACGATCACCACGTGGCGGTTCACCAGCGCCTCCGGCGCGTACGCCTCGGCAATGCCTGCCACGAGCGTGCGCGTTTCGGTGCCCACGTCGATCGTCATCCTGATCAGCTTCTTCGACTTCGGCACGCGCTCGGCGGCCAGCACCCTGGCCACCCGCAGTTCGACGTTCATGAACTGATCGATGCCGATGCGGGCCGGCTGCGCGGGCGACTCGACAGGCGCGGGCGCCGCCGGCACGGGGGGCGCGGCAGGCGGCTGCGCTGGCACGGTCTGCTGGTCGCGCGCCGGATCGGTGACGATCTGGGGCGTGACAGGGGAAGCCGGGGACTGGTCCGACACGGGTGAATCCTTTCGGGGGAACAACGGCGGCGCGGGCGTGACGCGCGTGCCGGGCACGAGCGTCGACGGCCGGAGATCGATCCAGGAGGTCAGGGGCACGCCCAGGCTCGCCCGCATGCTCGCGGCGGCGGCCGGCATGACCGGTTCCACCAGCATCGCGATGACACGCAGCACGTCGGCGGCGTGATAGAGCGTCGCCTCGAGCCGCGGCCGGGCCTCCGGATGGCGGGCCGCCGCCCACGGCTCACGGCTCACGAGGTAGCGATTGGTCTCGTTCACGAGGCGCCACACGGCGGTGAGCGCGCGGCTGAACTCGAAGTTCGCCGCGGCCTCCGTCGCCTCGGCAATCACGGCGCCCGCCACCTCCTCGAGCTGCACGTCGAGCGCGTCGCGGAACACGGCCGCCGGAACCGCGCCCTCGCAGTAGCGGGCGATCATCGTCGTCGCCCGGCTCAGGAGGTTGCCCAGGTCGTTGGCGAGATCGGCCGTGTACCGGGCGTGCAGGCCGTCGTCGGTGAACGCCGCGTCGGCGCCGAGCACCATCTCGCGCAGGACGTAGTAGCGGAAGGCGTCGAGCCCGTAGGCCTCCACGTACACCCGCGGTCGCACGACGTTGCCCAGCGACTTCGACATCTTCGCCCCGTCCATCGTCCACCAGCCGTGGGACACGATGCGGCGCGGCAGCGGCAGCCCGGCCGACATGAGGAACGCGGGCCAGTAGATGGCGTGCTGGCGGACGATCTCCTTGCCGATCAGGTGCACGTCGGCGGGCCAGCGCGCCGCGAAGCGCGCGCGGGCGGCCGGCGACGGATCGCCGTAGCCGACGGCGGTGAGGTAGTTGGTGAGCGCATCGAACCAGACGTAGACCACGTGGCCCGGCTCGTCGGGCACGGGAATGCCCCACGTGAACGAGGTGCGGCTCACGCTGAGGTCGTCGAGCCCCCGCTCGATGAAGGCCACGACCTCGTTGTAGCGCGCCTGCGGCACGACGTAGTCGGGGTGCGAACGATACCAGTCGAGCAGCGCCGGCTGGTACTTCGACAGCCTGAACTTGTAGTTCTCCTCCTCGAGCCACTCGACCTTGCCGCCGCAGGTCGGGCACAGACTCCCGTCCACCAGTTGCGTCTCGGGCACGTAGAGTTCGTCGGTCGTGCAGTACCACCCCTCGTACTTCGCCTTGTAGAGGTCGCCGCGCGCGAGCACCGTGCGCCAGATCGTCTCGACGGCGAGGCGATGGCGCGCTTCGGTGGTGCGGATGAAGTCGTCGTTGGAGATCGACAGTTCGGCGAACAACTGCTGGAACTTGGCGGCCACCCCGTCGACGAACGCGCGCGGTTCGACGCCCGCCTTCCGTGCCGACCGCTCGATCTTCTGGCCGTGCTCGTCGGTGCCCGTCAGGAAGATGACGTCGTCGCCGCGCAGACGGTGTGCGCGCGCGGCGGCATCGGCGAGGATCGTGGTGTAGGCGTGTCCGAGGTGGGGCTCGGCGTTGACGTAGTAGATGGGCGTCGTGAGGTAGAAGTGCATGGCGAAGCCGGGCTCGGGCGAGGGGGTCAGGCCGAAGGCCGCGAGGCGCGCCAGGCGTGCAGCGCGGCCTCGATCACCACACGCACCGGCACGTCGCGTTCACGGGCCAGGCGCGCGCAGTCGTCGAATTCCGGCGCCGCGTTCACCACCTGCCCCGCCAACCGCCCCACCTTCACCCGCACCTCGCCGTAGGCCGTGCGGGTGACGTCATGCTGTCGGGCCAGGCGGTGGCGGCGTTCCTCATGGTAACGCACGCCGAGCGTCGGGATCTCGCGGAGCACCAGCGCGGTGAGCCGCGCCTGGTCGGCCGGCGCGGCAATCACGGTGACGTGGGTGCCGGGCCGGTTCTTCTTCATCTGCACCGGCGTGAAGAACACGTCGAGCGCACCCTCGGCCATCGCCCGCTCGATCAGCGCGCCGAGCACCTGCGGCGAGGCGTCGTCGACCTGGCACTCGAGCACCGCGAGGGTCTCCTCGGCCTCGCCGGCGGGATCCGACGCCTCGCCCACCAGCACGCGCAGCACGTTGGCCATCCCGGGCGTCTCGCGCGAGCCGGCGCCGTAGCCGGCGGCGGTGATGCGCATGGGCGGCGGTCCGCCGAACGCATCGACGTACCCGGTGAGCAGCAGGGCGCCGGTCGGCGTGAGGCGTTCGGCCGGGGCGCCCTCCGAGAACACCGGCACGCCTTCGATGAGCTTCGCGGTGGCAGGGGCCGGCACCGGCAACAGCCCGTGCGCGGTCTGCACGGTCCCGCTGCCCACGTTGATGGGTGAGCAGGTGATGCGCTGCGCGCCGAACCATTCGAAGGCCACGACGGCGCCCAGCACGTCGACGATGGAATCGGCCCCCCCCACCTCGTGCAGGTGCACCCGCTCGATCGACGTGCCGTGGATGCCGGCCTCGATGCCCGCCAGCCGCGTCAGCAGCGCCACGGCGCGCTCGCGTGCCGTCTCGGAGGCGGCCGCGCGGCGGACCAGCCCGGCGATGGCCTTGAGGTGACGATGGGGATGCCCCTCCGACGGCTGCCGCTCCACCACGCGGAATGCCGTCGCCCCGATGCCGCCGCGCACCACCCGATCCACGCTCAACTGGACGTCGAGGGCCAGCGGGCCCAGCGCATCCTGAAGAACCTGGAGCGGCAGGCCGGCATCGAGCAGGGCGCCGAGCAGCATGTCGCCGGAGGCGCCCGAGAAGCAATCGAAGTGAAGGAACCGACGAGGCGCGGCAGTGGACATTCGCGATTGACGATCTCAGGCGGACGGCAGCCGGCCGGCCTCCCGGAAACTGAAATAGCTGGCATCGGCCAGCACCACGTGGTCGAGCAGATCGACGCCCAGCAGCGCACCAGCCGCCACGAGGCGGCGCGTGAGCGCCACGTCCTCCGGACTCGGCGTCGGGTCGCCCGAGGGGTGGTTGTGGAACACCACCACCGACGCCGCATTGGCCTCGAGTGCCGTCCTGAAGACGTCGCGCGGGTGCACCACGCTGCAATCCAGCGTGCCGACGGTGAGCGCCTGCGCGCGCACGAGCCGGTGACGACTGTCGAGCAGCAGCACCCCGAACTGCTCCACCTCGCGCGCGCTGAAGCGGGGCATCAGGAAGCTGGCGACCTCGCGCGGCGACCCGAAGGCCGTGCGCGGGGCCGAGCTCGCCAGCAGCGTTCGCCGTCCCAGTTCCACGGCCGCGAGGATCTGGCAGGCCTTCACCGGTCCGATGCCACGGGCACGTCGCAGCAGGTCGAGGCCCGTCCGCGTGAGCCCCACCACGCCTCCGGCGCGCGCCAGGACGTCGTTGGCGAGATCGAGCGAGCTGCCCCCGCGCGAACCCTGCCCGAGCACGATCGCCAGCAGTTCGTTGTCACCCAGGCTGCGGGCCCCGTGCTGGGCGAGCTTCTCGCGTGGCCGATCGCCAGGCGCCAGCAGCCTCACCCGCGCCATGGCGCCCCCGATGATCCGCGGCGCCACGGGATCCTACTACAGCGGCGCGAGCGGCGCGTTGTCGCTCCCCTCGCGCTCTCGTATACTCGCGACATGTTTCGCTCCCTCGCGCCCCCGGGGGCGGCCCTCTTCCTCGTTGCGTTGCTGTCGGCCGGCTGCGACGATCCTCCCGAACGGGAGATGCACCAGGCCGAGGGCGCCATCGACGCCGCGCGCGTCGCCGGCGCGCCCGCCTATGCCGCCGCCGAACTGCGGGCCGCCGAGGCCGCGTTGCAGAAATCGCAGGCCGCCGTCACCGAACGCGACTACCGCCAGGCCCTCAGTGCCGCCCTCGACGCCAGGGAACTGGCCCGAGAGGCGGCCAGGGCGGCCTCCGAGAACCGCGCCCGCGCCCGCAGCGAAGTCGACCAGCTGCTCGTCAACACCCAGGCCGCCCTCGAGCGTGCGGAGGCGGCACTGGCCGGCGCCGTGGAGGCCCGCGTGCCCGCGGCCCAGCTCGAGGCCGGACGAAAGGCGATCGCCTCGGCCCGCACCTCGCTCCAGCAGGCTCGAGCCACGGCCGAAGCCAGCGACTACACGGCCGCGTCTGCGCGCGTCGAGGGCGTGGCCGCCACCCTGGATCGGATCCGTAGCGAGATCGATGCCGCGACACTGGCCCGCGCCAATCGCCGCCCGGGACGCCGTTCCGGCCGCTGAGCCGCGGCTCCTCACGACAACCGGGGTTGGCGTGAGGGAACCGCCAGTTGTCCTGGCGACACGCGCGGCGCCCGGCACGCCGTCCGGCACGTTCGAGAGAGGCCGCGCCTGGCCGCTGGTCGACGCCCTGCGGGGCGTCTGCCTCGTGTTCATGGCCGTCAACCACTTCGGTGGGCCGCTGGCGCCGCTGTTCTGGCAGCCGGTGGGCTTCGTGTCGGTCGCCGAGGTCTTCTTCCTCCTGTCGGGATTCGTCGCGGGCCACTCGTGCACCCGCGTGGGGCTGCGGACGGGCGGCGACCTGCGCCCGTGGGACGCCGGCCGCCGCGCCCGGCGAATCTACAAGGCGCACCTGTCGACGGTGGTCCTCGGCGCGCTGGGGCTGCTGGCAAGTGCGGCGCTGTTGCCTGGCCAGAGCGCCTGGCACAGCGCGTGGCCGGCGCTGTTCGAGACGCCGCTGGCGGCGATCGCCCTGGCCGCCGGCCTGCTCGCGCTGCCCCAGCCGCTCGACATCCTCCCGCTCTACATCGTCTTCGTGCTGCTGGTGCCCGCGATCGTGCGGCGCTGCCTGGCCGGCCGCTGGCGCGGCGTGGCCATGGCGTCGATCGCGACCTGGTGCGTCTCCCAGGCGACGCTCGGCCACCTCGCGCACTGGGTCGCCCGCCTGGCGCCCGTGCTGCACCCGCCCGGCTTCGACCTGCTGGGCTACCAGATCGTGTTCGTCGCCGGCGTCCTGCTCGGCTGGCACGTCACGGTGAGCGGACACATCAGGCTGCTGCGGCTCGGGAGAACCCCGCTGGCCGTCACCATCGCGCTCGCCGTCGTGCTGCTGGTGCTGCGTCGCGTGGTGACCGGTGACTCACGGTTGCTGGAGGTGCTGGTGGGGCGGCCGTCGTTCAGTCCGCTCAGGGCGCTGAACTTCGCGCTGCTGGTCGTGCTGGCCGTCAACGCGCGCGCCTGGCTCGCGTGGGCGCTGCAGCGGTCGCCGCTGGCGCTTCTCGGCCGTCAATCCATCTACGCGTTCTCGGCACATGCCGTGCTGCTGCTCTGGCTGCGCCCGTGGCGCGGCGACATCGCGGCGCACGGACCGCTGGTCGACGTCGCCGCCACGCTCGCGTTTCTCGGCGCCATGCTGGCCGTCGCCTGGGCGCGCGAGCGCCATCGCGGCGCGGCGGTCTGAGCGGGCGTCCTCGAGACGCCCGCTCCTACCGTCCGGCGCCACGGGCTTCGCCCCGCCAGGCAGGATCAACGTCCATGGTCACAAGGGATCCCGCTGTCATCGCGGGGTTGGCGGTCCCTGCCACCTTCGCCGCACCCGCAGCTACCGGCGCTGGCCGTCGTGGGCCTGGCGCGCAATCGCGCGGCTGGCGCGGGTCAGGTCGCGCTGCAGATCGGCCCGCTCCCATGGTTGCAGACCGTTGCGGCGATAGGCGCGTTCCTCGCGTGCGATGGCGCGCTGCCGGACGAGCAACCGCGTCGTTTCGCGCGGCGTAAGGGCGCCGCTGCGGACACCGGCCGCGATGCGCGCACGTTGACGGGCCTGGCGGCGATCGATCGGGGCGGGATGCGCCGTGACGACGGCAGGCAGCACGAGCCCAACGACGATCAAGGACACGACGAGCGGCTTCAAGCGCATGGAACTCTCCTCGGACGACAGCAGGCGTTGGCGTTCACTGCCGTTGGACCGGAGCGCACGGGGAGCGGTTGAATCGGGACGGAGGCTACAGCACCCAGGCGCCAATGCTCATCACCAGCGTGACGATGGCCACGAAGGCGGCGAGGTCCAGCGCCAGGCCGTACTTCATCATCTTGGTGATGGGCACGAAGCCGCTGCTGTAAACGATGGCGTTGGGCGCCGTGGAGATGGGCAGCATGAAACCCATCGAGGCCCCCAGCGTCGCGCCGACGGCCGGCAGCAGCGGATCCACGTGCGCCGACTGCGCGACGGCAATCGCTACGGGCACGATCATGTTCGCCGCGGCGGTGTTGGAGGTCGTCTCCGACAGCAGGATGGCCAGGCCGGTCGACATCGCGACCAGCGAAAACGTCGACTCCGACGGCAGCCAGCCCGTGACGACCTCGCCGGCAACCCCGGCCAGCCCGGTGCTGAACGCGAGGTCGCCGAGGGCGAGCCCGCCGCCGTAGAGCAGGATGATGCCCCAGTCGATGCGTGTCGCCTCTTCCCACGTGAGGGTGAAGCGGCGCGCGCGCCAGCTCACCGGCAGGAGGAACAGCAGCACCGCCCCGCAGAGCGCGGCGGCGGCCTCGGGGACCAGTTGCGTGAACGTCCGGGCGAACGCGCTCCCGCCGAGGCCCGCGATGGCGAGGATCCCCGGCAGCAGCCACAGGGTCACGGTGACGCCGAAGGCGATGAGCACGTTGCGCTCGCCGGGCGTCATGGGACCGAGTTGCGTCAACTCGTCGCGCACCAGCGCGGCGCTGCCCTCCCCGGTCATCACCCCGCGGCTGCAGGCGAAGTAGAAGTAGACCATCAGCACCACGAAGAGCATCACGACCAGCGGGACGCCGACGGCCATCCAGCGCAGGAACGAGATGTGGACGCCCTGGATGCGATCGATGAGGCCGATGCCGATCAGGTTCGGCGGCGTGCCCACCGGCGTCGCCATGCCGCCCACCGAGGCGCCGAACGCCGTGACGAGCATCAGGCCCATGGCGAACCGGCGCAGGTCGCCGTGCCCGCCGCGGCCACCCTTGCCCATGTGGGCGAGGATCGACACGCCGATGGGGAACATCATCGCCGTCGTGGCGGTGTTGCTGATCCACATCGACAGCGCCGTCGCCACGCCGCCATAGACCAGCAGGATGCGCGTGCCGCTCCGGCCGATTGCGTCCCAGGACAGCGCCGTGTAGGCGATGCGCCGATCGACGCCGTGCACGAACATCGCTTCGGCGAGCATGAAGCTGCCGATGAAGAGGAAGACGATCGGGTCGGCGAAGGAAGCGAACGCGGTGCGGGCGTCGGTCACGCCGAGCAGCACCGCGAGCAGGGGGCCGAGCAGCGCCACGATGGCCATCGGCAGCGCCTCGCTCACCCACAGCACCATCACCGCGGCCATGATCGCCGCCAGGCGGTGCGCCTGGGGCGTGAGGGCCGGCCACGGCATCGCCAGCACCGCCAGGAACAGCAGCGGCGCGATGACGAGACCCGTGCCGCGGCGCCGGCGGTTGAACTGTTCCTCGGCCGGGGAGTACGTCTCGATCGAGTGAAACGCCTCCTGTACCGTCTTCATGCGCGGCTCATCCCAGCCACTCGCCGTCGAGCACCACCTCGGCCCAGCCGGTGAGGAAGACGTTCTCGCGGTCGGGCCACTCGACGAGCTGCTCGCCGCCGGGCGCCCGCACCCTGACGCGGGTGGACGCGCCGGCGGTGACGATGGCCGCGATGGCCGCGGCGCAGGAACCGGTGCCCGAGGATTGCGTCGGCCCCACTCCGCGCTCCCAGATCAGGATCGACACCAGGTCGGGCGGATCCAGCTGCGCGATCTCGAAGTTCACCGCGTCGGGAAAGGCCGCATGGTGCTGGAGCGCGGCGCCCAGCCTGTGCAGGCGCGCCTCGTCGAGCGGCGCCAGCAGCACGCACTGGGGGTTGCCGACGCGCATCGACACGACGTCGATCCGCTCGCCCGCCACATCGAGGGTGCGCGGCTGCACGTCGGTGGGCGCGCCCATGTCGGCGCGGAAGAGGAACCGCCGCGCGGGATCGATCTCGAGCAGGTGGAGGCGCTTGACGCCCGCGTCGGTGTGCACCGTGACGGGGCCGAAGCGGATGCCGCGCTCGCGGGCGATGAGGGCGGCCAGACCCCGCACGCCGTTGCCCGAGACCTCGGCATGGCCGCCGTCGGCGTTCAGCAGCCGCATCCGCGCCCCTTCATCGGTCTGCGAGTACAGGATCAGCCCGTCGCCTCCGATCCCGCGATGGCGATCGCACACCCGTCGCGCGAACGCCACCGGATCGACCCGCGCCGCCGCGATCTCCGCCCCGCGCACGTAGAGGAAGTCGTTGCCGTACGCGTGCGCCTTCACCACCCGCAGTCCCATGCGTCACTCCGCCTCGCCGCCTCGTGCGACCCGATCAGAACGCCTTGCGGCTGTCGAGCAGGATCGTCACCGGGCCGTCGTTCACCAGCGACACCTGCATCACTGCCTGAAACCGTCCGGTGGCGACCGTGAGCCCCTCGTCGCTCAGCCGCCGGGCCAGATCCTCGTAGAGCACGCGTGCGACCTCCGGCGGCGCGGCGGCATCGAACGAAGGCCGCCGCCCGCGGCGCACGTCTCCACACAGGGTGAACTGCGAGACCAGCAGCACGCCGCCGCCGGCCTGCGCCACCGACCGGTTCATCCTGCCGGCCTCATCGTCGAAGATCCGCAGGTCGCGAACCTTCCCGGCCGCGTACTCCACGTCGGTCCCGTCGTCGTCGCGGGCGATGCCGACGAACACGACCAGGCCGCAACCGATCTGCCCCACCACGCGGCCGTCCACCTCGACGACGGCCTCGCGCACCCGCTGGACGACCAGGCGCATCACTCTGGCGGAGGCCGATGCAGCACGAGGGGCGCCGTGCCGGCCGCATGTGGCGGCGCGATCGGCATCCCCGGCGTCGCGGCCCGCGACTGCGCCCGCGCGCCAGCCACGGCCGGGACCTGGCCCGCGGCGGCCGTC
>JBDIBB010000045.1:0-30575 GCA_039812685.1 Vicinamibacteraceae bacterium
CCGGCTGGCAGGGCTTCTCGATGCGGAAGCTCGGCACCCGCCTGGGCATCGCCGCCAAGACGCTCTACAACTACTTCGACTCGCAGGACGATCTGTACCTCGGCCTGCTCACGCGCGGCTTCCGCGGCCTGAACGACGCGCTGCGCGCGGCGGTGGCCTCGGCCGGCAGCCCGCTGGATCGGCTCGGCGCGCTCGTCGACGCGTACGTGGCGTTCGCCTTTGCCCACGCGAACCTGTACGGGCTGATGTTCACCTGGCACGTCCCCAAGTACAACGACTACGTGGGCACGGCGTCGGAGCAGGCAGCCCGGGTGGAGCTGGAGGCGGCCCTTGAGAACCAGCGCCTCGCGGCGCAGACGATAGCCGCCTGCGCCAGCGCCCCGCTGTCGGAGGACGACCTCCGGCTGATCACGATCCGCACGTGGTCGCAGCTGCACGGCTACATCGCCGGCGTGCAGAACCACCTCATCGACTACATGCACCCGGATCCGGACTCGCTGCGCGACCGCATGGTCTCGCTGATCAAGTCGAGCATCGCCGGCGAACTGGCCGGGCTGTGCCGCGCCGTGGCGGCAGGCGAGGCGGTCCAGGCGAGCCACGCGGTCCGGGTGAACCATGCGGCTGCGGCAAGCCCCGCGGCGCCGAACTGACGCCGGAGGTCCGCGATGTGCTTCACGCTGGCCAGGCCGACGCCGCTCCTGCTCGAGATCAAGGGCAACGCGCTGGACGATGGCCCGGGCATCCGGTCGGTGGTGTTCTTCAAGGGCTGTCCCCTGTCGTGCGTGTGGTGTCACAACCCCGAGAGCCGGCGGCGCGCCCCGGAGCTGTCGTTCGACGCCAGCGCCTGCGTCGCGGGCTGCACGCGGTGCGTGGCCGTCTGCCAGCCCGGCGCGATCCGGCCCGGCGTCAGCGTCGACCGCGATGCGTGCACGCTGTGCTTCGACTGCGTGCCGGTCTGTCCGTCCGGCGCGCTGCGCCAGCTCGGACACCCGGCCAGCCTCGCCGAGCTGCTGGAGAGCGTGCGCGCGGACAAGCCGTTCTACGACGCGTCGGGCGGCGGCGTGACGTTCTCCGGCGGCGAGCCGACGCTGGCCATGGACTTCCTCGCCGAGCTCGCGGCGGCCTGCCGCGCCGAGGGCATCCACACCCTGCTCGAGACCGCGGGGCACTTCCGCTGGGCCCCGTTCGAGCGTGACGTGTTGCCGCATCTCGACGCGATCTACTACGACCTGAAGCTGTTCGACGCCGGCGCCCACCGGCGCTACTGCGGGTGCGACAACGATCGCATCCTGGCGAACTTCGCACGCCTCGCGGCGCTGGCCGAGGCGGGCGGGTTCGAGCTGCTGCCGCGCATCCCGCTCGTCCCGGGCATCACGGCGACAGAGGCCAACGTCACGGCGATCGGCCGGTTCCTGCTGGACCTCGGCGTCGGCCGGGTCCGGCTGCTCGACTACAACCCGACGTGGGTGGACAAGTGCGGCCAGCTCGGGATCGGCCCCGGGTTCGCCCAGACCGACGCCCTGCGCACCTGGCTGGCGCCTGGCGTGGCGGCCGGCCTGCGCGCGTGCCTCACCGGACTCGGCCTCGAGGTTGCCGGAACCTCGGCGCCGCCGACTCGCTCAACCAGCAAGGACCGACTGCAATGATGATCACCGAGCCGACCCCTGTGCGCCTGCCCGCGGTCGACGTGCGGGCCGTGAAGCCGTTCCACCCGAGCGTGGCCACGACAGACGACTCGAAGCGGAGCCTGCAGCAACTGCTCGTGCGCAGCCTGCTGGGCGTGATGGCGACGCTCTACAGCCGGCTCCCCGCGCTGCGCGACGAGCTGCGCACCACCGACGGGTGGACCAACCTGGCCGTAGGCATCCGCACCCGGTCGGGCTCGGTGCAGGTGGGCATCCGGTTCCGTGACGGCCGGGCGCAGGCGATGGGCCGCATCCCGGACGAGGCCGACGTCGTCCTCGTGTTCAAGTCCGACACCGAGGTGAGGAAGTTCCTCACGGCGACGCCCACCGAACAGGTGCTCATGACGCTGCGCAACGACTTCTACGTCGACGGCAACGTCTCGTCGCTGAACCGGTTCGTCTACCTGATCTCCCGGCTGCTGTTCCGCCAGCAGGTTCGGAAGCTGGGCGAGGACCGGGCCCATGACGATGCGGACCGGCGCGCGCAGGCCGGGGCCACCGATCCCGACCTTGCGCGGCAGATGCGCCGCCGCGCCGACTACCGGATCACGGCAAGCGCCGTCGACCCCGGGGTGAAGTACCTCGCCGATCCCTACCTGCACGAGTTCAGCCTGAAGGACTTCCCGCGGCTGGCCGCGTTCCTCGCGCGTCACCTGGAGCATGACGCCGAGGTGTGCCCCGAGCTGCCGCGGCTGATGACCGAGTGGCACCGCGAGCACGGGTTCGAGTGCGACGCCGAGGGCAGGCCGTGGCACCCCGTGCTGCGCAAGGCGCTGTCTTACAAGTACATCATGGAGAACCGGCGGCCGATCATCCGCGCCAACGACCTGATTGCGGGCACCACAACCACCAAGGAGACCGGCGTGGTGGTCTACCCCGAGGGTCACGGCACGATGATCTGGGGCGAGCTGTTCACGGTGCCGCACCGGCCGCTGAATCCGTACAAGGTGTCGGCGGAGACCCGCGACCTGCTGCACCGGGACGTCTTCCCCTACTGGGAGCGCCGGAACTTCAAGGAGTGGGTGCGCGACCGCTACGGCTCCCCGCTGGGCCAGCGCATCGACGACCGGTTCGCCGTCTACTTCGACTGGAAGACGGCGACGATTTCGCACACGATCCCCGACTTCCCCAAGATGCTCCGGCTGGGCACGGCCGGCATCATCGCGGAGATCGAGGCCGCCATCGCCGCCGATCCCGACGAGGAGCGCACGATCACCCGGCGTGCCTTCATCCTCACCCTGGAGGGTCTCACCACCTACTCGCGGAACCTGGCCGCGCAGGCGGCCCGCGAGGCCGAGGTCGAGGCGGATCCGGTGCGCGCGGCCGAGCTGCGGCGCCTGGCCGAGATCTGCACGCAAGTGGTGGCCGGGCCGGCGCGCACGCTGGACGAGGCGGTGAACTCGGTGTGGATCACCTGGGTCGGTTTGCACATGGAGAGCACCAACGCCGGGTTGTCGATGGGCCGACTCGACCAGTGGCTGCAGCCCTACTTCGAGGCCGACATGGCGAAGCTGTCGAGCCCCGGGGAGCGGCTGGCGTACACGCGGCGCGCGATCGAGCTGGTCGGCGACCTCATGCTGCGCTGCACCGACCACCTGCCGCTCACCCCGGACGTCGCCAACTACTACTTCGGCGGCAGCTCGTCGGACCAGGCCATCACCCTCGGCGGCGTGACGCCGGAAGGCAGGGATGCGGTCAACGACATGACCTACATCTTCCTGAAGGCGACCGAAATCCTGAGCCTGCGCGACCCGAACGTCAACGCGCGGTTCAACCTGCGGGAGAACAGCGACGCCTACCTCCGGCGCCTGTGCGAGGTGAACCTGATCACCGCGGCGACGCCGTCGCTGCACAACGACGAGGTCGTCTGGGCCGCGCTGAGCCGCTACGGCTACGAGCCGCAGGACGTGCGGGACTGGTCGGCCACCGGGTGCGTCGAGCCCACGCTGTCGGGCAAGCACATCGGCCACACCAACTTCCAGATGCTGAGCCTGGTGGCGGCGCTGGAGATGGCGCTCAACGACGGCTGGCACCCGCTGATGGACTGGAAGGTCGGTCCCGCCACCGGGTCGATCGAGGCGGGCGACTTCCACACGTTCGACGAGTTCTTCGCCGCGTACCGCGAGCAGCTGGCGTTTCTCGTCGACCAGTCGATCCAGTACAACGAGATGCTCGGGCAGGCGCACCAGCAGCTGCGGCCGACGCCGCTGCTCTCGAGCCTGATCGACGGCACCATCGCGTCGGGGCGTGACGTCACCTGCGGCGGGGCGAAGTACAACAGCTCCGGCGCCGCGTGCATCGGGCTGGCCGATGTCATCGACTCGATGCTGGTCATCAAGAAGCTGGTGTTCGAGCAGAAGGCCGTGTCGTTTGCCGAGCTGAAGCGGGCCGTGGACACCAACTTCGCGGAGAACCCCGAGCTGCTGGCCCTGGTGACGCACAAGGTGCCGCTGTTCGGCTCGGGGAACGCCGACGCGGTGGCGATGGGCAACCGCATCACCGCGATGGTGCAGTCGCTCTACGACCGGTACACGAACTACCGGGGCGGCCGCTACGCCGCCGGGTTCTGGTCGATGTCGACGCACGTGTCCTACGGCACGCTGGCTGGCGCGCTGCCGTCGGGGCGGCTGGCCGGCAAGCCGTTCACGCCGGGGCTGACGCCCGCGCCGGCCGCCTCGGCGAACCTGCTGGACAACATCCGCGACGTGGCCCGGCTGGATCCCGCCAACATGCCGAACAACATCGCCTTCAACGTGAAGGTGGTGCCCGCCGCCGGCGAGTCGCGCGAGCAGACGGTCGACACGATGGCGGCCTACGTGAAGTCGTACTTCACGCTTGGCGGCATGCAGATGCAGCTCAACGCGGTCACCTCCGACACGCTGCGCGACGCCATGGTGCATCCGGAGAACTACCGCAACCTGCTGGTGCGGATCTCGGGCTACAACGCGTACTTCGTGACGCTCAACAAGCAGATGCAGCTGGAGCTGATCGCGCGCGCCGAATACGGCCTGTGAGGCGGCGAGGGATCGAGGTAGCGGGGATCCGGGGGTTGAACGCGGGCGAGTGGGTTTGCCCGAGCGTGTGAGGGCGCGGCCCGCCGGGGAGACCGTCCACCCCCGACGCGCATCAACTGTCGGCCAGCGGAACCACCTGGACGGCCGCATCAGGAACCGCTCCGAGGAACCTGTCGAGCGTCGACCCCTGCCACAGGAGTTCCCATCGCGACCGCGCGCTCTGCCCGAAGATGACGTGTGTGACTCCTTCACGCTGAGCGAAGGCGATGAGACCGTCCGACGGACGCTCGGCCCTGACTCGGACGACCGTCGCGCCAAGGCTCTCGGCCAGGCGGATGTTCTCCTGAAGGGCCCCGGCGTCGCGCGGCTTGATGCGGCCAGGCTGTTCCCGCGGGGTCTCGACGTACACGGCATACCACCGCGCGCCGAGCCGGCCGGCGATCCTCGCGCCCGTACGAATGACACGAGGCGCCAGGGCATTGGAGCTCATGCACACCATCACCCGTTCGGGGATGAGCGCCGGCTCGAGTCCTTCCCGGGCCCGGTAGCTCGCAGCCTTCTCACCGACTTCATCGGCCACCGTACGCAAGGCCAGCTCGCGCAGGGTCGACAGGTTGCCCTTCCGGAAGAAGTTGGTGAGCGCCTGTTCGACCTTGTCCGGGCGGTAGACTTTCCCCTCGCGCAGGCGGCTGCGCAATTCCTCGACGGTGACGTCCACGTTGATGACCTCATCGGCGCGGCGGAGCAGCGTGTCTGGAACCGTTTCCCGCACCCTGACGCCGGTCGCGCGGGCCACGGCATCGTTGAGCGTCTCGAGGTGCTGAATGTTGACGGCGGTCATGACGTGGATGCCGGCATCGAGCAGCGCCAGTACGTCCTCGTAGCGCTTTTCATGACGGCTGCCGGGCACGTTCGTGTGGGCGAGTTCGTCGACGACACAGACCTGTGGCCGCCGCCCGATGATGGCATCGAGGTCCATCTCCTCGAGGGTCACGCCCCGATACTCGATCCTGCGCCGCGGGACCACCTCGATGTCCTTCACCTGGGCGTCGGTCTCCGGGCGCCCGTAGGTCTCGACGAGTCCGACGACGACATCGAGCCCTCGCAGTCGAAGGGCATGGGCATCCTGCAGCATCTCGTAGGTCTTGCCCACGCCGGGCGCCGCACCGATGTAGATGCGCAGCCGCGCCCGCTCCGCCTCCTTGATGCGGGCCAGCAGCGCGTCCGCCGAGGGGCGGTTCGCGGACATCACGAGCCTACTGACCTCTGGGGGCACGCTCGTCCAGCGCGAGATTCAGCAGGAGCACATTGACGACCGCCTCGCCGAGCAGACCGAATTGCCGGCTTTCGGTGTGCGCGTCCACCAAGCGACGGACGGTTTCCTCGGAGAGCCCGCGCTCGCGCGCGATGCGCGGCACCTGAAACCGGGCCGAGGCGGGGCTGATGTGAGGATCGAGACCAGACGCGGACGCCGTGACGAGATCGATCGGGACGGCCATCCCTGGGTTGTCTTCGCGCAGCCGCATCACGTCGGCGGCGACTCGGTCGACGAGCTTCCGGTTCGTCGGCCCCAGATTCGACCCGGAGGACGCGCCTGCGTCGTACCCCGCGCCGGCGGCCGATGGCCGCGAGTGGAAGTAGCGCGGCGAGGTGAACGGCTGCCCGATGATGCGCGACCCGACCACGCGACCGTTGCGCTCAATCAGCTGCCCGTTCGCCTGGTTCGGAAAGAGGACCTGCGCCAATCCTGTGACGACGAGCGGATAGACCAATCCGAGCAGGACTGTTGTCACAACCGTCATCAGCGCGGCGGTTCGAAGATGCGTCGCCATGTTTGAATCCTTCACGCCAAGCCGAGGGACGTTATCAGGACGTCGATGGCCTTGATCCCGATGAACGGGGCGATGATCCCGCCAATGCCATAGACCAAGACGTTGCGTCGCAGCAGGGCCGCCGCGCTCATCGGCGTGAACCGCACCCCGCACAGCGCCAGGGGCACGAGGGCCACGATGATCACGGCGTTGAAGATCACTGCGGACAGAATGGCCGATTCCGGGGTCTGGAGGCGCATGACGTTCAGCGCCCCGAGCGCCGGATACGCGGACAAGAACATCGCCGGGATGATGGCAAAGTACTTCGCGACGTCGTTCGCGATCGAGAACGTCGTCAGTGTCCCGCGTGTCATGAGCAGCTGTTTGCCGATCTCGACAATCTCGATCAGCTTGGTCGGGTTCGAATCGAGATCGACCATGTTCCCGGCCTCCTTGGCGGCCTGGGTGCCGGAGTTCATCGCGACGCCCACGTCCGCCTGGGCAAGTGCCGGGGCGTCGTTCGTGCCGTCACCGGTCATCGCCACCAGCTTCCCCGCCCGCTGCTCCTCCTTGATGAGCGCCATCTTGTCCTCGGGCGTCGCCTCGGCCAGGAAATCGTCGACGCCCGCCTCCTGCGCAATCGCGGCCGCGGTCAGCGGGTTGTCACCCGTGATCATCACCGTCCTGATGCCCATGGTGCGCAAGGCGGCGAAGCGCTCCCGCATGCCCCCCTTGACGACATCCTTCAGATGGATCACGCCGAGCGGACGTCCGGCGTCAGCCACGACGAGCGGCGTCCCCCCGGCACGCGAAATGCGCTGCACAGCGTCGGTGAGATCCGGCGGTATCACGCCACCGTGTGATCTGATGTAGGCCGCGATGGCCTCCGCGGCGCCCTTGCGAATGCGCCGCCCATCCAGGTCGACCCCGGACATCCGCGTCTGCGCGGTGAATGGCACGAACGCGGCGGAGTGCGGCGCGAGGTCGCGCCCACGGATCCCGTACTTCTGCTTGGCCAGAACGACAATGGACCGGCCTTCCGGCGTTTCATCGGCCAGCGACGCGAGTTGCGCGGCATCGGCAAGCTCTGCGTCGGTGACGCCATCGATCGGCAGGAACTCGGACGCCTGTCGGTTGCCGAGCGTGATGGTCCCCGTCTTGTCGAGGAGCAGCGTGTGGACGTCGCCGGCCGCCTCGACGGCCCGCCCGGACATCGCGAGCACGTTGTGCTGAATGAGCCGGTCCATCCCGGCGATGCCGATGGCCGAGAGCAACCCCCCGATGGTCGTGGGGATGAGACAGACGAGCAGCGCGACGAGCACGAACACCGATTGCGGCGCGTGCGAGTAGATCGCGAACGGCTGCAGCGTCACAACGGCCATCAGGAACACAATCGTCAGCCCGGCGAGCAGGATGTTCAGGGCGATCTCGTTCGGCGTCTTCTGACGCGCGGCGCCTTCGACGAGCGCGATCATCCGGTCGAGGAAGGAGTGCCCGGGATCGGCGGTCACGCGCACCTTGATCCAGTCCGAGAGGACGCGCGTGCCGCCTGTCACCGCCGAGCGGTCGCCGCCCGCCTCCCGAATGACAGGCGCCGACTCGCCGGTGATCGCGGATTCGTCGACCGACGCGACGCCCTCCACAATCTCGCCGTCGGACGGGATGAACTCACCGGCGCGCACAAGAACGATGTCGTCCTTTCGAAGCGACGCGGCCGGCACGGTGTCGGTCCGCCCATTGACCATCCGCTTGGCAATGGTCTCCGTTCGCGTTCTGCGCAGCGTGTCGGCCTGCGCCTTGCCCCGGCCCTCGGCCATCGCCTCCGCCAGGTTGGCGAAGAGGACGGTGGCCCAGAGCCAGATCGTGATCTGCAGCTCGAATCCGACGTCAGCCCCGCCGCCTGTCAGGTCCCGGATCAACAGAGTCGTCGTCAGCACCGCGCCGACTTCGACGACGAACATGACCGGGTTCCTGGCCATGAGCCGCGGGTCGAGCTTCCGCACCGCGTCGGCCAGAGCCGTGCGCACCAGCGCGGGATCCCAAACGCTCAACTTCTGTATCGTTCCCATGGCTCACCTCAGAAAGTGGTCCCGGCCTGCATCAGAACGTGTTCGACGATCGGGCCCAGGCTGAGCACCGGGAAGAACGTCAGCACGCCGACGATCACGATCACGCCCACGAGCAGCGTCGTGAACAACGGACTCGTCACCGGGAACGTGCCGAGCGACGGCGGCACCCGTGTCTTCCCACCCAGGCTGCCCGCCAGCGCCAGCATGGGGACGATGATCATGAAGCGGCCGATCAGCATCGCCACGCCGAGCGTCGTGTTGTACCACGGTGTATTGGCCGACAGGCCGGCGAAGGCTGAACCGTTGTTTGCCGTGCCGGATGTATAGGCGTAGAGGATTTCGGACAGCCCGTGTGGACCCGGGTTCCAGATGCTGGACGTCCCGAAAGTCGACACCGACGAGATGCCAGTGAACACCAGGATCGTCAACGGGAACACCAGCACGGCCAGCATGGCCATCTGCACGTCGAAGGCTTCGACCTTCTTGCCGAGATACTCCGGTGTTCGGCCGACCATCAGTCCCGCAATGAAGACGGAGAGGACCACGAAGATCAGGATCCCGTACAAGCCCGCGCCGACGCCGCCGAAGATGACCTCGCCGAGCATCATGTTGACGAGCGGCACCATGCCGCCGAGCGGCGTGTACGCGTCGTGCATCGAGTTGACGGCGCCGCAGCTCGCGCCGGTCGTGACGGTGGCGAAGAGAACGGAGCTGGCGATGCCAAACCGCGCTTCCTTGCCTTCCATGTTGCCGCCCGGACACATGGCACCCGCGGCCTGATCGGTTCCGGCCAGCAGGGGGTTGCCCCGCGCCTCCGCCCAATAGGCGACGGTCACGCCGGCAAGGAACAGAAACGCCATCGCCGCCCAGACGGCCCAGCCGTGACGGGGCGATTTCGTCATTCGGCCCAGCGTGCAGGTGAAGCCCGCCGAGATCGCGAAGATGGCGAACATCTCGATGAAGTTCGAGAGCGGTGTCGGGTTCTCAAAGGGATGGGCGCTGTTGGCATTGAAGAAGCCGCCACCGTTGGTGCCCAGTTCCTTGATGATCTCCTGTGAGGCGACTGGTCCTTGCGCGATGACCTGCTCGGTGATCGTCGTTGAGGTCTCCCTGCCGTCCGGCCCGGTGCTGGTAGCGATCTGGGGATCGACGAGCTGAATGCGGTCGAAGGGCTTCAGGTTCTGGACCACCCCTTGCGACACGAGCAGCAGCGCCCCGACCACGCAGAACGGCAACAGCACCCACAGCGTCGCACGTGTCATGTCCACCCAGAAGTTGCCGAGCGAATCGCGCCGCTCGCCGGCGATACCGCGGATGAACGCGACCGCGAGCGCCATGCCGGCGGCTCCGGACACGAAGTTGTGGTACGCCAGACCAGCCATCTGCGTCAGATAACTCATCGTCGTCTCACCCACGTACGACTGCCAGTTCGTGTTCGTCGTGAACGACGCAGCGGTGTTGAAGGCGAGATCGGGGGCAACGCCCATGAGACCCTGCGGGTTGAACGGCAGCCACCCCTGCAGCCGCTGGAGCGCGTAGAGAACGAGCATGGAGACGACGCTGAATGCCAGCGTCGCGAACGCATACTCCGGCCATCGCATCTCGTGGCGTTCGTCCACGCCCGTCAGCCGGTACACCAGACGCTCGAGCGGTCGCAACACCGGATCGAGCCCGGTGCGCTCGCGCGCGAACACGCGCGCCATGAACCCGCCCAGCGGCACCGTCACGGCCGCGATCGCACCGAGGAACAGCAGAATCTGCATCCAGCCATCGAAGGTCATGTCAGAACTTCTCCGGGCGCAGCATCGCGTACACCAGGTACCCGAGCAGGAACGCCGAAACCACGAGACCAGCGATCGCTTCCAGGTTCATGGACGTCGACCTCTCTCGAGCCGCCGGCAGCCGGCCACGTAGGCCGCACCGATGGCGAAGAACAGGATGGAGAGCGCGATGAACACGAGATCCAGCATGGCGGCTACCACACTCCCGTCCTGTTGCCGATGACCCAGACCGCGCCGAGGAGTGCGGTGTTCTGGTGTCGCCGGACGTCAGTTGCGCCACCAGGGCCGGGAAAGAAGCGTTGGTTCGACCAATCGCGCCGGAACTCGGCGCGGACCAGGAGGCCCTCGGCGAACACATGCTCGACCGTGAGCGTCACCTCGTGCAGCACCTGATCGATCCCCCCAAACAGGCCTTCGTCGTCCAGGCGCTCCCAGCGAATGCCAACGGCCGCACGGTTGGCGAGTTGGTAGCGCGAATACACGCCGGTGCCCAGCAGCGACAGCGACGCGGCCTGGGAGTTGACCTCGTTGGTGGTGTGGTTGACGTCGACACCCAGCGACAGGGCCGCGGTCGGCGCCACCGTCACGTACGTGTCGAACACCCGGAAGAACCCATCGGGCCCGCCAGGAGCGCCGCCGTCGGGCTGCTCCTGGCCGACGTAGTAGTTGACCGTCCACGTGACTCCCGATACGGGCTCCACGATCGCCGCGACATGGTTGGACTTGAAGTCGTTGAAGTCCTCCGTCTGCTGTACGCCGTTGGTCAGCATGTACAGCAACGACACCTTGTCGTTGACGGGCAGCGTCAGGCGCAGCCCGGAGTGATAGAACGGCAGAAAGTTGAAGAGATACGAGCGTGAGAAGGCCTGGTTGTCCTTGGCGTAGTTCGTCTCATAGCCGAGCATGGAGGCGAACTTGCCGAAATCCGCCTGCAGGCCGTTCGCTCCCAGCGGGAAGACGTACGTGCCGTACGCTTGCCACACGTGACGATACACGTCCGGACGCGGCTCGTTCGCCGGGTTGCCCTGGACCGTCTCCGTCGCCTGGCCGAACTGCAAATCGACACGCAGGCCATACCGGCGGCCTGCCTCGACGTCGGGAGCAGCGTCGACGAGGAGCGCCGCCTGCTGGAGGCTGAAGGTGTTTCCGCGAGTGTCGTACGCTCTGAGCACGAGATGACGGTTGGGGGGCTGATTCCAGTTGTACTGGTAGTACCCCTCGAGCGTCGCCCCGAACGTCACGTGGCGCCACCCGTTCGGTGGCGGCGTGGCTGCCGGCTCCTGCGTGGTCGCCGCTGCAACCGGCGGCGAAGCCTCTGGCGCAGTCTGGCCGTACGCGAACTCCGGGGCCATCGTCGAGACGGCCAGGCACGCAACCGCGCCAGTCGCAGCAGCCAGGGCACGGCCTCGTGGGGCCTGCGGCGCACGGGCGAACCTGACCGCGGACCCTCCAGAATTCCTGAATCGTGTGCCTTCTGACGAAACCATGTCCATGGGACTCCTCTACAGACGTTACGGTGGTCGGCCTGAGGATGGGCTCAAGAGTCCCTGAAGAATCGCTGAAGACCGCGATGACGCCGCGGCCGGCGAGCCGCACGACCACTTCAGGTGGTATAGGGAGGGCGTCCTGGGCAGGAGACACCGCGGCCGGGATGTGCGCGCCCTCCGGTGGGTCTCGGGCGTTACGGCGTTCGCGTCGAGTTGGTGGCTGGCGGTTGGGGGCTACTTCAGTCCGGTGACGAACCGGTACCCGACCCAGGGCTCGCTGATCACGTATATCGGTTCCGAGGGGTCAGGTTCGATCTTCTTTCGGAGTTGCGCCACGAGGGTCCAGAGGTGCTCCGGCTGCTCGACGGCGTTCGGCCCCCACACCTGCTTCAGAATCGTTCGATGTGTCAGGACACGATCGTGGTGGTGCGCGAGGAGCGTCAGGAGCTCGAACTCCTTCGGCGTGAGCCTGATCTCCACGTCGTCCCGAACGACTCGTCGTCGGTCGTAATCGATGATCAGCGCGCCGGCTCGGAGCAGCCCCGATTCGGCTGACGTGTCGGTCGTCGCGCGCCGCAACGCCACGCGGACGCGCGCGAGGAGCTCCTCGGGGCCGAACGGCTTCGTCACATAGTCATCGCCACCGAGATCGAGGGCATGCACCTTGTCCGCCTCGGCCCCTCGTGCGGAGAGCACGATGATCGGCACGCGCGAGGTCTCGCGAATGCGCCGGCAGACCTCGGTGCCCTCGATGTCGGGGAGTCCGAGATCCAGCACGATCAGCGCCGGCGTACGTTGTTCGAACCGCTCGATCGCCTGGCTTCCGGTGCCGGCGATGTCCACGTCGTAACCGCGGGCGCGCAGCAACGCGCCGACGGACCGCTGGATTGACGCTTCGTCATCGACGAGAAGGATGCGTGGGGACTGCGTGGTCATGTCGCAGAAGATGGGGAATCGACGTCTCGTGGCTGCGTCGGGACGGCCAGCGTGAGACGGGCTCCGCCCTCGGGCGCGTTCTCTGCCCAGACCCGCCCCCCCTCGACGGCGAGCAACCCGCGGGCGATCCACAAACCCATTCCCGTACCGGATGTTCGAGCCCGCGTCTCCGCACCACGGTAGAACCGGTCGAAGAGGTGCGGCAGGTCCGCCAACGCAATTCCTGCGCCGCGATCACGGACCTGAATGGCGAGCCCCTCCCGGCCGACTCGGGAAGTCACCTGGATGGCCGAACCGGCAGGCGAGTACTGAGCCGCATTCTCCAGCAGGCGCGCCAGCGCGGTGGCCGTCAGCCTGGGGTCGACCCGCACCGGGACGTCAGGCTCGATGACCACCTCCACCTTGTGGTTCTGCAAGGCCTGCTCGACCTGGTCACGCGCCGCGGCGACAATCTCGGACGGGTGCGTCCAGCGGGGCTCGGTGACGATCGCGCCGGCATCGATGCGGGCCATCTCCAGCAGATTCTCGAACAATCGGGTCAGGCGCTCGACCTCCGACAGAATCACATCACTCTGTTCGACGCGGTCGGCGGGATCGAGTTCTGATGCCTTGATGTTGCCTGCGGCTATCCGGATCGCGGTCAGCGGGGTCCGCAAGTCGTGGCTGAGCGACGCCAGCAGCGCGGTCTTCAGCCGTTCGCTCTGCCGCGTCAACTCGGCGGCCTTCCGCTCCTCGAGGAGATGAGCGCGCTCAATCGCAATGGCGACGATGCCCGCCAGTGTGTCGAGCGTCCCGGCTTCCACCGGCCGGCCTGCGGCCGCGAGCACGCCAATTGGCGTCGTGCCGAGGCGCAGGGGGACCAGTCGGACCTCGATGCCGGCAACCGTCATCGTCCGATGGCCCGCGTACGTCCGCGCATAGGCGTCGAACTCCAGCGTGGCCTGTGCCGAGGCGAACGCGATCGCCAGCTGATCCGTGTCGAGAGTGATGGCGTGCGAGCCCGCCACGTGGACGTCCCAATCCCCTCCCTGCGGCATCGCGATCCCGACGAACTCAAGGTCGAATCGACGGGCGATGGCACGTGCCAGCGTCGCGAGGACGTCGCGACTCTCGGTCACCATCAAGACGTCGCGACTGAGATCGAACAGCCGAGCCAGTTCGTTGCGGCGCCCCACCGCCTCGTCCGTGCGCGCCCGGGCCACGGCGGAGAGGTGGCTCGCGACCAAGCTCACCAACAGAAACGCGAACAGCGCCACCCAATTGTGGGGATCGGCGATCGTGAAGGTTCCAGTGGGCGGCAGGAAGAAGAAGTTCAGACACAACATCGCGACGATCGACGTCACGACCGCGATCCCCAGGCGTGACGTCGTCGCGACGATGAGCACCAGCAGAACGAAGGTGACCGATACGGTCGCCGCGTTCGAGACGTGCAGCCAACGCACGAAGACCAGAGTGATAGCGGCGACAGCGGCCAGCGCACGGACCGTGCGACTGACGTCGGACTGGGGAGACATGCGCTTCATGTTCGTCTCTCGTCCAGATCGTGACCCACCTGCCCGGTGCTGGCCAGCACTTGCCAGGAGGGAGCGACATGGTCTCCGACCCAGGCACGGATCTCGGCGAGACCACTCCCGACGAGAAGAGACAGCCTATACCCATTCTCGATTCCCCTGTGCGACAGGAGCAGCCTCACGCGCGCTCGACGTGTCCGTCGTGTCCAGGCAGTCCCCGACGTCGGGGTCGGCACGGCGTCGCTGTTCAGCAGTGAGTGGTACGACGCGCCCGGGCGCGGAGACGTGCGACATCGCGGACCCATAGGTCAGCCCCGGCACACGTTGCGGTTGTGCCACAGGAGGAAGTCAGCCGACGGGCGCTCCTCGGCTGCCGAGGGCAGGGCTACCTGCCGGCCGTCGAACGAACAGTACGTCCTGCCGTTCTGGTAATCGAGGCGAAGTCGAGCAATGCACTCCTTCATCGCCGGGCACGACGCGCAGCCGTTGCCCGCCCCGACGTACGCCCGGGCGAGCCAGTCTGGCAGCCTGGCCCACTTGGCGAAGAACCCGAATCCGCAGATCGCGTTGTGCGGCCTCTTCAGCTTGAAGAGGAAAGGCGAGAACGGTTCCGCGCGGAAGGCCCGGCGGCCCGAAGGCTTCCAGAAGTTGACCTCGTCGAGTTCCCGGCGCCGCAGAAACTCGTACCACCCGCGACTGGTCGGAGCGATGGTGCCGGTCATTGGGCGCTCGGTGGAGTCGGCACGAGAAGAAGATGCGATTCAGGCCGGGCAACGCTGGCCATCAGGACGAACCACCAGCATGAAGCGTTCGCACACGCCTCCGACTCGCCGGAATTGATACCACAGGCCCGTCTCAGGCGCGACCCGCCACGCCACGAGCCCGCCACCCCGCAGGCTTCGCGGCCGGGTTGCTATACTCGCCACCGGTGAACGACCCGCTGCGCCCGGACACGGCAAAGGGTGCCCCGCTGGGGCCGCTCGAACTGCGGGTGCTCGACGCACTGTGGGCACGCGGCGCGGCAACGACCGTGCGCGGCCTGCTGCCAGCCTTCCCGGGCATCGCCTACACGACGCTGATGACCACCGCCGACCGGCTGTTCCGCAAGGGGCTGCTGTCGCGCCACAGGCAGGGCCGGGCGTTCGCCTACACCGCGAGGTGGACCCGCGACGAACTCAGCGCACGGCGCGCCGGCTCGGTCCTGGCCTCGCTGTTGCCCGGCGACAGCGAGGCGCTGCGCCCGATCATCTCGATGTTCGTCGACGAAGTGAGCCGCCGCGATGCCGCACTGCTCGATGAGCTGGAAGCTCTCGTCCGCCTGAAGAAGGAAGGCTTGTGATGGACCTCGGCCTCGCGGCCCGCTGGGGCGTCGTCGTGCTCGCCGCCCACGCCCTCACCAGCAGCGCAGCGGCGCTGGTGGTGGCGCTCGCCACGCGACGCCTCGCCGCGCGCGCGACGGAGTGGCCGGCCGAGCAGGCGCGCCGCCTCTTCCTTCTCGGGCTTGCGCCCACGCTGACGGCCATCGCCGTGGCCTGGGTGGGCGTCTCGCTGTCGTTCGCCCTGTGGGAACCACGCGTGGAAACCGAACGCGTGGGACCGCTGGCGCTGGCCGCCGCGGGCGCGGGCACGATGTTCGTCATCTCGGGTGCCTGGCGCGTCCTGACGGCGCTCTGGCAGACGCACCGCGTCCACGCGAGCCTCCGCCCGGCCACTCGCTCGTCGCTCACCACGCCTCGGCTGCCTGTGTTCACCATCGACACGACGACGCCGATCGTGGCGCTGCTCGGGCTCCTTCAGCCGCGGCTGTTCGTCGCGCGAGCGGTGCTGGCGACGTGCACCGCTGACGAGTTCAGGGCGATCGTGGCCCACGAGACGGCGCACGCACGCCGGCGCGACAACCTGCGGCGACTGGCGCTGATCGCGGCGCCCGACGTCCTCGCGTGGCTGCCCGCCGGCGCACGGCTGCGCCGTGCCTGGGCCGAGGCCACGGAACTGGCCGCAGACGAGGCCGCGGGCCGCTCGGCCGCCGACCGCCTGCACCTGGCCTCGGCGCTCGTGAAGGTGGCGCGCCTCGCCACGCGGCCAGCCGCCACACTGCCGGCCAGCGCCTTCCACGGCGACGAACCGATTGCGGGGCGCGTGCGCCGGCTCGTGGACACCTCGCACGACGCGGCACCCCCGCCCTCACCGGCCTGGCCTCCACGCGCAGCCGCCGCGGCGTTGGGCGCCACAGGGCTGCTGGTCGCTCCCGCCGCCCACGCCGCCATCGAGTTCCTGCTGCGCCTGGGGTAGGTTCGCCGACGGCCCGCCGGAAGGCCACGCGGCGGGATCGTCGGCCCCGAGGCTCGTGACGCCTCCCACGCGTCCGCCTTCGCCTACGAGCGCTGGTAGTAGTCGGCGTGGCGTCGCTAGAGTGGCGCGCAGGCTCCGCGGTCCCGGGTTCGCGCTCGATCGGAGAGCCCGGATTGTCGTCACCGGCGGCTGGTCGGCGGCCAGTGCCATCCGGTCCTGAGTGGGTTCATGTCCTTCAACGTCCTCAACCGGAAGGTTCATTACTGGGTGAGCGTCGCCGCCGCGCCGGTGCTGCTCGTGATGATCGGCAGCGGGCTCCTCCTGCAGATGAAGAAGCACTGGTCCTGGGTGCAACCGTCGGAGGTCCGCGGCTCGGGCACCACGCCCGTCCTGGATCTCGAGGGCATCCTCGCGGCCGCCAGGTCGGCGGAGGGCCTGGACGTGCGGGGCTGGGACGACGTGGACCGGCTCGACGTGCGGGTCAGGCGCGGGATGGTGAAGGTGCGCCTCAGGAACGGCTACGAGGTGCAGGTGGACCTGGGCACCGGCAAGATCCTTCAGGTCGCCTACCGCCGCTCCGACCTGATCGAGTCGATCCACGACGGCTCGATCTTCGGTGGCAACCTGACGAAGCTGGGGCTCTTCCTGCCGGCGGGCATCGCGATGTTCCTGCTCTGGCTCGGCGGCCTCTGGATGTGGTGGGTCCCGTTCATCGCGAAGCGGCGGCGGCGAATCGCACGCCGCGCGCGGCACGGGCTGACCGAAGCGAGGGCGCCCGCCGAACCTTGAGCGCGCTCCCGTGACGCGCGGCGCGCCGGCGTCTCACCACCCGCCGCGCAGGCCGGCCGCCAGGCCCACCACCGTGAGCAGGCTGTAGCCAATCTCCTGGACGCCCACCAGCGACGGCCGCACCAGCAGGCTCCGCGGCAGCAGGCCGAGGATGGCGCGAACGGTGAGCACCGCGAACACGAACACGCCGAGCCGCGGGGCCAGCGCGAGCCAGGCGAGCGCCGCCGCGATGGCCACCGCCGCGAGATGGACCGCGACCGTGGGCCAGCGCGAGGCGCCGGCGCCACGCGCGAGGCGAAACCGGGTTCCCACGTAGACGATGGCGGCCAGCGACTGGAGCGACAACAGCGCCCACGAGACGGCGGCCTGATTCAGCGGCCAGCCCGATGCCATCAGGATGGAGGCCGCCACGGCGCCGCTGGCGAGCGCGCCGCTTGCCTGCGCGGCGAACGCGCGGCCGGTCGACGCGACGTCGTGGGCAACCTGGACGGCCAGCAGCGGCAGCGCGAGGACGAGCGGAATCCAGAAGGCGCCCCGCGCCGAGACCGCGGCGCCGGCGATGGCCGCCGCCGCCAGCAGCACGTAGCCCAGCGCGAACCCCAAGGCCCACGCGGTGCGCGGATATCGCCTGCCGCGGCGCCAGTCGCCCAGCACCAGTCCCGCGGGCTGCCTCGCCAGGAAGACGGCGAGCGCGGCCACGCCAATCCACACGCCGCTCAGCGACGGCGCCACCGCGACGCCCAGCAGGGTGGGCGCAACGGCCAGCGCCCACCCTCCGTGTTCGGAAGGCAGCGCGATGGGACGGAGCCGGACGCTCGGCATGTGACGACCAGTCAGCGGCAACAGGAGGCCCGGAGCACGTCACGCGATCCGGTGACGCACCCGGGCGGACACGGGAAGCTGATGGGAGACGGATCCGATCAGCCCGAGGGCAGGTGATCCTCGAACTCGTCCCACTCGTGCTCGTTCCACCACGTGCGCTCGACGCCCTCGCACGAGTCGACGAAGGCGGGGCACATCACGCAGCCGTCGCCACGCACGACGACGGGCTCGTGCACCGGCGGATACTTCGCCAGCAGCTCGCGCCCGCCCTCCATCGCCTCGGTCTCGGTCGCCGTGGGCGCGCGCGACGGGAGCTCGCGGATGCCGTGCCGGCGGAGCCGCAGCTCGCTCTCCGGCAGCAGCACCGAGTTCTCGGCGTCGATGTGGTGCCAGAGCTGCTCGCTGTAGTCGAGCGCGAGCGCCTCCACCTCGGGCACGGCCGGATCGCTGGCGACGATCGGCTCGAGCTGCTCCAGGATGGCGGCCATGCGGTGGTGATCCCCGAGCAGCGCGGCGATGGGCCCGCGGTCTCCGGGCAGCTCGGCGTCGCGCTGCAGCGAGACGAACAGCGTGTCCTCCTCGCGGCCGTGGTGGAAGTCGCCGGCAAAGCGGCGGAAGAAGGCGAGGAAGCGCGGCCCGTCGGCCGCCTCGCCCTCGCCGCGCGCACGCTGCCTGGCAAAGGTACGGAAGGCGCCAGCCACCTGTTCGATCAGGTCGTGTTCGGCGCGCAGCTCGTCGAGCAGTTCCATGGCGGCTCCTCCGGCAATCCTACACCGTGGCGCCCCGCTCTGGCGCCCGGCCGGCGCGGCAAGCCGCGCGACACCCCCCCGCACCGGCGCGCTGTCTCGGACACGCCGGGCCGCGCGACGCGCTCACGCCAGCTCGCGCAGCGCCCGATCCAGCGCCGCAGCGATCGCCGCGGCATCGTCACAGGTGAGGGGCATCGGCCCGCGGATCTTGATGACGTTGTGGTGGGGGCCGTCGGTGCCCGTGAGCACGCCGAGCTCGCGCAGGCGGTTGACGACCCACGCCGCCTCGTCCGGGGCGGGCGTCCGCGAGCCGCGATCGGCGACCAGCTCGACGCCGAAAAATAGACCCGACCCCCGGATGTCGCCGATCAGCGCATGGCGCGACGCCAGTTCGCGCAGCAGAGGCAGCAGGCAGGCGCCGGTCTCGCGCGCCCGCTCCATCAGCCCCTCGCGCTGGGTGACGCGCAGCGTCGCCAGACCGGCGGCACAGGCAGCACTGCTTCCGCCGAACGTGCTGAAGAACTCCATGCCGTTGTCGAACGCACTGGCGATCCCGGGCGTGGTGACGACGGCGCCCATGGGGTAGCCGTTGGCGATCGGCTTCCCCAGGACGACGATGTCGGGGATGACGCCGTGGGCCTGGAACGCCCAGAAGTGGGTGCCGATGCGGCCGAGACCGGTCTGCACCTCGTCGGCAATCGCCACCCCGCCGGCTGCGCGCACCAGCCGGTACACCTCGGGCAGGTAGCCGGGAGGCAGCATGAGCTGGCCGCCCACGCTGGGACAGGTCTCGGCCAGGTAACCGGCCGGCCGCACCCCGTCGCGCGCGAGCGCCGCCAGGCGCTCGCCGACCAGCGCGGCGTACTTCGGACCGGCCTCGGGATCGGGCGCGCGGAAGGGCCCACGATAGAGGTCGGGCAGCGGCGTCTTGTGCACCCACGGCGGCGCGCCCTCGCCCCCCGGCCCTTCGTGCTTGTACGGGCTGATGTCGATCGCGGTGGTCGTGTGGCCGTGATACGCGGCGTCGAGCACCAGCAGGTGCCGCGCGCCGGTGCGTGCCCGGGCGAGCCGCAGCGCCAGCTCGGTGGCCTCGCTGCCCGAGGCGGTGAGGTAGCACACCGAGAGCGGGGCGGGAAAGGTGGCGAGCAGCGCCTCGACGTAGTCCGCGTGCACCTCCTGCAGGTAGCGCGTGTTGGTGTTGAGCACGGCGAGCTGCGCCGCGACCGCCTCCACGACGGCAGGGTGCGCATGGCCGACGTGCGGCACGTTGTTGAACGCGTCCACGTACCGCCGCCCGTCTTCGTCGAACAGGTACTGCATCCAGCCGCGGGCGATGCGGAGCGGCTCGCGATAGCTGAGCCTCACGTTCCCGCCGACGTGCGCGCGGCGCGAGACGAGCAGCGACGCGGTGTCGCGCCGGCGCGGCAGGCGCCGTGCGGGGATGCGCAGCACAAGGTTGGGGTCGGGGCACACCGACAGCCACACTTCGCGCTGGCCGGGCCGCGCCGTGCCGTTCACGTTGCAGGCGACGTCGAGCAGGTCGGCGATCACCTGGACGTGCAGGTGCGGCCACCAGCCGCCGTTCTCCCGCGGCGTGCCGATCCGGCCGATGCGCTCGCCCCCGGCGACGATCTGCCCGCCGTGGAGACGGTCGAGCGACGCCCGGTCGAGATGGCCGTAGAGCGTGAAGAAGGGCACGCCGGCCTGCTCGTGCCGCAGCACGACGAGGGGACCGTAGTCGAGCGGCCCCGCGGCGTCCTCCAGCGCGTGGACGATACCGTCGAAGGGCGCGCGCACCTCCGTTCCAGCCGGCGCGGTGAGGTCGATGCCCAGGTGCACCGTGCGCGACTCGGCGAGCGGGCCTTCCCCCTGGAACGCCGGCGCGGTGTAGATCACCCGCGCCTCGCCGTACCCGCCAGCGCCGATGGCGTCGGGCGCGCCGTCGCTCTCCCGCGCGATCGCCGCGGCGATCCGCGCGCCGATCGGCTCCGGGGCGTTGCCGGCGGGATCGCCCGAGACCAGCGGGCTGCCGGCCGACAGGTCCACGGGCACCGCCTGCGCGGCGAGATCGCGGCCGACGACCGGCGCAAACGACTCGCCGTGCGCGACGAGCCACGCGACGATCGCCGGGCCGTGTGGCACCGGCGGCAGGCCGCAGGCGTGACGCAGGGCGTAGTGCGCCAGCCGCGGGTGGATCGCCATCAGCACGGGCATCGCGCGGCGAATCGGCGCCTGGCTGATCGCCAGGTAGTCGTCGGCGGGACGAACCGCCACCTGGACCGCCGCGTGGTGGACGCTCAGCGCCAGGCGCAGGAGCACGAGCGCGAAGATCGCCGCGATCTCGCGTTCGTCGAGCGGCCACGTCTCGTGATAGCCGCCGGTCACCGCGGCAACGGCCGCCAGCGGATCGTCCTGCCCCAGCAGCGCGTATGCGGCGGCGATCGCCACGTCGTGCACGCGCGTCGACCACATCAGGTCGCCGAAGTCGAGCAGGCCCACCACCTGCTGCCGGCGCGCAGCGGCGCCGGCGCCGCCTCCCACCAGCACGTTGTAGTCGTTGGCGTCGTTGTGGATGGCCTGCCGGCGCAGCGATGCCGCGACAGGGGCCACGTGCGCGGCGTGCAGGGCGATCGCGTACGCGGCGAACGCACGGCCCTCGGGATCGTCTGGCCACTGCGCGCGCGCGAGCGCGGCGGGCGCCGCGTCGAGATCCCACGAGAACTCACGATGGATGGCCGGATGGTCGAAGCCGTCCAGCCCCCGATCGACCTCGGCGATGGCGCGGCCCAGCGATCGCAGCAGGCCTGGCGGGCGATACGCCACCGCGCCCAGCGGCTCGCCCTCGATCCACGCCAGCAACCGGACGAGGTGACGGCGGCCCTCGACGTCGATCGGCTCGGCAAGCCGGCCCGAACGCGCGGCCACGGGCCGCGCGCACAGTCGACCGGCCGCGGCCATCGCCTGGTGCTGCGCGTCGACGAGCGCCTCATCGTCGGCCGCGTTGCCGATCTTCAGCACGTAGCGGCGTCCGTCGGCGGCGTCGATCCTGAAGTTCCGGTCGCGTTCGCCGGGCAGCGGCTCGACGTCGCCGTCGACGCCAAACAGGGTTCGTGCCAGGGCGCGGGCCGCGGCCGCCGGCAGCGAGGGCGTCAGGTGCAACAGGGACACGAGTGGGCGACTCCGGCGCGATCAGCCTACACCGAAGCGCGCGGCGCCCCTGCGCCGCGCGCTATACTGCGCCGCGGAACCGGCAGGCACCTTCACCAGACGATCGGTTGCGTCGATGGCTGCCGTCATCGATCTTGCCGGACGAGGGCGCCCAATGGAACGACTCATCGAAGGATTCCAGCGATTCCAGACGAAGTACTACGAGCCGCAGCGGGCCCGCTTCGAGCGGCTGGCGGCGCGCCCGCAGCATCCGCGCTACGCGGTCGTCGCCTGCTGCGACAGCCGCATCGACATGTCGCTCACCTTCGGCACCGTGCCGGGCGAGATCTTCGTCATCCGCAACATCGCGAACCTGATCCCGCCCTACCGCCCCGACGATCGCGAGCACTCGACGTCGGCCGCCATCGAGTACGCGGTCCGGTTCCTCAAGGTGGGACAGTTCGTCGTGCTCGGCCACGCCGACTGCGGCGGCATCAAGGCGCTGCTCGTTCCGCCGGAGGAATCCACCGACTTCGTCGCCAACTGGATGGGGCTCGCCGCACCGGCCCGGCAGCGGGTGGCCGCGCGCGCCGAGGAACTCTCGCCGGCCGAGCATCAGCGTGCGTGCGAGCTCGAGGCGCTCAAGGACTCGCTGGCCAACGTGCTCTCGTTCCCGTGGGTGAAGGTGAGGGTCGACGATGGCAGCCTGCACGTCGACGCGCTGTACCTCGACCTGGAGCGCGGCGAACTGCTGCTCTACAACCAGCAGAAGGACGAGTTCTCACCGGTGTAGGCGGGCTTGGCGGAGAGGGCGCCAATGCTGCCCGCCCTCGCCGGCCGCGTGACGGCCGGCGCGCCGGGTCCGCGTCAGGCGCGGCCGGCGAACTCCCGCGTCTCGGTGTGCACCTTCACCTTCTCGCCTTCCTTCACGAAGAGCGGCACCCGCACCTCGAGGCCAGTCTCGAGTCGCGCCGCCTTCGTCACGCTGCCGCTCGCCGTGTCGCCGCGCGTGCCGGGCTCGGTGTAGGCCACCGTCAGCTCGACGATCGGCGGGAACTGCAGGCCGATCGGGTGTCCCTTGTACTTGTGGACGCCGACGACCACGTTGTCGACCAGCAGCAGGCGGTCGTCGCCCAGCATGTCGGCGCCGAGCGTGAGCGTCTCGTAGGTGGCTTCGTCCATGAAGTGATAGCCGTCGGCGTCGGCGTACTGATAGATGGCGCTCACGCGGGCGAGGTCGGGCTCGCGGAACTTCTCGCCGGCCTTGAAGGTGCGGTCGAACACGGCCCGCGTGATCATGTTGCGCATCTTCACGCGCACGAGCGTCTGGCCGCCGCGGGCCGTGGGCTTCGACACCTCGACGTCGATGCAGTGGTAGGGCGCGTCCTCGAACTCGAAGTAGGTCTTCCGCTTGATGTCGATGGCTTCGATCAGGCCTGCCATGGGCTCCTCGCTGCTGCGTGCACCGGATGGCGCCGGCCCGGAGCCGGTCGCGTGCAGGCCAAGTAGGGTAACAGGAAGGACGGCCGGGCCGCGGGGAGAGCCGGCCGCGGGTGCCCGTGGGTGGACGCTGCCGTCGGCAGGGCATAATATACGGGCCTGTTTCCTTGCCGGACCGCGGCCCGACACGACCCGTGCAGCGCGTGCGGGCCGGCTCCCCGTCGCGAACCGGCAGACGTCGTGCCGGTCCGGAGGCCGCATCCCATGGCAAGCCAGAGATCCGTTTCCGCCCAGATCCCGTTCCCGTTCATCCGAGGCACCGCCCTTGCCCTGTGCGTGCTGGCGCTCTCCGCGGCCGCCGGCTGCAACTGGTTCCGGAAGGAGCCGCCGCCGGCCGCCGACGCCGCGGCCGCGCCCGCCGCGATGCCGGCTGCCGAACAGAAGACGCTGGAGCAGCTCGCCGTCGACGTCGACTCGGCGCAACTGCGCGAGACGCAGGCCACGTCGCAGCTCGCCAAGGCCCTCGACGACTACCGCAAGGCCGGCGGCGACGTGCCCGCCAACCTTGGCGGCAACCTGACGCCCGAGCAGCGCGCCGCCTTCGCCGAGCGCATCCAGCAGGAGCGCGGCAGCCGCCAGCAGCTCCTGCAGGACATCCTCGACCGCGATGCGGAGATCGGCAAGCTCAAGAACGAGATCGAGGAGATCAAGAAGAAGATCCCCAACACCGAGAGCTTCGTGGTGACGCAGGGCCAGCGTCACGAGCGCATCGCGACCGACTACCTCGTCAAGCGCGGCGTGCCGGCCGACAAGGCGTACGCCATCGTCTCGCAGACGAACCTGTACGAGGCGCTGCTGCCCGGCTTCCGCGTGTGGGTGTTCTTCAACGCGAGCAACGGCCAGTTCGGGACGTGGGTGACGCGCGGCACGGCGTCGATCACGCCGGTCGAGCACCAGCGGCGGCTCACGCAGCTGCTGCAGGAGGAACTCGAGGCGGCCAAGCAGCAGTCGGCCGAACTCCGCACGGCGCTCGACACGACGACGCAGGAACTCGACACGGCGAAGGCCGACATCGAGACGAAGACGGTCGAAGTGGAGGAGGCGCGCACGGCGGCCGATGAAGCCGACCGCCAGCGCATCGCCGCCGAGAACACCGTCACCTACCTGATCGCCAGCAAGAAGACGCTGCAGGACGCGCGGATCATCGACCGCGGCTTCAAGCTGCAGCGGCTCGATCTGCCCAACGCCCGGTCGATCAACCTGGCCGAGACCGACGAACTGCCCGGCGTGACGGCGTCCGACGTGGGCCTGAAGCGCATCAAGAAGGCGACGATCTCGCCGCGCGACCTGCTCCCCAGCCGCGACTACCAGATGCGGCTCGCCGGCGATGGCGCCGCCGTCAGCTTCCGCATCGTCGACAAGGACCGCTTCAAGCGCGCGCGCATCTTCGTGATCGCGCTCGAGGACTGACGAGGCCGCCCGCGTTGTCGCGCGCCCCACAGCCGCCAGAGGCGGCCATCGCCGAGCGCAGCGCCTTCGTCGAGCCGCTGCTGGCCGAGATCGGACGGGTGATCGTCGGCCAGCACCGGCTCGTCAACCGGATGCTGATCGGCCTGCTCGTCAACGGCCACGTCCTGCTCGAGGGCCCGCCGGGCGTGGCCAAGACGTTGTCGGTGCGCACGCTCGCCGGCGCGCTCGCCCTGTCGTTCAACCGCGTCCAGTTCACGCCCGACCTGCTGCCCGCCGACGTGATCGGGACGCTGGTCTACGACCCGCGCGACACCTCGTTCAAGGTGCGCAGGGGTCCCGTCTTCGCCCACCTGGTGCTGGCCGACGAGATCAACCGCGCGCCCGCCAAGGTGCAGAGCGCCCTGCTCGAGGCGATGCAGGAACGCCAGGTCACGATCGGCGAGACGTCGCACGCGCTGCCCGATCCGTTCCTGGTGCTCGCCACCGAGAACCCGCTCGAGCACGAGGGCACCTACCCGCTGCCCGAGGCCCAGCTCGATCGGTTTCTGATGCAGGTGATCGTGCCCTACCCCTCGCGCGAGGAAGAGCTCACGATTCTCGATCACCACATGCACGGCGCGCCGCCCGCCGCCCGGCCGGTGGTGGAGTGGCCGGCGGTGGCCGCCGCCCGCGAGGCGGTGGAACAGGTGCGCCTGGAGCCGGCGCTGCGCGGGTACGTGCTCGACCTCGTGCGCGCCACGCGCGAGGGCAGCCCCGGCAGCCCGGGCGCCGCGATCCGCTTCGGGGCCTCGCCACGCGCCGCCGTGCACCTCGCGCTCGCTGCCCGCGCACACGCGTTTCTCGCGCACCGCGCCTTCGTCCTGCCCGAGGACGTGAAGGAGGTGGCGCCCGACGTGCTGCGCCACCGGCTGTCGCTGCACTGGGAGGCCGAGGCTGAGGGCGTCACGCCCGACGCGGTCATCGCCCGACTGCTCGCCAGCGTGCGGATCCCGTGATCGATCTCGCCCGCATCGAGCGGCTGGCGCGCAAGCTCGACCTGCGCCTGGGCCGCCGCGGCGGGCGCCCCGAGCCGGGCGCGCGCCGCGTCGCCGTGCGCGGCCGCGGCCTCACCTTCGCCGGCCACCGCGAATACCAGCCGGGCGACGACGTGCGCGACATCGACTGGAACGTCACCGCGCGGGCCGGCAGGCCGTACGTGAAGGCACACCAGCAGGAGATGGCCGGCGTGGTCATCGCCGCAGTCGATCTCAGCGGGTCGATGACAGCCGGCGTCACCGGCGCCGCCAAGCGCGGCGCCGCCCTGGAGGCCGCCGCTCTGTTCCTGCTGGCGGCCGCCGGCGCCGACGAGCGCGTGGGCGCCGTCGCCTTCACCGATCGCGTGGAGCGTCACCTCGGCGCGCGTCGCGGCCGGCGCCACGCCCTGCGCCTCGTGCACGCGCTCGACGGCCTTGCCCCCGCTTCACCGGGCACCAGCATCGCCCAGGTGCTCCGGGCCCTCGACCGCATGCTCCGCCTGCCCGCGGTGGTGGTGCTCGTCTCCGACTTCGCCGACGATGGCTACGGACCCGCGCTGGCCCGGCTCTCGGTCCGCCACGACGTGATCGGCGTGGCGGTGGGCGACGCCCGCGAGCGCCAGTTGCCGGCGCGACGCCTGGCGTGGGTGCGCGACGTGGAGACCGGCGCGGCGCGCTGGCTCGACACGTCGAGCGCGCGCGTGCGCGAGGCGTGGGCCGCGCGGTGGCAGCGGGTGGACGACACGCGGCGGATCGAGTTCGGCCGCGTCGGCGCACCCCTCATCGGCGTGGAGACAGGCCAGCCCTGGATCACGTCGCTGATGGCGCGACACGTCACCACGCGGTCGGCGGTGGTGCGATGACGGATGGCTCGGGGCTTGGGCCTTGGGGCCTGGGGCCGGGGGCCTGGGGCTGGACGACGGCCTTCGCAGGCTCGAGCGTCCCGGGCTTCACGCCGGCGAGTCTCTCCGCTGGTCGTGGCGTCGGGCTTCAGCCGGACGCGGCGATCCACGCATCCGGCACGCCATCCGACGCCACGACGGCCCGGCCCGTCACCCGTGCACCCGACGCCGAGGCCGTCGCCGACCTCATCGCTCCGGCCGCCTGCGAACTGGGCGCGCACTGCCTCGTGTCGGTGCGGGTGACGTGTCCCGCCGGCAGCCGCTGCGAGCTTCCGATCCCCGGACGCCTGGGGCCGTTCGAGGTGCTCGGCGTCGACGAGCCGGGCCCGGTGCGGGCGGGCGGCGCCCCGCGCGAATGGCGTCTCACGCTCGTGGCCTTCGAACCGGGAACGCTCGACCTGCCGCCCATCGAGGTGCGCATCGTCCACGAGGCCGACGGCACGACGGGCAGCGCCGCCACCAGCGTAGCGACGATCGAGGTCACGCCGGTCGCCATGGCCGACGATGCCGCGCTGCGACCTGACGCGCCGCCGATGGATCCCGGCCCCGACTGGCGGCTGGTCGCCGGGTGGACGCTGGCTGCGCTCGCCGCGCTCGCGCTCACCGGGCTGGCGTGGCGCTGGTGGCAGGCGCGCCGCCGCCGTCAGGTGGCGGCAACGCCGGCCGTCACCGCCGATCGCGCCATCGCCAGGATCCGCGCGATTGCCACGGCGCCGGCTGCCTCACCCGAGGAGATCCTGGCCCGCTACACCGCGCTCTCCGACGCGCTGCGCGGCTATCTCGGCATTCCGCTCCACCTGCCAGCAACCGCCCTCACGTCCACCGAACTGCTGGGCGCCATCGACGCGCTGATGCGACGCGCCGCGCGCGGCGGCGCGCCGCATGCCGCCACACGCGATCGCGAGGCCGCCCGGGCGCGCGCGCACGCCCTGCTGCTGGACATCGACCTCGTGAAGTTCGGGGGCGATCGGCCCGGCGATGACACGAGGGCCGGGCATTGCCGCCGCGCGATCGCGCTGATCGAGGAGATGGAGGCCGCCCGGCCGGCGCTGGCGATCGAAGGCGGCCATGTGGCCTGACGCGTTCGCGCTGCCGGGCGTGCTCGCGGCGCTGGCGATCCCCATCGCGCTGCTCGCCGTGCGGGCGTGGAGGCGACGCCGCGACACGGCGGCCGTCGCCGTGCACGCCTCCGCGCTGTTCGGAGCGCTGCCGTCGACCTGGCGGGAACGTGCGCGGTGGCTGCCCGACGCCCTGCGCCTGGCCGCCCTCGGCTGCGCCATCCTCGCGCTGGCCGGACCGCTCGCCTGGAGGCTGGCGCACAGCGCACGCGGCGGTGCCGACGTGCTGCTGCTCATCGACGTGTCGAGCAGCATGCAGGCGCTCGACTTCGAACCCGATCGGCTCGGCGCGGCCAAGGCGTTCGCCGAGCGCGTGATCGACGGCCGGCCCGACGATCGGTTCGGCCTGATGAGCTTCGCCAGCCGATCGGCGCTGCGCGTGCCGCTCACGCGCGATCGCGAGGCCGTGCGCGCCGCCATCCGCGACCTCGTGCCCGGCGAGGAACTGCTCGGCGAAGGAACGGCCCTCGGCGCGGCCGTGGTGAGCGCCGTCGAACGGCTCGCCAGCGGACACGCCGGCGAACGCCTGATCGTGCTGCTGTCGGACGGTCACGGCGTCCGCGAGTCGGTGCCGCCAGGGGAGGCCGCGGCGCTCGCCGCCTCGCGCCGGGTGCGGATCCTGACGGTCGGGATCGGATCGGGTGGAGCCGTGCCGTATCCCACGGAGTTCGGGCGCGTCGACGTGGTGCTGCCGCTCGATGCGCCCGCGCTGATGGCGATCGCCAGCCGCACGCGCGGCCGCTACTTCCCGGCGCCCGACGGGGCGGCGCTGCGGGCGGTGTCCGACGCCATCGAGGAACTGGAGTCGCCGGCTCCCGTGGAGGTCTCGAAGCCAGAACTCTTCAGCCTGGCCCAGGCCTGGATCCTCGCGGCGCTGGCGCTGGCGGCAGCCGAAGCCTGGCTGGCAGGCACCGTCCTGCGGAGCCATCCGGAGTGATCCCGGTGCCCACCCTCGATCTCGCGGCGCTCGGACTCGCGCTCGGCCTGCTGGCGCTGGCCTTGACGGCCTTCGCGCTGCACGCGCGGGGCTGGCGAGATGACGAGCGCGCGCTTCCGGCGGGCTCGGGCAGGCGGGCCGCGCCGGCCGTTTCGGGACAGCGCCTCGGCATTCGCCTGCTCGCGCTGGGATGCCTGGCGCTCGCCGCGGCGGCGCCGGCGTGGCGCGCGACACCGGCCGACGCCACCGCCGAGCCCATCCTGGTCATCGTCCTCGACGTCTCGATGAGCATGCGAGCGGCCGACGTGGCGCCGTCGCGGCTCGACGAAGCGAGGCGGCAGGTGGCCATGGGACTGGCCGGGCCGCTCGGCGGGCGCGTCGCCCTCGTCGCGTTCGCAGGAGCGCCCGCGCTGATCTGCCCGCCCACCACCGATCGCGCGGCCTTCGAGGCCCTGCTCGAGGCCACGCGTGAGGACGCCGCCCTGCCCGGGCTCTCGCTGGCCGCGCCGGCCGTGCGGCGGGCCATCGCGCTCTCCGGCGACGGCGGTGGCGATCTGCTGCTGGTGAGCGACGGCGAGTTCCCCGACGCCGATCGGCAACAACTCCGGGACGCTGCACGCGAGGCGCGCGCGCGCGGCATCCGGATCTCCACGCTGGGCGTCGGCACCGCCGACGGCGCGCCGGTCCCGGTTCGTGACGGCGCCGCCAGCCTGGTCCAGCGCGACGCCTCGGGCCAGCCCGTGATCTCGCGGCTCGATGCGACCCTGCTGCGGTGGCTCGCCAGCGAAGGAGGCGGGCAGCATCTGGACCTGCGGCCCGGCGGCAGCGTCGATCTCGTGGCGCTCACCGAGCGGCTGCGCCTGGCGGGCGATCGGTCGTCGGCGCGCCTGAACCCGTTCGGCCCGGTGTCACTCTACGGCTACCCGCTGGCGCTGGGCGTCCTGCTGCTGTCGCTCGACGGCTGGCTCGCCTGGCGAGGAGGCCGGCCGTGATCAACGCCCACCGCATCGCCTGGCGAATCTCCGGCGCGTTGCGCCAGAGGATCGCGCTGGTCCTTGCGGCCGCCCTTCTGGCCGGTCACTTCCCCGCCCCGGCCTCTGCGCGCGCGCAGGCGGACGTGGCCGCCGTCCGTGCGGGCAACCGCGCGACGGCTGCCGGACGCGCCGATCAGGCGGTGGCCGCGTACCGGCGCGCGGTGGAGTTGCGACCCGACTCCGCGCTGGCGCGCTTCAATCTGGGCACCGCGCTCGCGGCGCTGGGCCAGTCCGACGAGGCCGAGGAGTCGCTGGCGCAGGCCGCCGAAGGCTTCACCCGCGATCAGGACCGGGCGCGCGCGCACTTCAACCTCGGCAACCTGCTCGCGCGCAGCGGCCGTCTGGACGATGCGCTGGCGGCCTATCGCGCGTCGCTGCGACTGTGGCCGGACGAGGACGCGACGTTCAACTACTCGCTGGTGTGGCGATGGCGGCAGGCGCAGGGCGAGGGCCCGGCGCCGGAGGAACCTCTTGCGCCCCAGCGCGCGGAGGAACTGCGCGACAGGGCGCGGGCGCTCGACGTGCCCGTGGTGCGGAAGCCGGCCGACCGGCCGCCGGTGGACGTGGA
>JBDIBB010000046.1:0-30562 GCA_039812685.1 Vicinamibacteraceae bacterium
TCCCGCGTGAACTGGTAATTCACCCGTGACCGGGTGATGTGGTTGGCGAAGATCGTCCCCCCGGAAGCGCCCGGCGGCACATGACCGTCGCGCGTGGCCAGTCGCGAGTAGATGTAGGCCTGTTCGAAACGCAGCCGCGACGTGGCCCGCAGCGTCAGGTTGGCGCTCATCTCGTTCGCGCCGGCCAGAAAGGGCGGGATGTGCCGGGCCGGGTAGTAATTGATGCCCGTGCCCCACCGATAGAACACGCCCCCGCCAAGCCACGACATCCACGACGTCATGGCATAAGCGGCCGAAGAGCCGAGCCGGAAGTCCACCCCGTCGAACCGCTCCATCTGCTCCCAGTGGCGCACGCCGATCTCGGTCTGCCCCGGCAGCTCGATCTCGACGCCCGGCTCGATGCTCCACTCCTGCAGCCGGCCGCCGGCATCCCACAGCCATCCGGTCTCGAGATCGGTCGCAAAGCGAAGCACCTTGCCGCCCTTCGGAAACCAGGCGTAGCCGGCCTGGTGCTCCGTACGCCGGAGATCCACGCGGGGGATGAAACCCAGATCCGCCCGGAACTCCGGGCTCCGTGAGAGGAACGTTCCCTCGTAGTCGAACCCGCGGCCTTCGCGCGACACCGCCAGGAACGTGGACGTCCCGGTGCGGTCCCTCCCGTCGACGCCCCTGGTGGCGCTGCCGATCCACTGGCCCGTCACGGCCCAGTTGTCGTCGATCCGCCAGCGCCCGTCCACACCCGCAACCCGGTTGAACGTGCCGCCGAACTCGCGATCCGTGAAGATCGCGCCCAGCGACGACTGCCGCGCGAACTCCCGCTGCACCCGCGCGACGACGACGCCCGCACGCTCGCCGGCCCGCGGATCGTCGTGATCCACGGCACGGCCCGGCTGCTGGTCGTCGGTTGCGAGCGCACCGAACGACCACCCGCGGCTGCGGCCCGTGACGCGCACGCCGAGGTCCGGGTCCGCGATGCGCCGCGAGAAGAACAGATCCTGCGTCGTCCGGAAGTAGCCGGCGTTCTCGATGAAGAAAGGGCGCTTCTCCGGGAAGAACACCTCGAAGCGTCGGTTGACGGTCACCTGCGGCTCGTCGGACTCCACCTGGCTGAAATCGGGGTTCGCCGTGACGTCCACCGTGACGGCATCCTTGATCACCGCCTTCGCGTCGAGGCCCCCGCGCCAGGCGGTGCTCGACGTGCGCTTCCCGTCCGCCTCGAGTTCCCTCGCCCGCGCGAGGTTGGCGTAAGGAATCGCCTGCAGGTTGCGTCCCGGCGACACGTCCTCGATGCCGTCCAGGGTGGCGAACTGCTGGCCCAGGCTGGCGATCCGGCGCGTCACGTAGGGCCAGAACACGGTCTCGTTGATCCGCGGAATGATGCGGGTCATCGCGAAGCCCCAGGTCTGCCTGGGCGCCCGGGCGAAGCGCAGCGCGTTGAAGGGGATGGCAAACAGCACCGCATAGCCGTCGGGGGTGATCCGCCCCTCGGATCGCCAGAGCGTGTCGTACGTGTAGTCGTCGCGCTGGCCCTCGGCGCTCACGCCGTCCATCTGGATCCCCAGCGGGTTGGCGAAGAACATGTACGAGCGGCGGCCGTCGTGGTAGGGGTCGATCAGCACCCCCACCGCGTCGTCGCCCATGAACGCCTCCCGGCGCGTGAGGTGCGCGCGCAGCAGGCCGGGCTCCTCGCGGCACACGAAGACGACATAGAGGTGGCGGTCGTCGTAGGAGACGTAAGCGCGGGTCTCCCTCGAGACCGGGTCGCCGTCACCAGGTTCGCGCTGGCGGAAGCCGATCACCTCCACGCCTGCCTTCGATGACGACGGTCCGGCGTACTGGTCCAGGGTGGGCGGCGCCTGGACCCGCGGGATGGTCAGCGAGGGCACCTGCGCCGCGACGGGCGCGACACTCGCCGCCAGGATCAACGACGCGAGCAGGACGATGCGAAGGCGCATGGCGGAACCGGACCTGAGCTCGGCGCGGCCGGGGACCGAAACGTTACGGGCCGCCACTTGGACGAGAGGACGCTACGCCCGGTTCGGAAAGAGCTTGCCGACGCAGGCATCGTAGGCCCAGCCGCCGAGCACCGCGCCGACCAGCGGACCGGCTATCGGCACCCACCACCAGGCGTTGCCCGCGCGAAACACCTCCGTGCCCCATCCGGCGACGAGCGTGAACAGCCGCGGGCCGAAATCACGCGCCGGGTTGATGGCGTACCCGGCGTTGGCGCCGTAGGCCATCCCGATGGCGACCACCAGCAGTCCGACCATGAACGGCACCAGGCCGGAGGGCGGCGCCACGTTTCTCGAGTCGACGATGCCGAGCAGCACGCCCATCAGCAGCGCCGTGCCCACCACCTGATCCACGAACCCGCCCGGAAACGTGCTCAGGTAAGGCTTCGGGTAGGTGGCGAAGATGCCGCCCGTGCCCAGATCGCCCAGCACCTGGCGCGTGCCGCCGTCGAAGGCGGCGAGCGCTTCCACGTAGGTGAAGTACACGACAGCCGCGGCAACGAAGGCGCCCGCAATCTGCGCCAGCGAGTAGGGAATCACCTTGGCCCAGGGGAAGCCGCGGTGGACGGCGAGGCCGAGCGTGACCGCCGGGTTCAGGTGCGCGCCCGACACGCCCATCGCCACGTGACACCCCATCGTCACGCCCAGGCCCCAGCAGAGGTTGATGGCGAGGTAGCTGCCGTTGACGCCGCGGCTCAGCACGAACTGCGCGACCACGCCGACGCCGAACGCGATCAGAACGAAAGTTCCCAGGAACTCGGCGAGCAGTTCACGACCCATCCCACGCGGCATGCGGCACTCCTCCTTCGGCTCGCCTGCGAGGGCAGCCAGCGCCAGGCCTGCCGATTCGGCTCGTCCCGCGTGCCCGCGCCACGCAAGCTGGCGGAGTATATCGCGTCTCCGCTACACTGCCCGTGCAAGTCCGCCCGACCAGGGGCGGCCGGCCGGCCGTCCCCTTCGACTCCCGGAGGCCATCGTGCCGTGCATCCTCGCCCTGGACCAGGGCACCACGAGTTCCCGCGCCATCCTCTTCGATCACGACGGCGCGGTGCTGGGCACCGCCCAGAAGGAGTTCCCGCAGATCTTCCCGCAGCCTGGCTGGGTGGAGCACGACCCGCAGGAGATCTGGACGTCGCAGATCTCGGTCGCCACCGAGGTGCTGGGCCGCGCCCACGTGCGGCCGCGCGACGTGGCGGCGCTCGGCATCACCAACCAGCGCGAAACCACCATCGTCTGGGATCGCGAGACGGGCCAGCCGGTGCACAACGCCATCGTCTGGCAGGATCGGCGCACGGCGGAGCACTGCGATCGCCTGAAGGCCGCCGGCCACGAGGCGCTGGTGCGTGACCGCACCGGGCTGGTGATCGACGCCTACTTCTCGGGCACGAAGGTGGCCTGGATCCTCGATCACGTGGAGGGCGCCCGCGAGAAGGCGCGCGCCGGCCGCCTGGCGTTCGGCACGGTCGACTCGTGGCTGGTGTGGAAGCTGACGAGCGGCGCGACGCACATCACCGACGTCAGCAACGCCTCGCGGACGATGCTCTTCAACATCCACACGATGGCCTGGGACGAGGACCTGCTGCGCCTGCTCGACGTCCCGGCAAGCATGCTGCCCGAGGTTCGGCCCTCGAGCGAGGTCTACGGCCGCGTCTCGACGACGCTCGGCCTGCAGGACGTGCCGATCGCGGGCATCGCCGGCGATCAGCAGGCCGCGCTCTTCGGCCAGATGTGCGTGGCGCCGGGCCTCACGAAGAACACCTACGGCACGGGCTGCTTCGCGCTGCAGAACACCGGCGCCGCACCGGTCACCTCCCGCAACCGGCTGGTGTCGACCGTCGCGTGGCGAATCGGCGATCGCACCGAGTACGCCCTCGAAGGCAGCGTGTTCATCGGCGGCGCCGTGGTGCAGTGGCTGCGCGACGGCCTGGGGTTGATTCAGACATCGGGCGAGGTCGAGGCGCTCGCGCAGTCGGTACCCGACAACGGCGGCGTCTACCTGGTGCCGGCCTTCGCCGGCCTCGGCGCGCCGCACTGGGACGCCTACGCGCGCGGCACCATCGTCGGCATCACGCGCGGCACCACCGGCGCGCACATCGCGCGCGCGGCCCTCGAGAGCATCGCCTACCAGGTGGGCGACCTGCTCGATGCCGTGCACCGTGACGCCGGCATCCCGCTCTCCGAACTGCGCGTGGACGGCGGCGCCAGCGTCAACGACATGCTGATGCAGTTCCAGGCCGACGTGCTCGGCGTGCCGGTCGTGCGGCCTGCGGTCACCGAGACCACGGCGCTGGGCGCGGCCTACCTGGCGGGCCTCGCGGTCGGCTTCTGGGGCTCACCCGGCGAGATCGCCAGCCAGTGGCGCGTCGACCGGCGCTTCGAGCCCTCGGCGCCACGTTCGCGGATGGACGAGATGAAGGCACGCTGGCAGGAGGCGCTCTCGCGGTCGCGCGCCTGGCTGCCGGCGGGAGGTGGACGATGAACCGGACGACGATGGTGGCGCGCCTCGCGGAGCGCGCCACTCCCTGGGACCTGGTGGTCGTGGGCGGCGGCGCCACCGGCGTCGGCATCGCCGTGGACGCCGCCTCGCGCGGCTACGACGTCGCGCTGCTCGAACAGCACGACTTCGGCAAGGGCACCTCGAGCCGCAGCACGAAGCTCGTGCACGGCGGCGTACGGTACCTCGAACAGGGCAACATCTCGCTGGTCATGGAGGCGCTGAAGGAGCGCGGCATCCTGCGGCAGAACGCCCCGCACCTCGTGAGCAACCTGGCGTTCGTCGTGCCGAACTACGACTGGTGGGAGGCGCCCTTCTACGGTCTCGGCCTGAAGGTCTACAACGTGCTGGCCGGCAAGTACGGCTTCGGGAAGTCCGAGATCCTGTCGCGCGAGGAAACCCTGCAGCGGCTGCCCACGATCAAGACCGAGGGGCTGCGCGGCGGGGTCGTCTACTACGACGGCCAGTTCGACGACGCGCGGCTGCTGGTGAACCTCGTGCAGACGGCGGCCGAACAGGGCGCCGTGCTGGCCAACTACGTGCCGGTGACCACCGTCACCCGTGGCAGCGACGGGTTCGTGGACGGCGTGATGGCGCGCGACCTCGAGTCGGGGCACGACCTGCGCGTGCCCGCCAGGGTCGTGATCAACGCGACGGGCCCCTTCGCCGACGGCGTGCGCCGGATGGCCGATCCGGGCGTGCCGCCGCTCATCGCGCCGAGCCAGGGCATCCACCTCGTGTTCCCGCGCGCGTTCCTGCCGGGCGACAGCGCCATCATGGTGCCTCACACCCGCGACGGCCGCGTGATGTTCGGCATCCCGTGGCACGGCCACACGCTGGTGGGCACCACCGACACCCCCATCGACACGCCCACGCTGGAGCCGCTGCCGATGGAGGAGGAGATCGCCTTCATCCTCGAGACCGCCGCACAATACCTGCACAAGCCGCCGACGCGTGGCGACGTGCTGAGCGTCTTCGTCGGCATCCGCCCGCTGGTGAAGAGCGGCGACAGCAAGCTCACGGCCGCGCTCTCCCGCGACCACACGATCCACATCGACCCCTCGGGCCTGCTCACGACGACCGGCGGCAAGTGGACCACTTACCGCCACATGGCCGAGGACACGGTGAACCAGGCGGCCGACCTGGCGCGGCTGCCCGAGCGCCCGTGCGTGACGAAGTCGCTCAACGTGCACGGCTTCCACTCGGCGCCGGAGAAGTTCGAGGATCTGGCGGTCTACGGGTCGGACGCCCCGGCCGTCCGCGCGCTGGCCGACCGCGAGGCGAGCCTGGGCGGGCGGCTCGACGCCGAACTGCCATATCTGGCGGCGGAGGTCGTCTGGGCGGCGCGGCACGAGATGGCGCGCACGCTCGAGGACGTGCTGGCGCGCCGCACGCGGGCGCTGATGCTGAACGCGGCGGCAGCCGTGCGGATGGCGCCGACGGCGGCGCGGCTGCTGGCCGGGGAGCTCGGACGCGATCCGGCCTGGGCCGAGGCGCAGGTGGCCGAGTTCACGGCCCTGGCCAGGGGATACTCGGTCCGATAGGGGCCGAGGCCACACCGGCGTGGCCTCGACCGCAGTCCCTACAGGGCGGCGGCCCTGGCCGCCGCCCGCGCCGCGGCGACCATCGGGGCTTCGCGTGCCGCCTCGGCGGGCGCATCCCAGTTCCGGCGCTCGAGGAAGGTTCGCGGCTCCATCGGCCGGCCGTTCGGGAAGCGCCTCGCCTCGCGCCGCGTCGTCCACAGCAGCGCCGGGCCGCCGAGGGCCGCCGCCAGGCGCGCTCTCCAGCCGAGCGCCTGCTTCATCTCACGCACCAGCGCGTCGGCCTCGGCCGCCACGGCCGAGCCCTCGCGCCGCAGGTAGCGCGCGATGGCCCAGAGCGACGCGGCGTAGCCGGTCGCCAGCTGAAGGCCCTCCTGCGCGATCCGCGCCCGCACGCGCGGGTCGGCGTCGTCGTGGTAGCGCTTCCAGCCGTTGAACGATGTCCGCATCAGGCGGAACAGGCTGGGGCCGTTCACCTCGTAGTCGCGCCGGAACGCGAAGTCGAGCCAGCGCTTCGAGTCGTCGCGCGAGATGGCGGCGTGCCGGAAGTTGAACGTGTGCTGGCCGTGGATGTCCGCCAGATCCGAGGCCGGATCCAGCCGGCCGGCCGCCTGCATCTCGGCGTAGAGCGGCGTGCCGGGCACCGGCGTGTAGAGCATGAACTGGTGGAAGTCGGTCCCGTGCGACACGGCGTACTCCAGTTCCTCGCCGATGTTCTCCGGCGTGTGGTGCTCGAGCCCGACGATGGTCGATCCGAGGACCCTGATGCCGTGATCCTGGAGATCCCTGACGAGTGCCTTCGTGTCGGCGCCGTTCAGCTTCGCGTACTGGCTGTTGGCCGACTCCAGGCCCATCCAGATCCAGCTGATGCCCAGCTCCACCAGCTCGCGCCTCGTGTACTTGGCGATGGCGTTCGCCGACGAGAACACGTAGAGCGTCCACGCCTTGCCGTCGCGGCGCATCAGCTCCAGCAGCTGCATCGCCCGCCGCCTGAACAGCAGGAAGTTCTCGTCCATCATGAAGAAGGCCGACACCCCGAGCGCCGCCTCGGCCTCGCACATCACGCGGAACAGATCCTCGCCGGTCTGGAAGTAGGTCACCACCTTCCCCTTGCCGCCGAAGAACGCCGAGGTCGTGCAGAAGTTGCAGCCGAGCGGGCAGCCCACCGACGTCACGATGGTGGCCGCCACGTTGCCCGCCCCCTGCGGCGGCGACACACCCATCACGCGGAAGCCGAAGGAGGAGAGCAGCGGCGGGTGCTTCACCGGCGCGTCGGCCGGCTCGCCGAGGAACTCGCGAAACCAGGCCACGCCCTCGCCCTTGACGATGTGATCGGCGTCGATCATCGACTCGACGCCTGGGATTGCCGAGACGTGCCCGCCGACGACGATGGTCGAGTGCGGCGAGTGCGCGCGGACCAGCCGGCACATCTCGCGCACCTTGCCGACGTTGACGATGATCCCCGAGATGCCGATGATGTCGTACCGGGTGCTGGTGATCTCCTCGATGAAGCGTGCGCGCGTGGGGAAATCGAGCAGCGCCGTGGGCGCCGTCAGGTTGTGCTGGATGAGCAGGAGGCCCCACGAGCGGTGGAACATCCGCAGCGAGAACGGCCCCTGCTCGCGCGTCACCTGGTTCTGGTAGAGCTCCATCGGGTTGATGGCGCGGCTGCCGAACTCGTCGTCCTGGGCGAAGGGACCGAATACGGACGTGAGCAGGACGCGGGCGCGCGTGCCCAGCGGGTGGGGCGTCATGGTGGCGGGCCTCTGGGCAGGGACCTGCGGGCGCCGCATGCGCCCGCCGGCGGCCCCGCCGCAACCCGCATCATACGGACGAATACAGGCCGGAAATCAGGCCTGCCTTCGTTCTCACGGAGACCTGACACAGGCGCCGGCCGCTGACGCGCGGGGCACCAATCGCTGACAGAACGGTGACAGAGGCGCGGGGCTTGGGGCTTGGGGCTTGGGGTCTGCGACCTGCGGTACAGGGCGGCCCTGGCCTCATCCCACGGGCCGCCCTGCGGAGTTCCCCTCAGCTGCGCACCGTGTCGAGCACCGTGCCGTCGCTGGCGATCAGGTCCACCTGCACCTGCGGCACGCCGGAGGCGTGCGTCGAGCAGCTCAGGCACGGATCGTAGGCGCGCACGACGGCCTGCACGCGGTTGAGCATCCCTTCCTGCAGCTTCGCGCCGTCCACGAAGCGCTTGCTCACCTGCTCCACGCTCCTGCCGATCGCCAGGTTGTTGTGGCCGGTGGCGACGATGAGGTTGGCCCAGGTGATGGCCCCCCGCTCGTTCACCTTGTAGTGGTGGATGAGCGTGCCTCGCGGCGCCTCGATGATGCCGACGCCCTCCAGCGCGTTCACCTCCGCCGTGGCGCGCACGTGGGTGGAGAGGATCTCGGGATCGTGCAGCAGTTGCTCCATGCGCTCGAGCGCGCAGGTCGCCTCGATGAGCCGCGCGTAGTGGAAGTTGAACGAGCTCTGCACGACCGGGCCGAACCGCTGGTGGTATTCGGCGAACTCGGCGTCGGCGTCCTCCGTGCCGCAGCGATCGGCGACGTTCAGGCGCGCGAGCGGCCCGACGCGGTAGATGCCGTCGGGGTAGCCGTGCGGCTTGAAGTACGGCGCCTTGAGGTAGGAGTCGGCCAGCGCTGCCTCGCCGATGCAGTCGCCGTAGCGGAGCGGGTCGGCGACGTCGGCCACCACCGCGCCCGCGGCGTCCTTCACCCGCAGCACGCCGTCGTAGAGCCGCAGCGCGCCGTCGGGCGACACCAGGCCCGCGTACATCGTCGGCGCGGTGCCGAAGGCGGCGATCTCCTCGTCGAAGCCGTCGAGCATCCCCTTGAAGCGGCGGATCGTGCGGCGCAGGATCGCGCGCGCCATCGGCAGTTCACCCAGGATGGCGTCGCGCGCCTCCTGCGACAGGGGCCTGTTGACGCCGCCCGGCACGGTCCACGCCGGGTGGATGCGCTCGCCGGCGAGCCGCTCGATCGCCTGCTGCCCGAACTTGCGCAGGGCGATGCCGTCGCGGGCGACGTCCGGGTGCCGTTCGAGCAGGCCGACGACGTTGCGCGCGGCGGGGTCGCTGTCCATGCCCAGCAGCAGGTCGGGCCCCGAGAGGTGGAAGAAGCTCAGCGCGTGGCTCTGGACGATCTGGGCGCAGTGCAGCAGCTCGCGCAGCCGCGCGGCGGCCGCGGGAATGCGCACCGCCATGAGCGTGTCGCACGCCTTGACGGAGGCGAGCAGGTGGCTCACCGGGCAGATGCCGCAGATGCGCGCGGTGATCGCTGGCATCTCGTAGTAGGGCCGACCCTCGACGAGCCGCTCGAAGCCGCGCAGCTGCGTCACGTGGAACTGCGTGCGCGCCACCTTGCCGGCCTCGTCGAGGTGAATCGTGATGCGGGCGTGGCCTTCGATGCGGGTAACGTGATTGATCGTGATCTTCTGCACGGCGGGCTCCCTGTCGCGGGCGTGCCGCGCGCCGCGCCGGCAGCGCGTGGCGCGCCGGCGCGACGGCGGATCGATCAGCCGAACTTCACCTTCGACGCCAGCTCGGGCCGCCGCCCCGCCAGCAGTTCGCCGGCGGCGTAGAGAATGGCGTCGGCCTTCGGCGGGCATCCGGGCACGTGCAGGTCCACGGGAACCACCTCGTGCACCGGCACGGCGCGCCTGAGCAGGGCCGGCACGCCGTCGCCCGGCACCTTCGGATCGGCCGAGACGCCGTCGACGTAAACCGACTCCAGCAGCCGCTTCACCGGGATGCCGTTGCGCATGGAGGGCACGTTGCCGGTGACGGCGCAGTCGCCCAGCGCGACGACGATGCGGCTGCAGCGGCGGACGGTCTGCGCCAGCCGCAGGTCGTCCTGGTTGCTGACGGCGCCCTCGACCAGCGTCACGTCCACCTGCTCGGGGAACTCCTGCGCGTCGACCAGCGGGCCGTAGACGATGTCGGCCTTCTGGGCGAGGAGGGCGATGTTCTCGTCGATGTCGAGCAGCGACATGTGGCAGCCGGAACAGCCGTCGAGCCACACGGTGGCCAGCGTCATCTTGCTCATGGTTGCACCTCTCGAAGCAGGGCCAGGCGGCTGATGCGTTCCCGGTGCTTCACCATCTCCTCGGCGGCGCGCCCCTTCTCGGCGAGCGCGCCCGTGGGGCAGGCCTGCAGGCACTTGCCGCAGCTGGTGCAGTCGGTCGACTCGCCCCACGGCCGGTTCATCTCGGCCACGATCATCGACCCGACGCCGCGCGACATCACGTCCCACACGCTCGCGCCCTCGAACTCGGCGCAGACGCGCACGCAGCGGGTGCAGAGGATGCAGCGGTTGTGGTCGAGCACGAAGCGCGGGTGCGAGGTGTCGACCGGCAGCCGCGGGTAGCTGTAGGTGTAGCGCGCGCTGGTCACGCCCAGTTGCTGGGCCAGCGCCTGCAGCTCGCAGTGGTTGTTGCTCACGCACACCGCGCACACGTGGTTGCGCTCGACGAACAGCAGTTCGAGCACCATCCGCCGGTAGTCCTTCAACCGGGCGGAGTTGGTGGTGACCGACATGCCGTCCTCGGCCGGCGTGGTGCAGGCCGGCAGCAGGCGGTTCACGCCGGCGACCTCCACCATGCAGAGCCGGCACGCGCCAACCGGCGACAGCCCCTTCATGTAGCAGAGCGAGGGGATCCGCCGGCCGCTCTCCCAGGCGGCCTCGAGGATGCTCGTCCCCTCCTCCGCCTTGATGTATTCGCCGTCGATGCGAATCGAGATGCTCGCCATGGTGTCAGTGCTCCTCGCCCTTGATGTCGCACCGCAGGCACCGGAACGACTCCTCGGTGGCCTCGACGGCGGTGAGGGTGATGACGGCTTCGTCGAAGTTCCTCGCGCGCTCGGCGGCGGGGCGCTCACCCGGGCAGTGGCGCCGGGCCTCGCTCACGTGCGCGGGCGGGGTGTTCTCGTACTCGAACTGCGGCATGATCAGCGGCATCCGGCTCGCGCCCATCAGCCGCGCGTCGATGTAGCGCACCGCCCGCTTGCCGTAGCCCATGGCGGTCGACACGTTGTTGGCGCCGGTGATGACGTCGCCGCCGGCGTAGAACATCGGGCGGCTGGTCTCGAGCGAGTACCGATCCACCTCGACGGTGCCCTGCTCGCTGATCTTCAGGCCCGAGGCGATGGCGAAGTCCTTGTCCACGGTCTCGCCCACGGCCAGGATCACCATGTCGCACGCGATGCTGCGGATCTCGTCGGTGGCGATCGGCTTGCGGCGTCCGGTCCGGTCGTATTCCCCGAGGCGCGTCCGCGTCACCTCGATCGCCTTCACGCGCCCGGTGGCGTCGCCGACGATGCGGTGCGGCGCGGCGAGGAACACGAACTCGACACCCTCGGCCTCGGCGGCCTCCGTCTCCTCGGGGATCGCCGGCATGTCCTTCCGCTCGCGGCGGTAGACGACGGTCGACTGCGCGCCGAGCCGCAGCGCGGTGCGCGCCGAGTCGATGGCCGCGTTGCCGCCGCCGATCACCACCACCTTCCGCCCGAGCGCCACCGGCTCGTCCTTGGCCACCTTCTCGAGGAACGGCAGCGCCGGCATCACGCCCTCGAGCTCCGTGCCCGGCAGGTGCACCCACGCTTCCTTCCAGGTGCCGATCGAGAGGAAGACGGCGTCGTAATCGGCCGCGAGCTCGTTGAGGCCGACGTCCTTCGACACCACCGTGTTGAAGACGTAGCGCACGCCCATCCGCTCGATGAGCTCCAGTTCCCTGGCGAGCACGTCCTTCGGCAGCCGGTAGTCGGGCAGCGCGTAGCGCAGCATGCCGCCCGGCTCGGCGTTCGACTCGTAGACGGTCACCTCGTGGCCGAGCAGCGTGAGGTAGAACGCGGCGGTGAGGCCGGTGGGGCCGGCGCCGACCACCGCCACCTTCTTGCCGGTGGGCGGCAGCCTGCGCGCCCGGATGCGCTCCACCATCGGCTCGAACAGGTCCGACAGGTACACCTGGTCGGCGATGAAGCGGTGCACCTCGCGCATGTTCACCGCTTCGTCCATGGCGGCGCGCCGGCAGCGGTTGTCGCACGGGTGCTGGCAGACGCGGCCGGTGGAGGCCGGCAGCGGGTTGTCCATCACCACCGACTCGAAGGCGTCCTCGAGCCGGTCCTCCTTGCACAGCTGGAGGTAGCGCGGGATGTTCATGTGCAGCGGGCAGCTGTTCTCGCACGGCGAGAGCGCGAGGTCCTCGCACACGCCGGCGCGGCACCGGTGCGCGCGGATGTGATCCTCGAACTCGTTGCGGAAGTGCCGGATCGTCGTCAGCACCGGGTTCGGCGCGCTCGTGCCGAGCCCGCACAGCGACATGTCGCGGATCATCGGCCCGAGTTCCTCGAGCAGCTTCAGGTCGGCGGCGGTGGCCGTGCCGTGCGTGAACTTGTTGAGCAGCTGCAGCGCCTTGTCGAGGCCCACGCGACACGGTACGCACTTGCCGCACGATTCCGAGTGCGTGAACTCGATGAAGTAGCGGGCGACGTCCACCATGCAGTTGTCTTCGTCCATCACGACGATGCCGCCCGACCCCATGATCGAGCCCAACTGCGCGAGCGTCTCGTAGTCCACCGGCGTGTCGAACATGTCCTGCGGGATGCAGCCGCCCGACGGCCCGCCGGTCTGCACCGCCTTGATCGCGTGGCCGTTGGGGCCGCCGCCGCCCACGTCGTAGACGAAGTGGCGCAGGGGCGTGCCGAGCGGCATCTCCACCAGCCCGGTGTTGGCCACCTTGCCCACCAGCGAGAACACCTTCGTGCCGGCGCTCTTCGGGCTGCCGGTCTCGGTGAACCACGCCGCGCCGCGCATCACGATGGGCGCGACGTTGTACCAGGTCTCGACGTTGTTGATGCTGGTCGGGAACCCGTACAGGCCCTTCTGCGCCGGATAGGGCGGCCGCGGCGTCGGCCGGCCGGCCTTGCCCTCGAGCGAGCGGATGAGCGCGGTCTCCTCGCCGCAGACGAACGCCCCGGCGCCCTCCACCAGGTCGAGGTGGAAGTGGAAGCCGCGGCCGAGGATGTTGTCGCCGAGCAGCCCGTACTCCTTCGCCTGCTCCACCGCGCGGTGCAGCCGGTGCACGGCCAGCGGGTACTCCGCGCGCACGTAGACGATGCCCTCGCTCGCGCCGGTGACGAAGGCGCCGATGATCATGCCCTCGATCAACGCGTGGGGATCGCTCTCGATCTCGTTGCGGTTCATGTAGGCGCCGGGATCGCCCTCGTCCGCGTTGCAGATCAGGTACTTGCGATCGGCGCGCGCCTTGCGCAGGAACTCCCACTTGAGGCCGGTCGGGAAGCCGGCGCCCCCGCGCCCGCGGAGCTTCGAGGCCTTGATCTGCTCGATCGCCGCCTCGGGGTTGCTGTCGATGAGCACCTTGTAGAGGGCCTCGTAGCCCCCGACGGCGAAGTACTCCTCGATGTCGACCGGGCTGATCAGGCCGCAGTTGCGCATGACGATCTTGCGCTGGCCGCTGAAGAACGGCACCTCGTGCCAGTGCGGGATGTCGGGCAGGCCGGTCCCGTACCTGACGTGCGAGGTGATGTGATCCCACTCCTCGATCCGGCAGAGCGCCAGCTCGGCCGGCACCCGCCCGGCACAGAGATCGTCGAGGATCGCCGGCACGTCACCCGCCTCGACCCTGTGGAGAACCACCAGCGGCTTGCCCGGCAGCCAGACGTTGACGAGCGGCTCCACCGCGCAGAAGCCCAGGCAACCCACCTGCGAGAGCGAGATGTCGAGGCCACGGCGCCGGATGTCGTCCGTGAAGGCATGGAACACCGACTCGGCACCATTTCCGGAGCCGCACGTGCCCATGCCGATCGCAACGCGCGGGCGCGACGGCAGCAGCTTGGCCAGCCCTGCTTCGCGCACGGCGCGGAATGCCGACAGGTCGACGATGCGGGGCATCACCGGCCTCCCTTCCGCAGCGCATCCACCTCGCGGTGCAGCGCGTGCTCGTTGACGTGACCCAGCACGCGGTGGTCGATTTCCACCACCGGGGCGAGCGCGCACTGGCCGAAGCAGGCGACCGTGCGCACCGTGAACCGGCCGTCGGGCGTCGTCACCGACAGCTTGTCGGCGCTGCCCTCCTCGTCCTCACCGCGCAGGCCGAGTTCGAGCTTCATGCGCGAGAGCAGCGCGCGCGACCCGCGCGTGTGACACGCGGTGCCGCGGCAGATGCAGACGGTGTGCTGCCCCTGCGGCTTCAGGTTGAACAGCGCGTAGAAGGTGGCCACGCTGTAGACCTGCGCCTTGAAGAACTCGGTGCGGGCGGCCACGTAGCTCAGCACCTCCTCGGTCAGGTACTTGCTGGGGTGGCGCTCCTGCAGTTCCTGCAGGATGCCGAGCAGGGCGCCCGCCTTGCCCTTGTACTTGGCGAGCACGCCATCGATGAAATCCTGCTCGGCGGTTTCGAGGGTGCGCGGTTCCGTCGCGACGCTCATCACGGATCCTTTCGTCGATCGTGGCGGCGCACACGGAGTCTGACGCGGGAGCTGGAGACGCCGGGGGAAAGCAGGACCGGCGAAGCGGCCGCCGACGTGCGGCGAGGGCAGGGGCTCGTCCGTGGGGGCGGACGGTGCGAGGACCGGGCTCGCGTCGAACGACGTCGTGACCGCCAGGCAGCGCGACAGGCCGTGCGAGCGGGGGCGCTCGACGTGGCGCCGTGCGATGGCGCCACGTCGCCGCCATCTTGACCCGGGACCAGGGCCGGCGTCAACTTCGCGCGCCCCGCTGCCGAGGACGCGCGCGCCACGCGGATCTGGCGGTGGCCGGGCCGCGGGCTGGCGCGCTAGCAGTCCGTGGTGGAAGTGCCGCGTCGCACCGAGACGGGCGCGGCGCCCGGCTGGCCAGGCGCGACGACCGAGAATACGGCCAGTATTTGAAGGAGGAGCAACGCCGCCAGCCGGGATGCCCCGCCCGTCGAATGCAGCGCCACTTTCGCCACGGGCGCGCTAGCGCCGCGTGCGGTACTCGAACTCCGCGCGGCACCCGTCCCAGACGCGCACGCCCTCGCTGGTCCAGCTCCAGTTCCGCCCCTCGCGGCAGCGCGTGTCGCTGATGTTGCGTGCCACCCGGACCTCGCCGCCGATCGGCGCCGGGCAGAACGACTCACGCCCGCCCTGTGACTGGCAGGTGACGCGGGACATGCGCGGACCGTCCGGGGGCAGTTCGCCGCCGCGCGGGCGGTAGGAGAACTCGGCCCGGCAGCCGTTCCACACGGTGACGCCGTTGTTCGTCCAGTTCCAGGTGCGGCCGAACACGCAGTCGGCGTCGCTGAGCTGTCGCGCCAGCTGGACGTCGCCGCCAATGGCCGCCGGGCAGAACGCCTCGCGGTTGCCCTCCGACTGACAGGTGACGAACTCGCGGCGTCCGCCCCAGGCGCCGCCACCGCCGCCGCCCCATCCGCCACCACCGCCGCCCCATCCGCCAGTTCCACCGCTGCCGCCCCAGCCGCCGGGGCCGCCGCGCCGCCGGAACTCGAACTCCGCCCGGCAGCCGCCCGACACCCAGATGCCACCGCGGTCCCAGCGCCAGGTGCGGCCCTCGCGGCAGGGAGCATCGCTGAGCTGACGACGAATCCGCACGTCACCGCCAATCGAGGCGCGGCAGTAGTTCTCGCGGCCGTCGCGCGACTCACAGCGCAGCCGCTCCCACTCGCCGCCGAACTGGGCGGCAGCCGGCGTCGGGGCGAGAAGGGCCATGAACGGAACCAGAACCGCACACGCCGCCAGACGCGGCAGATGAGCACTCGTCATCGGACGTCCTCCGGAGCCCCGATGATACCGCGTCGCGTCCCCGTCATCCGTCACCTCGCTCTGCCGCACGCGCGGCGCATCGTGCGTGGTGAGGACGAGTGAACGCCCGCGGGATTCCCCGCGCCGGGGGCATCGCCGGTCCGGCTGATGCCGGCCCTTCACCTGCCGTCGGCCGGGTTCAGCTCAGGTAGAATTGGACCCTGAGATCCGGCGCGGAGTTCGACGACGGATCTGGAGAACGGACCGATGTATTTCGACCCGGTATATTGGCTGGTGATCGGGCTCGGCATGGCGCTGAGCCTGTGGGCCCAGTTCAAGGTCAAGAGCACCTTCGGCAAGTACAGTCAGTACGCCACCGCGTCCGGGCTGACCGGCGCCGACGTGGCGCGGCGCATCCTCGCCGACAACGGGATCCGCGACGTGCGGGTGGAGCCGGTCGCCGGCGAGCTGTCGGATCACTACGACCCGCGCACGCGGACGCTGCGGCTCAGCGAGCCGATCTACGGCAGTCGCAGCATGGCGGCCGTCGGCGTCGCGGCCCACGAGGTAGGCCACGCCATCCAGCACGCGCAGAACTACGCGCCGCTGGGGTTCCGCTCGGCCTGGGTGCCGGTGGCCAACTTCGGCGGCGGGCTCTCGATGCTCGTCCTCATGGGCGCCCTCATGATGGGCGGCGCCACCACCGCCCTCGGCGGCAAGCTCGGGCTGCTCGGCGTGCTGCTGTTTGCCACCACCACGGTGTTCACACTCGTCACGCTGCCGGTGGAGTTCGATGCGAGCCGTCGCGCCCTGGTCACGCTCGAGCGCGGCGGCTACGTCAGCGCGCAGGAACTGACCGGCGCGAAGAAGGTGCTCGACGCCGCCGCCATGACCTACGTGGCCGCATTCGTCACCTCGCTGCTCACCCTGCTCTACTGGGCGTGGCGGCTCGGCCTGATCGGCGGCGGCCGCGACGACCGCTGATCCCGACGGGCGCACGCATCCGCGCAGCGCCGCCGCATCGCCGCGTCGTGAGCCGGATCCCGGACGGTTCTCACCTTCCGCAGGGTGGAGCCGAGATGGGCACGAGACAGCGTGTGAGACACGAAGCCCGGGGGCGAGCCGTCCGCCTCCGATCCCTGCTGCTGCTGGCAGCGCTGGCCGGCCTGCCGCCGGTGACCCGTGCGGCGGCGCCCGAGGCCGAGGGGCCGGCGCCGGCGGCGCTGACCGCCTGGCACGCCTACGTCGCCGCGAGCGAGCGGCGCATCGGCGCCGAACTCGCGCGTGAGGGCGGTCCGTGGCTCGTCTTCGAGACACTGGGTCCCGGGGTCGTCCCGGCGGCCAGGGCCGCGCTGTCGCGCGGCGAGGTCTTCGTCCACCACATGGATCCGCCACCAGGTGCGCCTCAGGACGCCTCCGGCGCCCTGCTCCATCACTGGCTGGGCGCCGTGCTGGTGCCCGGCGCCACCGTCGACGAGGTGCTGGCCTTCGTCCAGGCCTGCGACCGGCATGCGCGCTACTACACCGACGTGATGGCGTCCAGGACGCTGGCGCACGACGGCAACCGGTTCCACGTCTTCCTGAAACTGCAGCGATCGCGCTTCGGCGTGAGCGCGCACTACGACACCGAGCACGACGTGGTCTACCGCCGCCACGACGCCGTGCGCGCGTCGAGCCGCAGCACCGCCACCCGCATCGCGGAACTCGATCGCGCCGGCACGCCGCTGGAGCGCGAGAAGCCGCCGGACGCGGATCGCGGCTACCTCTGGCGCCTGAACTCCTACTGGCGGTTCCTGCAGACCCGGGATGGCGTCATCGTCGAGTGCGAGTCGGTGAGCCTGAGCCGCGACATCCCGTTCGGCCTCGGCTTCATCGTCGGACCGTTCGTCCGCTCGGTTCCGCGCGACTCGCTCGATCGCACGCTGCGGGACATGCGCGCGGGCGTCGCCGCCGCCAGGAAGGACGGTGGGGCGTGAGCCGGTGTCGCCCCTTGCATCCCGCCGGCACGGCGGTACACACTGCGGCGCAGCGGTTCTGCCGCTTCCCTGGAGGCCCGATGTCCGCGAGACGATTCCCGCTGTATGCCGCGACCGCGTTCGCCGCCGCGATCCTGTCTGCCCCGCTCGCCACCTCCGTCCGCGCCGTCTCGCCGCAGGCGACGGCGCAGGCGCCGGCGCGCACGCCCGACGTCATCTTCGTCCCCACGCCGGAGCAGGTGGTGGAGGCGATGCTGAAGGTTGCGAAGGTCGGCCCCGGCGACGTCGTCTACGACCTCGGGTGCGGAGACGGCCGCATCGTGATCGCCGCCGCGCAGAAGCACGGCGCCCGCGGGGTGGGCATCGACATCGACCCCGAGCGCATCCAGGAGGCCACGGCCAACGCCGCCCGCGCCGGCGTGAACGACCGGGTGAAGTTCATGCAGGCCGATCTGTTCACCACCGACATCAGTGAAGCCACGGTCGTGACGCTCTATCTGCTGCCGTCGCTCAACGAGAAGCTGATGCCGAAGCTCATGAAGGAACTCAGGCCCGGCACCCGCGTGGTGTCACACGCCTTCGGCATGCCCGATTCGTGGCCGCCCGAGCAGAAGCTCGACGTCGACGGCCGCACGGTCTACTTCTGGACCATCCCGAAGAGGTAGCCTCCCCGGGCCGTGGGGGGAACGAGGCCCGGCGGACCGCTCACCGTCCGAGCAGTTGCCTGGCGCCAGGAATCGCATCGACCACGCGATTGACGAGATCGCTGTCCGCGTAGGTCCGCGCGAAGTCGACGAACATCATCGCGAACTGCGACGCCTTCTGGGGATCGAATCCCACTTCGGTCAACAGCCGCAGCAACGCCGCGCCGCTGCCGATGGTGCCTTGAATCGCGGTGGCCGCGCTGGTGACGAGATCGCCGAGCGCGCCGGCCACGCCGCCCGGTGGAGGCGGCGGGGCGGGGCGGAACGAGGCGAGCAGTTCGGCCGCGCCGGGAATGCGCGAGAGCAACTGCTGGACGTCGGCCGCAGGCGCCGCCTGGGCGGCCAGATCGAGCACGGCCGCCGTTGCCCGCCGCACCGTCTGCTCGGTGGCCCCGAGCGTGATGGCCGCCAGATCGACGAAGTCCCGCAGTCGTGCGTCCAGGATTCGGCTCCTCACGGGCCGCGGCCGGCCCGACCAGGCGCAGTGTAGCACCTCGACAGTCGGCCGCCTGACGCGGCGTCGTGCACCAGTCCGCGGCGGCCGGACCCTGCGCCGCCGGATCGCGTGGCGCGGGCAGAGCCGCCTGGTTACATGCCGCGCACCGGCGCGCCGGGCCGGCAGTCACTCGTGGTAGAGTCGCGGCGTGCGCGCGCCGGCGACCGCTTCGCCCCCCTTCTCCCCCTACATCACGTTCGACCACGACGAGTGGGCTGCCCTGCGCGCCTCGACGCCACTCACGCTCTCGGAATCCGATCTCGAGCGCCTCCGGGGCATCAACGAGGCCCTGTCGCTCGAGGAAGTGGTGAAGATCTACCTGCCGCTGTCCCGCCTGCTGAATCTGTACGTGGCGGCGCGGCAGGGGCTCTACCTGGCACGCGGCCGGTTCCTCGGTGATTCCACGGCCAAGGTGCCGTACGTGATCGGCATCGCGGGCAGCGTGGCGGTCGGCAAGAGCACGTCGGCACGCGTGCTGCGCGAACTGCTCTCGCGCTGGCCCAACCACCCGAAGGTCGACCTGGTCACCACCGACGGCTTCCTCTACCCCAACCGCGTGCTGAAGGCCCGTGGCCTGATGGATCGCAAGGGGTTTCCGGAGAGCTACGACGTGCGGCGGCTCATCCGGTTCGTGGCCGACGTGAAATCGGGCCGCGAGCAGGTGCGGGCCCCGGTCTACTCCCACCTTCGCTACGACATCGTCGCCGACGAGACCGTGGAGGTGTGCCAGCCCGACATCATGATCGTCGAGGGGCTCAACGTGCTGCAGTCGGGCCTGCGGGTGGCCAACGCACCGAGCGTGTTCGTCTCCGACTTCTTCGACTTCTCCGTGTTCGTCGACGCGAAGGAGGCGCACATCCTGCAGTGGTACGTGAACCGGTTCCTCACGCTGCGCGGCACGGCATTCGCCGATCCCAGATCGTACTTCCATCGTTACGCGAACCTGTCTGACGCCGAGGCGGTGGCCACGGCGCGCGACATCTGGCAGCGCATCAACGGCCCCAACCTGCGTGAGAACATCCTTCCCACGCGCACGCGGGCCAGCCTCGTGCTCGAGAAGAGCGCTGACCACACGATCCGGCGCGTTCATCTGCGAAAGCTGTAGCAGCCGGACGGTCCGGCGCCGGACCGGGGGCGCCTCGCATCCGGTACGAGGGCGACGCGTTGCCGCACTGCCTCAGGCGGGGGGCCGCTCATACCCTCTCGCGGTCAGCCAGGCATGGCCGCGTTTGAGGGCAGCCGTCAGTTGCTCCATGCGGAAGGGCTTGGCCACGTAATCGTTCATCCCTTCATCCAGGCAACGCTGTGCATCGCCCTCGAGCGTGTGGGCCGTCATCGCTGCGATGTAGATACCGTCGCCGCCCGTGGCGGCCCGGATGCGCCGTGTGGCCTCGAAGCCGTCCATCCCGGGCATCTGCACGTCCATCAGGATGCAACCGATGCCACCGCGGGCCGCGCGCTCAACGCCGGCCGTCCCGGAATCGACCACCTCGGGTGCATAGCCCAGCCGGCGCAGCGTCGCGCAGGCCAGCTTCTGGTTCACGGCGTTGTCCTCGACGACAAGGATCGTCATCGGGTGGCGCCGGGCAAACGACACGCTGAGGTCAGGGGCTTCGGGGGCCTCGGGCAGCGGCTGATCCGCGGCCGGCGCAAACGGCACCTCCACCGTGAACGTGCTGCCGGCGCCCGGCACACTCGCCGCGGTGAGCGTGCCGCCCATCAGGCTCGCCAGGCTCGCCGCGATCGACAGCCCGAGACCGGTGCCGCCGTACTTGCGCGAGACCGCGGCGTCGGCCTGCGAGAAGGGCTGGAAGAGGCGCCCGAGCCGGTCGGCCGGGATCCCGATGCCGGTGTCGGCCACGACGATGCGCAGGCGATCAGCCGGGACGAGGTCGGCCCGCACGTGCACACGGCCTTCCTCGGTGAACTTCACGGCGTTGCCCACGAGGTTGGCCAGCACCTGCCGCAGGCGCGTCGCGTCGCCGATCATCGCTGCCGGCACCTCAGGCGCAATCTCGCAGTCGAGGGCGATCCCTTTCTCGCGGGCGCGTGGCGTGAACAGCCGCACGGTGTCGTGGATGACGTCGCGCACCGGGAAGGAAGCCGACTCGAGGTCGAGCCGCCCCGCTTCCACCTTCGAGTAATCGAGGATGTCGTTGATCACGGCCAGCAGCGTCTCGCTGCTCGCGCGCATCGTCGCGACGTAGTCGGCCTGCTCGGCGTCGAGCGGCGTCGATCGCAGCAGTTCCGTGAAGCCGATCAGCCCGTTGAGCGGCGTCCGCAGCTCGTGGCTCATCATCGCCAGGAACCGGCTCTTCATCCGGCTGGCCTCGTCGGCCAGGTTACGGGCGGCGATGAGTTCGGCCTCCGCACGCTTGCGCTCGGTGATGTCGCGCTTGAACGCGATGAAGTGCGCGATCTGGCCGTCGGCGTCGCGCACGGGCGTCACCGTCATCTCCTCGGTGTAGATCGTGCCGTCCTTGCGGCGGTTCTGCAGCTCGCCGGCCCACTCCTGCCCGCTCGTGATGGTGCGCCAGAAGTCGTGGTAGAACCCATCGCCCTGCCGTCCCGACTTCAGCATCCGCGGATTCCTGCCCGCGATCTCGTCACGCTCGTACCCGGTGAGCGTGGTGAAGGCCGGGTTCACCCAGACCACCAGGCCCCGGCGGTCGGTGATCACGATGGCGGTGGCCGCGGCGGCCAGCCCGGCCAGTTGGAGCGAGAGGCGATCCTGCAGGGCGTGATCGTCGCTCACGTCGAAGACGACGCCGGCGAACATGTCGTGGCGCGGGTCGTGCCGATCGTGCGAGACCAGTTGACCCATCGTCCGGATCCAGCGCAGCCGGCCATCGGGCGTGACGACCCGATAGGTGAAGTCCATCACGTCCTGCTCGCCCCGGACGACGTTGGTGAAGGCAGCCAGCAGCCGGGGCAGGTCCTCGGGCATGACCGTCGACTTCACGTGGCTGACGATGCTGCGGACGGGAAAGTCGGTGGCGGCCAGGTCGAAGAGTTCGGCGAACCGCCGATCGACGTAGCCGCGGGAGAGGTCGCGGGAGTACTCGAAATAGCCGGCCCCCCACGCAGCGAACGCCAGCTTGAGGCGGCTCTGGTTGATGGCGAGCGTCTCGGCCGCCAGCCGTCGCTCGGTGACGTCGATGCACGAGCCGATGAACCCCGCGAACGTGCCGTCGGCGAGCCAGCGCGGGCGGGCGTGCGCGGCCACCCAGCGGTACTCGCCGTCGTGCCGGCGAAGGCGGAACTCCGCCTCGAACGGTTCCCGGCGGACGACGGCGCGTTCGTGGGCCGCCACCAGGCCCCGGCGGTCCCCCGGGTGCACGGGGCTGGCCCACCCTTCGCTCACCTGTTCGGCCGCCGACTTCCCCGTGAACTCCAGCCACTGGCGGTTGAAGTAGTCGGCGCGCCCAGTGACGTCGGCGGTCCAGATCAGGACGGGGGCATCGTCGGCCATCGCCTGGAACCGGGCTTCGCTCTCGACGAGGTTCTGCTCCGCCACCTTCCGGGCGGTCACGTCGAAGTGCAGCCCCTCGAGGCGCACCACGCGCCCATCGGCGTCCCACTCGACCGCGCGGCCGACCGCCTTCAGCCACACTGTCCCGCCCGAGCGCGCCCGGAGGCGATGCTCGATGCTGAACACGCTGGTTCGACCGCGCAGGTATTCACGCAGGGTGTCATCGGTGCGCGGGCCATCGGCCGGATCCACGAGCAGGGCCCGCCACACCGCGTGGGTCACTGGCAGATCCTCGAAACCGTATCCCAGCAACCGTGCCGTGCTCCGACTGATGCGGAGCCGGCCGCTGGGCGCGTGCCACTCCCAGCTGCCAAGGTCCGCGGCCTCCAGCGTGCGCTGGAAGTCCGGCTCGTCGAGCAGCCTGTGAGACGGGCCCGGCAAACCAGCCCTGGCGGCGGGATCCGTGCCCTGCGGCACCTCGAGGATGACGAGGAACCCGGCCGACCCGTGCGGGCTGGCGATGCAGAGCCTGACACCCGGCGCGCGCACGTGGCCGCGCGGCGCGTTGAGATCGACCGTCACGCGGCCTTCCCTGGCGAGCAGCGCCCGCTGCGCGAGATCGAGACGATCGGGGACCACCAGCGGGACCAGCCCGGCAATCCGGGCGTGCATCCAGGCTGGCAGCCCCGACCGCGCCCGCCCGTTGGCTGCCAGGACCAGACCCTGCCTCCCGCACCAGACGGCAGGCAGCGGCAGATCGTCGAGCGAGAACCCCGCCGGCACCGCATCCCCGCCGGTCGTCGTGTCGGGCGGATCCGCGGTGTCAGCCCCGACAAGGAGCAGCGAGGAACCGGCGAGTGGGCGGGCAGGGGTCGAGGACACTGAGACGGATCCGCTCGAACTGGGTATCGACTCCGGCGCGGCCGGCTTGAATCGGCAGGGCGTTCGAGACGCCTTACGCGAGGGCCGCACGTGAGGAAGGGTGGCGTCGCACAAGCGTTCCCTCGCTACAATGCGCTGCGCGTGGGGGTGCGGCATGTTCGAGGCGGCCGAACTGGGCCGGGCGGTGTCCCGGGACGATTACAAGCGGCGCGAGCCCCGGCTGCGCGCACAGTTGCTGGACGCGCAGCAGCGCCTGCGGGCGGCGCCGTTTCCCGTCATCGTCCTGTTTGCCGGCGTGGACGGCGCCGGCAAGGGGGAAACCGTCAACCTGCTGAACGCGTGGCTCGACCCGCGCTGGCTGGTCACGCGCGCCTTCGGCGATCCGTCCGAGGAGGAGCAGCAGCGCCCGGAGTACTGGCGCTACTGGCTGAACCTGCCCCCGCGCGGCCGCATCGGCTTCTACCTGAGCAGCTGGTACTCCCGTCCGGTGCTCGACCGCGTCTATCGCCGCATCGGCACGCCCGGCTTCGACGAGCGGCTCAACCGCATCGTCGAATTCGAGCGGACGCTCGCCGACGACGGGGCGCTCATCCTGAAGTTCTGGATGCACCTCGATCGCAAGCGGCAGGAGCGGCGGCTGCGCAAGCTGCAGGCCGATCCGCTCACGCGCTGGCGGGTGACCAGGCTCGAGTGGAAGCACTGGCGGATGTACGACCGCTTCATCGATGCCGCCGAGCACGCCATCCGCCACACCTCGCGCGCCGAGGCGCCATGGCTCATCGTGGAAGGCGCCGATCCCGCCTACCGCAGCCTGACGGTCGGCACGGCGATCCGGGACGCGATCCGCCAGCGGCTCGATCGGGCGCCACGGCCCCGGAAGAGCGTGGCCGCCGTATCGACGAGCCTGGCCGTCAGGCACGCGCAGCAGGTGCCCTCGTCGGACACGATCCTGGGGCACCTCGACATGACGCTGAAGGTGCGGAAGACCGACGCGGCCGAGCAGATCGAACGCCTCCAGGGGCGGCTGAACCGGCTGCAGCAGCGCGCCGCCCTCGGCGGCGTCTCGACGGTCCTCGTGTTCGAAGGATGGGATGCCGCGGGCAAGGGCGGCGCCATTCGTCGCGTGACCGGGGCGCTCGACGCGCGCGATTACCAGGTGATCCCCATCGCGGCGCCGACCGACGAGGAGCGGGCCCACCACTACCTGTGGCGGTTCTGGCGCCACCTCTCACGGGCGGGCCGCGTGACGATCTACGACCGCAGCTGGTACGGGCGCGTGCTGGTCGAGCGCATCGAGGGCTTCGCCACCGAGCGCGAGTGGATGCGCGCCTACGCCGAGATCAACCAGTTCGAGGACCAACTCGTTGCACACGGCATCCTGCTGGTGAAGTTCTGGCTGCACGTGACGCCGGAGGAGCAGCTGCGGCGGTTCAGCGAGCGCGAGCGCGTGCGGTGGAAGCGCTGGAAGATCACGCCCGAGGACTGGCGCAACCGCGAGAAGTGGGCGCAGTACGAGACGGCGGTCAACGAGATGATCGAGCGCACCAGCACGCGCATGGCGCCGTGGACGCTGGTGGAGGCCGACAACAAGCACCACGCGCGCATCAAGGTGCTGCGCACGGTCTGCGAGCGGCTCGAGGCGACACTGTAGGGTGGCCGGATCGACGGGGGCGGCGCCGCGCGCCGCCCCCGCCAGACGCACGTCAGAAGCTGAGGCGCACGGCCATCTGCATCGTGCGTGCCTGGTCCGTGGCCGTCGTCACCTGGAAGCTGTCCTTCACGGCTCCAACGTAGGACGGCGCAGCGGTGCCGCCGACCGGGTTGAAGTTCGTGTTGTTGAACAGGTTGAAGATCATCAACTGGAACTCGCCGGTCACCGGACCCATCGTCTTGAAACGCTTGCCGATGGTGATGTCGGTCCTGAACACCATCGGCCCCGTGACGACGATGCTGCCCATGCCGCAGGCGCCGTAGCCGTACTGCGGGTTGGTGTTGCCGTAGATGCCGAGCGCCGACTCGAGGCAGTCGGGACCGTTGGCCGGGGCGAAGTACTTGCCGCTGGGCGCGCCCTGCGTGTAGCCGGTGGCCGACACGCTGAAGGCGCGGATCGTGTTCTCGATGACCTCCTCGGGCAGCATCCACACGAGCGTGCGGTAGCGGTTGTTCGGGTCCGGCGTCTTGCGCAGCTTGTGCATGGCGCGGAGGTCGCTCAGCGACATGCCCACCAGCCGCACGTTGCCGTAGTCGACCATGCGGCCGCTCTGCCACCGCGTGGTGCCCATGATGCTCCAGTCGCCGATCAGGCGATTCAGCATGCCGCTGGCGCCCGAGCCGAACCGCCGGCCCTGCCCGAAGGGCAGGTCGTAGAGCCAGTTCAGCGCGAAGGCGTGACGCACCGCGCCGAGGCTGGCCGAGCCGTTCGAGTAGGTCTGCTCCCGCTCCTTGTAGGGCACGCGGAACGAGTAGAAATCGTCCTGGTATCCCTTGCCGAGGGTGTAGTTCGCCTGCACCTGCAGCCCGTTCACGTAGCGCCGGTTCACGATCAACTGCAGGGCGTCGTAGCGCGTGTCGCCGCCGTTGGTCACCACGGTGGCGTTGTTCACGTAGGGGTTGACGCGCCAGAAGTTCACCGGCAACCCGGCCCTCACCATGTTGTTGAAGTAGGTGGCGTTGGCGGCTATCGTGTTGGCCGCCGCAAACGGGTTCGGGCTCAGGGCGTAGAGAGCGCTGACCAGCGTGGCGTTGGTCCAGCCCGTTCCCGTGTAGGCGGCGGGATTGCCCGCGGCGGGCGACCCGTTGAGGTTCGCGAGGTAAATCGGCAGCGGGCTGGTGCCCGGGACGCCGGTGTAGGCGAAGGTGCTGCCGCGGCCGGCGGCGAGGTTGGCCAGCAGGTTCGCCTGTGCCACCCGGAACTCGTTGATGAACCCGTTCTCGACGATGTTCAGCTCGTTGTAGTTCAGCGCGCCCGAGGTGTTGCGCAGCGTCCAGGTGCCGTGGCTCGTCGTGTGGACGAAGCGCGCTTCGATCGACATGTTGCGCCCGATGGCGCGCTGAATGCCGACCGTGCCCGACATGGCGTAGGGCAGCTTCAGATCGGGGTCGAACACCCGCACGTTGGACGTCCGGGCCGGGACCGCCATCGGGTAGATGCGCTCGAGCGGGATGTTCGGCGGCCCGACGTCGCCGCCCGACAGCAGCACCGGGAGGGCCCCGAGGTTCCCGTTGGCCTGGGTGCGCGCCGCGCTGATCAGGATGCCCGGGTTGTCGCCGTAGGTCTCCGTCATGTCGCTCATGCCGCCGCGCTGGAAGGCGATGTTGAACCCGCCGCGGATCACGCTGTCACCGGGCGAACCGAGCAGGGTGTGCAGCCACCCCTTCTCAGAGCCGACGGTCCACGCGGCGCCGATGCTGGGCGCGAAGTTGTTCTTGTCGGTGCGATACGCCTTCGTGTCCTTCGTCAGCATCTCGTACATCGTCGGCGAGCCCTGGAGCGTGCCGGGCTTGAACAGGTTGCCCAGCCCCGACACCGGTGACCCGACCGACAGGCCGCTGCCCATCCCGGTGGGGCCGAAGATGTCCTCCATCGTCGCCGCCGAGTAGCTGTTGTTCAGCGCGTAGAACGGTAGCTGGATCTCGTAGCGCAGCCCCGCGTTCACCGTGAAGTTCGGCCGCATGCGCCAGCCGTCCTGCACGAAGAACCCCATCTGCCACATCCGGCCTTCCTGCAGGCTCTGTCCCAGGATGTTGTAGGTCTTGCCGTCGGTGCCCACGCGCGCGTCGTAGAGCATCTGGACGAGCCGGCCGGAGAGCACCGCGTAGAGGTTCCGCGCGTTGGTGAGGTCGGTGGCGCTCGCGCCGGGGAAGTTCGTGGTGTTGAACATGACGTCAGCCGGATCGCCGGTGGCCATGCCCAGCTCCATCGTCGGCACCAGCCGCTGGTTCCTCAACCACACGTCGCCGCGCGTCACCGACCCGCCGATGCTCAGGCTGTGACGGCCCTTGATCCAGTTCAGCGTGTCCTCGATCACGCGGGTCGAGCCTTCGCGGGCGCTGTTCTGCCCGGTTCCCGGGAACGAGTTGCTGATGCCCTTGAACACGTCCCAGTCGAGGGCGTAGCCGTTGTAGTCGGTGAACATCTCCTTCGCGAGGTTCGGGTAGAAGTAGGTCGCGCCGCCCGTCGCGCCGAGACGGAACTCGTTGATCATCGACGAGGTGAGCGTCGAGCGGAACGAGACCTGCCAGGTGTAGCGCTTCGAGTCCTGGAGCCCGCGCACCGGGAACCCCGGGAAGATGGGCTGCATGCTGTTGGTCGTGTCAGGATCGGACACCAGGTGGTTGTAGGTGCCCGAGGCCGTCAGCGTGTGCCGGCTCGTGACGTTGTAGTCGAGCCGGACCGTCGGGTATTTCGTCTCGCTCTCGGTGTTCTGAGACCACGCGAAGGACTGCGTCAGCGGATCCAGCGTCGTGGTGACGGTGCCCTGCGACGTGGAGGCGCGCACCGCCGCCAGCGTCTTCGCGATGAGGGGGTCGATGCGGGCGACCTGGCCGTTGGCGGCCGCCAGCGCCATCAGGTCCACCGTGCCGCCGGCGTACTGGAAGAGGCCGCGCTCGGCGTTCGGACTCATGATGATGCGCGTGTCGGTGCGGCTGCCCGGTGAACTGATCCACTCGTAGTTCACGAAGAAGAAGGCGCGGTTCTTGAGAATCGGACCGCCGAGACGGCCGCCGGGCTGGTTCTGGAAGAGGTAGGGCGTCGGGTTCGGCTTGCCGGTGACCGGATCGACGTTGCGGTTCAGGTTGAACCACGTGTTGGAGTTCATCCAGCCCCGCCGCCAGTAGAAGTAGCTGCTCCCCTTGAACTGGTTGGTGCCGGACCGGGTGACGAAGCGCACCTGTGCCGCGCCCTGGCCGCCCATGTCGGCGCCCGAGGCGGCCGTCGACACCGTCACCTCCTCCACCGCGTCCAGCCGCGGGCTGACGCGCGTGAACATCCCGTCCCACGACTTGGCGTAGTTGTCCTGGATGTTCATGCCGTCGAGCGTGATGTTCACCGCGCTCTGCGGCAGCCCGTTGATCGTGCCGTCGCGCAGGCTGCCCGTGGTCGTCTGCACGCCCGGCAGGAAGCCCACCAGGTCGAACGCACCGCGGCCCACCACCGGGAGCGTCGCAATCTGGCTCTGCGAGAGGGTGGCGGCGACGGCGGTGGTTTGTGTCTGGACGATCTCGGATGCGCCCGTCACCTGCACGGTTTCCTCGAGCGCGCCGAGTTCGAGCGTCGCCTTCACGGAAGCCGTCTGGGCGACGTTGGCGGCGACGCCCGTGAGGACCACCGTCTTGAAGCCGACCAGCGTGACCGTGATGGTGTAGGTGCCGGGTGGCACCGCCGGGATGACGAAGCCGCCATCGGAACCGCTCACGGCCGCGAGTGCCAGGCCCGTATCGACGTTCTTGGCCTCGATGTCGGCGCCCGGCACGCGGGCGCCCGACGTGTCGACGACGATGCCGGTGATGGTGGACGTGGCGCCGCCCTGCGCGAGGGCGGCTGGAGCGGAGAACGTTCCCACCAGCAGCACGGCCAGAGACACGAAGACTGCTCTCGACCACTTACCCATGTTCCCCTCCTCGAAGCCTGCGATCAGGCTCTCTCCCATGCGCATCCGCGTGGCCGCGGCCACGATGGGTGGATGCGCGCACCAAGCCCACAGACGAAGGGTTCAACGATCGAGCGGCGGGACTTCGCGCCTGAGCGCGCCGTGCCGCGCCAGTTCCCTGCGAAGCGTCTTGCCCGGACCGCGGGAGGGGGGGGCGATGATGCCCCGCGGCCATGGAGTCACACCGTTGCTGGGCACACGCTACGCCGAGTCCCGGCTCAGGTCAAGACGGACGGGCGGGACGGACGGGTGGGACAGACGGACGGGCGGGCGGAGTTGTCGAGACTCGTCAGGCACGTTCCCCTGCCGTCAGGGTGGGGCGTCGGGTCCGGCCAGACCCGACCCGGTTCCGCCCACCTCCTTCCGCCAGGCGCCACCGCGGCATCGCGCTGGTGTATCGTGAGACCGGTGGCATGGCCACGACGGCACTCGAGGCGGCAGCGGTGGCTGCCGCCGGCGACACCCGGCCGGCGTCCGCCGGCCTGTCGGAGACACCCGCGCGCGCCCGTAGCTCAGCTGGATAGAGCGTCGGCCTTCTAAGCCGAGGGTCGGGGGTTCGAATCCCTCCGGGCGCGCCAGCCTTCGCAACGCCTGCATCTCTCTGCGTTGCTTCGGCTTGGCTTGCCGTCGCGGCTCCCTGCCCATCCCCTCAGCGCCAGCCTCGCGTTGGTCCGATTCGTCGCCGACTGACAAACGGCAGACGATCGGTTCGAGCCGCGGCTACTGGCCCGAGGCCTTCAGGTCGTCGGCGCCAGGACGGCCCGACGATGCCGACAGACGAAGCTGGCGGCGACGCTCCCAGACGCCCGTCATCGCGCGCCGCAGTTCCTCGTCGGTGATGTTGAGGTACCGCTGGGTCTGCTTGACGCTGGCGTGGCTGAGCATCAACTGGATGATCCGGATGTCGACGCCGTCGGCGAGCAATCGGCAACTCCGAACCCCGAATCTGAGCCGGCGAAGCTCGCCACACAGGTACGCACGCCTGACGGTCTCCTCGTGGCAGCCGACGAGCGCGGCCACGTCGAATGTGGTCAGGAGCCGACGGGGTACGGGGTCGCCATCGTCCCGAGGTCCGGTCACCAGCCCCACCGCAGCACCTTGGCGCCCTTCAGGTTCTCGCTCGTGCATGGCTCGTTCTCCACGTCAGGCGCGGACAGGACCTGTCCGCTCGGGCGTCGCTCGATGCCGCGGCACGTCGAGCGCCCTGCAGGCCCGTCCCCCGGCCCGAGCGCCGGAGGACGGGGCATGGCGCACTCGGAAGGCGTTGCCTGAGGGCGGGCCGCGGACCTGTGGCCTGGCTGGAGGTGAAGTAACGCAGGCGCTGCTGGGTTGCCAGGGGGCGGCGGCGTGTCCCTCGGGGACGCGAACGCGCCGACCCGGGACGCGCCCGGCTGGACCGAGACGCGCCCCTCGTCTACATAGACGCCGATTCCGTCGAGAAACTTACAGACGCTGGCCGCGCACACCGAACGACACGGACCGGAGGGTTCTGTCGGTCCCGGACGTCGGTCCCTGCGTTACCATCAGCCCATGCGAGTGCCGGTCAGGCCGGAGTTGCTCCGTTGGGCCCGGGAACGGGCCCGGAT
>JBDIBB010000047.1:0-29751 GCA_039812685.1 Vicinamibacteraceae bacterium
CGTGGCCGCCGCCCGCCGCATCGCCTGCGTCACCTCCGGCTGCATGGACGCTGTGATCTACGGCGACGGCCGGCTCTACGCGCGCGTGTTCGACAACCTGCTGCGCAACGCCCTGCAGTACAACCGCGACGGCGGCAGCATCAGCGTCGACGTCGCCTGCGTCGAGGCCGATACCGGCGCCTGGGCCACCGACCGCATCGTCACGCGCGTGACCAACACCGGCCCGGCCATACCCAGGGAGGACTGGGAACGCATCTTCGAGCGCTTCCGCCGCCTCGACGCGTCGCGGTCGCGCCGCACCGGCGGCATGGGACTGGGCCTGGCGATCTGCCGCGGCATCGTGAGGCTCTACGACGGGTCGATCCGCGTGACGGCGTCCGGCGAGCGCGGCACGACGCTGGAGATCGTGCTGCCCGGCCGTCGCGGCCTGCCGGTGGGGACCACCGCGCCTCCCCGTGCCGAATCGCCAGGTCAGCCCGAGGCCACCGTATGATTGACGCTCCGCCCGCACGCGCGGCGGACACGGGAGGACCACGATGCGCGCGATTCGAGTGGAAGCCTTCGGCGGCCCTGAACAACTGACGCTCGCCGACGTTCCAGTGCCCGGACCAGGCCCCGGACAGGTGCGCGTGCGGCTGCACGCGGCCGGCGTGAACCCGGTCGACACCTACATCCGCGCGGGGACCTACGCCCGCACGCCGCCGCTGCCCTTCACGCCCGGCACCGACGGTGCCGGCGTGATCGATGCCGTCAGCGGCGACGTGCGCGGACTGACGCCTGGCGACCGCGTCTACGTCGCGGCGCTGCTCACCCCGCACACGGGCACCTACGCCGAGCACGTCGTGTGCGACGCCACCGCCGTGTTCCCGTTGCCGGCGCCGGTGACCTTCGCGGCGGGTGCCGCGGTTGGGGTGCCCTGCATCACGGCGTATCGTGCCCTCTTCCAGTGTGCCGGCCTGAAACCGGGCGAACGCGTGCTGATCCACGGGGCGAGCGGAGGGGTGGGCACGGCCGCGGTGCAGATGGCCCGCGCGCACGGCGCGCGCGTGGCCGGCACGGCAGGCACCGAAGCCGGCCTCGAACTGGTGCGGAGCGAGGGCGCGCACCTGGCGGCCGACCACACGGCGCCGGGATACCTCGACCAGCTCGCAGCCTTCGCCGGCGGGTTCGACGTCGTCGTGGAGATGCTGGCGAACGTGAACCTCGAGCGCGATCTGCACCTGCTCGCGATGCGCGGCCGCGTCGTGGTGGTGGGCAACCGCGGCACGCTGGAGTTCAACCCGCGATCGGCCATGGCCAGGGAGGCGACGATCATCGGGACGACGCTGTGGAACGCCGCCCCCGAAGAACTCGCGTCGGCGCACGCCTGGGTGGGCGCCGCGCTCGAGGGCGGCGTCCTGCGGCCCGTGGTCGGTCGCGAACTCCCGCTGGCGGACGCGGCCCAGGCCCACGCGCAGGTGATGGCGCCGGGAGCGCACGGCAAGATCGTGCTGGTGTCGTAAGGATCTTCCGGTGGAGAGGGCGCCAGCCATCACGAACCTTCCGCGGCGGCCGCTCGTCCTCGCGACGGGCGCGCTCGCCGCGGTGCTGTTCGTCCTCCCGCTGTTGATGGGCACGCCGCTGCTCGACCCCGACGAGGGGCTGCACGCCGCCATCGCGCAGGAGATGGTCGAGCGCGGCGACTGGATCACCCCGCGGCTGCTCGGCGAGCCGTTCCTCGACAAGCCCATCCTGTTCTTCTGGGCCCTGGCGGCCTCCATCGCGGCGTTCCCGGACGGGGAGTTCGCGGTGAAGCTGCCGGGGCTGGCCTTCGGCGCGCTCGGCGCACTGGCGACGGCCCTGATCGCGGCGCGCTGGTTCGGGCGCCGCGCGGGGCTGCTCGGCTTCCTCGCCTACGCCACCCTGCTGCTGCCCATGGCGCTCACCCAGGGCGCGGTGCACGACGTGGCGCTGGTGCCGTGGACTGCGTTGGCCATGCTGGCGCTGTGGGACGCGTCGGCCGCGCGCACGCCGGCCGGCGCCGCCCGGTACGGCGCGCTGGCGGGACTCTGGCTGGGCCTCGCGACGCTGACGAAGGCGCTGACCGGCGTCGTGCTGGTCGGCCTGCCGTTCTTCGTGTGGACGCTGCTCTCGAGGCGGCTCACGCTGCGCCTGATGGCGGCCGGCGCGCTGTCGCTGGCCGTGGCGGGCCTCGTCGCATGGCCGTGGTACTCGGCGATGGAGGCCGCCAACCCGGGCTACCTGCACTACTACTTCGTCGAGCGGCACCTGATGGGCTACGCCACCTCGACGCAACTGCACGGGTCGCGGGCCTGGTGGTACTACCTGCCGGTGCTCGTCGGCGGCGGGCTGCCATGGCTGCCCTACGCGCTGGCGACGCTGCGCCCGCTGGTGCGCGATCGTGCGCCCGCGCTGCTGCTGGCCTGGACGTGGCTCGTCGTCGACGTCCTGTTCCTGAGCCTCGCCGGATCGAAGCTGCTCACCTACCTGCTGCCGGCGTTTCCCGCGGTGGCGCTGCTTGCCGCCGCGGCCTGGGATCGCGCCCTGCGCGAGGATGCCGTGGAGGCTGGCGGCGCGCGACGGCCCGCCTGGCGCGCGCTGCACCTGCTGGCGTTGCTGCCGCTGGCGGCGATCCTGCCGGGCGCGGCGGCCATCGTGGCGCGCGAGGCCGGAATCGCCATGGGGTTCATCGCCTGGACAGCCATGGCCGTCGCGAGCCTGGGGTGGCTGGCCGCGACCGTCGTGGGCCTGACGCGCGGCCGCGCCCAGGCCCTGACGGCCATCGCCACGAGCTGGGTGGTGACGGCCCTGGTGGCCCTGCTGATCCTGCTGCCGGCGATCGCGCCGGCGTTCTCCGCGCGCGCGCTCGCCCGGCACTACAACCAGGCGGGCCGGCTGCCCGCGCAGCTGTGGTTCTACGCGCAGCGCGTGGGATCGTTCATCTACTACCTCGATCCGCCGCTGCGCGCCAGCCTGACCCGCACGCGCGTGCGCGAACTGCGCCCCGACGAGGTGCTGGGGATGCGCCAGGCGCCGCCCGACGTCGACATCATCGTCTCCGCCGCGGACATGCCCAAGCTCGATCGACGGCTGCGGCTGTCGGCGCAGCCGTCGGTGCCGGCCGGACAGCACCGGATCTTCGAGGCGGCGACGTTCGTTGCGGCCGTGCGCGCGGCCACCGGCGAGCGATGACGGCGCCGTCCGGCGATCACGGTTGCAACGTCAGCGTGTGCACGGCGGGGCCGGGCAGCAGCGGCACCGGATCGCCGTTCACCCACGCGGGGTGCATGTCGCGATAGTGCGGCGACAGCGGGTGCCCGCTCTGTCCGCCGGGCATGTGGAAGTAGCCGCCGGCCTCGCGGCCGGGCGACACCGCCATCCGCTGCGACGCCCCGAAATCCTGCACCTGCACGCGGGGCATGTTCGAGTCGCCGGGCAGCGGCATGGCGGCCAGGTCGAGCCACCCTCCGAGCCACGGGATCGCGCGCGACAGCGGGTGTCGGATCGGCACGGCGTTGAACCGCCCCCAGGTGTGCGCGGCCAGCGAGCCGCTCGCCTCGATCGCGCGCGCCGCCGTGCGGTCTGAGGCGTCCAGCAGCAGGGCGTCCCAGGAGGCGTATTCCGGCGACAGCAGGTGCGTGGGACGCCTGGACACCAGCGCCCACAACGCGCCCTCGCCGCCGCGCGCGGCAGCGGCCGGGATCGAGGGATCCGCCTCGCGTACCGCCGCGAACAGCGGCGCGAACGCGAGCTCGCCCGCCTGCAGGCGGAACTCGCGCACCAGGCGATAGGCGGCCGACGCGGGATCGGCGCGTCCTGTCCACGTGTCGCGAACGACGCGCAGCAACTCCTGGCGGGTGCCCGAACCCGTCACCGCACCGGGCGAGAGCGTGTCCAGCAGCAGCGTCCGCCAGCGATCCAGGAACAGCGCCCGATCGTCGAGTTGCACGCGCAGCATGTCGCGCGGCGTGGCACGATCGATCGCCGCGAGCGCGTCGTGAATCTGGCGCATCCGCGCGCCGGGGTCGTAGCCGCCGTCACCGAGCAGGGCGAGCGCCGCGCCCTCGACGAGCCGGTTGTTGGCCGTCGAGATGCGGCCGGAGGCCGGCGCGATCAGCCGCGGGTACTCGTCGGCAGCGACCCATCCGTCCCAGCCCCGCGATCCATCGGCCCATGACGAGCTGAGCCGGCCATCGAACCCGATGCGTCGCGGGATGCGGCCGGCGATGCTCCAGCCGATGCGGCCGTCACGCGCAGCCACCACCAGGTTCTGCGCCGGCATGCCGATCGTCGCGCCGATCGTCAACGCCACCTCGATCGTGGCGGCACGCTCCATCGCAGCGGCGCTCAGGGTGAGGCCGCCCGGCCTGAGCGCCACCCACGCGATGGCGTGCAGGCGCCCGCGCGCATCGGGCTCGCCGACCGGGCCCCAGAGGGTCTCGCGCACCTCGATGCGCTCGGATGCGGCGTGCGCCACGCGCACCTCCTCGACGCGCGTGGCGAAGGCGCGCCAGCCATCGGGCGTGCGGTAGCGCGTGGGATCGGCGGGATCGATTTCCAGCCGCACCAGGTCGGTCCAGTCGGCGGTGGTGTTGGTGAAGCCCCACGCGATGTCGCCATTGGTGCCCACGACCAGCGACGGCACGCCCGGCAGCGTCGCACCCACCACGCGGCGGCCGCCCCCGTCGCGCCATGCCATCGACGCCTGGTACCAGGTGAGCGGCACGGACAACCCCAGGTGCATGTCGTTGGCGAGCAGGGCACCGCCGTCGGCGGTGAGCGTCCCCGCCACTGCCCAGTTGTTGCTGCCGGGGAACACGTCGGCGGCGGGATCGAGAAGTGCGGCGGTCGGCCATCCGGGCCACGCATCGCCGGGCCGATCCCGTGAACCGCCCGACATGGCCAGCGCCGGGGCCGCGCCTCCCGGTTGCCTCGCGCGCGCCGCCCCGGGGCGTGTGCGCACGTCCATCACATCGGGACCCGGCACCGTCAGGCCGCGGCCGGGTTCGCCGGCGAGCGGTGTCGCCCACTCGCTCTCGGGTGTCGTCAGGAACCCGGCCATCTCCGGCGGCAGCAACTCGTGGACGAGCGACACGCGCCGCTCGCGCACGCCGAAGGCGTCCTGCAGCTGGAGGTACATCGCGCCGAGCACGAGCGCACAGTCCTCGACCAGCCACGGCTCCGGTGCGGCTCGCAGCAGCAGGTATTCGAACGGCCGGGCGCGCAGCGCCGACAGCCCCGCGTTGACGCCTGTCGTGTAGGCCATGAGCAGCGCGCGGTCGCCTGGCGCCGCGGCGGCGACCGCCTCGCGCGCGCGGCCGCGCAGGCCCAGCACGCGGGTCTGCCGGTCGAGCCGCAGCGCCGAGGCGCCCACCAGCGCGGAGAGCTCTCCGGCGGAGCGGCGCCGCGCGAGGTCCATCTGGAAGAAGCGATCCTGGGCGTGGACGAAACCGAGCGCTGCGGCGACGTCTTCCCGCGTGGCGCCCTCGATGGCGGGCACGCCCCGCGCGTCGCGCGCAATGGTGACTGGCGCCGAGAGACCCTCGATGCTCCGCGTGCCGTCGAGTTGCGGAAGACTGAGCCCGAGCGCGATCCGCGCCGCCACGAGTCCGGCACCGGCCAGCAGCGCCACGATCAGCAGACACCAGCCGGACGCCCTCAGGATCCGCCGCGCCCATGGTGGTCGCCGCGGGGCGGGAACGAGGAGGTCGGCGTCTGCCATCGGGGTCTCCGGGGGCGCGATGCTACCACGCGCGCCCGCGCCAGACCGGCCGCGCCTCACGCGCCGGGCGCCGGCCGGCTCGCCGGCTTCGGCACCAGTTGCAGCCACGGCACCATTCGGCGGAGGATCGTCGGGCGGCCGATCCCGGCCGAAGGAGTCTTCCTCATGCGACGAGCCCTTCCTCTCGTCTTCTGCCTGTTCGCGTTCAGCATGCTCATGCCGGATCCCGCAGCGGCCCAGCCGCATCCCTTCACCGCCGGCGACCTCATCGCCATGGACCGGCTCTCGGAACCGGTCGTGTCGCCCGACGGCACGACCATCGTCTTCACGCAGAGTTCGCTTGATCTCGACGCCAACCGGCGCCGCAGCGACCTCTGGCTCGTGAAGACCGACGGCAGCGGCCTGCGCCAGCTCACCACCGATCCCGCGAGCGACAGCAGCCCGGTGTGGCATCCGGACGGCACGGCGGTGTTCTTCTCATCATCGCGATCGGGATCATCGCAGGTCTGGCGACTGGATCTCGCCAGCGGCGCCCAGACACAGGTGACATCGCTGCCGCTCGACGTGAACGCGTTCGCGCTCTCGCCTGACGGCACGCGACTGATCGTGGCCCTCGACGTGTTCGTCGACTGCGCCACGCTCGAGTGCACGAAGCAGCGGCTCGAGGAGAAGGAGAAGTCGAAGGCCACCGGCCAGATCTACGACCGCCTGTTCGTGCGGCACTGGGACACGTGGAGCGATGGGCGGCGCTCGCACCTGTTCGTGATACCCGTTGCCGGCGGGACGCCGGTCGACGTGACGAAGGGCATGGACGGCGATGCGCCAGGCAAGCCCTTCGGCGGTGCCGACGAGTTCGCCTTCACGCCCGATGGGCGCGGGGTGGTGTTCTCGATGCGCGTGGCCGGCCGCGAGGAACCGTGGTCGACGAACTTCGACCTCTACGTCGTGCCAGCCGACGGCAGCGCGGCGCCGCGCAACCTGACGGCCGCCAACAAGGCGTGGGACACCGGGCCCTCCTTCTCGCCCGACGGCCGGACGCTCGCCTACCGCGCGATGTCACGGCCCGGCTACGAAGCCGACCGCTTCCACATCGTCCTGCGCGGCTGGCCCGACGGCCCCGAACGCGTCCTCGCCGAGCGGTGGGATCGCTCGCCGAACGAGCTGGTGTGGTCCAGGGACGGCCGGACGATCTACACGACGGCGGACGACCTCGGGCAGAAGTCGCTGTTTGCCATCGACACGGCCAGCGGCGAGGTGCGGACGCTGGTGAAGGACGGCCACATCGGCGCCCCGGCCGTGGCCGGCAACCGGATCGTCTTCCTGCTCGATCAGCTGAAGGCGCCGGCCGAGCTCTACGGCGTGGCGGCCGACGGTTCCCGCCTGAAGGCGATCACGGCGGTCAACGCGCCGCGGTTGGCGCAGGTGAAGCTGGGCGACGCCGAGCAGTTCACCTTCAAGGGCGCGGGCGAGGACACGGTCTACGGATGGCTGGTGAAGCCGGTCGATTTCGATCCGGCGAGGAAGTACCCGATCGCGTTCCTCATCCACGGCGGGCCGCAAGGCTCCTTCAGCAACAACTTCCACTACCGGTGGAACCCGCAGATCTACGCCGCGGCCGGCTACGCGGCGGTGATGATCGACTTCCACGGGTCGGTCGGCTACGGCCAGGCGTTCACCGACGCGATCAACGGCGACTGGGGCGGCAAGCCGCTCGTCGACCTGCAGAACGGACTCGAGGCGGCCATCGCGAAGTACCCGTTCCTCGATGGGGCCAACGCCTGCGCGCTCGGCGCCTCGTACGGCGGGTTCATGATCAACTGGATCGCCGGCAACTGGCCCGATCGGTTCCGGTGCCTCGTCAACCACGACGGCAACCTGGACGAGCGCTTCGCCTACTACGCCACCGAGGAGTTGTGGTTCCCCGAGTGGGAACACGGCGGCACGCCGTGGGAGAACCCCGCGGGCTATGCGAAACACAATCCCATCGATCACGTCGGGAAGTGGAAGACACCGATGCTCGTCATCCACGGCGGACGCGACTACCGTGTCGTCTACTCCGAGGGCGTCGCGACCTTCACGGCGCTGCAGCGGCGGGGCATCCCGAGCCGGTTCCTGTTCTTCCCCGACGAGAACCACTGGGTGCTGAAGCCGGCCAACAGCCTGCTGTGGCACGACACGGTGCTGGCCTGGCTGGCGGAGTGGACGAAGAAGTAGGCCTGCGGGTCGGAGGTTGGGGCTCGAGGTTCGCGACTCCGGGAAGGTGGGGCGGCCGGCGCAACCGGCCGTCCCCGGTCGAGGCGACGGTCCTTACTTCGCCTTGAGCACGTCGCGGATTTCGGCCAGCAGCTTCTCGGTCGGCGTGGGCTCGGGCGGGGCGGCCGGCGCGGCGGCCTGTTCGCGGCGCAGCGTGTTCATGCCCTTGATGACGGCGAACAGCGCGAAGGCGACGATGAGGAACGAGACGATCGTGTTGAGGAAGGCGCCGTAGTTGATGGTCACCGCCTTGGCGGCCTTCGCGAGCGCCGGCGTGGCGTACGGCCCGGCGGGATCGCCGTCCTGCAGCACGAGCATCAGGCTCGAGAAGTCGATGCCGCCCAGCAGCAGCCCGATCGGCGGCATGAGCACGTCGTTGACCAGCGAGGTGACGATCGTGCCGAAGGCCGCGCCGATGATCACGCCGACGGCCAGATCGACGACGCTGCCCTTCATCGCGAACTCACGGAATTCCTTGAACATCCAGTCCTCCTCGTGCCGGTCCCGCTCCGGGGCGGCGCACGTACTTTCTCACACTCCCGGGCCTGCCGTGCCGCCGGCACGCCGGCACGCGCCGGGATCGATTGCCGGGCGCACGCGTCCAGGCGCCCCGCGATCTCCTCTGGCGAGTTGAACAGGCATGGCGTGGATCTGGCTGGTGCTGGCGGCGGTGTTCGAGATGGGATGGGCCGTCGGGCTCAAGCTCAGTGAAGGCTTCACCCGCCTGTGGCCGAGCGTCTGGACGGTCGTCAGCCTGGCGTTCAGCATGCTGCTGCTCGGGCTGGCGGCGCGGTCGTTGCCCATCGGGACGGCCTACGCCGTGTGGACCGGCATCGGCGCGGCCGGCACCGCCGCGATCGGCATGCTGTGGCTCGGCGAGCCGGTCACGGCGGCCCGCGTGGCGTGCCTCGGGCTGATCGTGGCGGGCGTGGCGGGGCTCAAGGCCGTGGGATGAGCGGCGCCGGGAGCGGGATGAGTCCGTCCCGGACGCCGTCTCCCCTGCCGGCGCCGGGCGCCGGGCAGTCACGCCCGTGTCAGTTGATGCCGAGTTCCTTCAGCAGGTCCGCCGCCCCTTCCACCTGATCGAGCATCCACAGCAGGTAGCGCACGTCGACGCTCACGTTGCGGGCGATGTCGGGGTTGTAGCCGAAGTCGTTCGCCACGTTCTCCCACACCCGGTCGAAGTTCACGCCCACCAGGCGCCCCCTGCCGTCGATGACCGGGCTGCCCGAGTTGCCGCCGGTGGTGTCGCAGGTCGCCAGGAAGTCGACGGGGACCTGGCCGCCCAGCGCGGCGACGCCCCAGCGGCCCGTGCGGCCGGCGGTGAATGCCTCCCGCACTTTGACCGGCACGTCGAATGGCTCCTGGCCGGTGTGCTTCTCCATCACGCCGGCCAGCGTGGTCTGCGGGCTGGCCGTCAGCGCCTCGCGGGGAACGTATCCCTGGACGCGGCCGAAGGTGACGCGCAGCGAGCTGTTGGCATCGGGCGCCACCGGCCGGCCCGCTTCGGCGATGACGGCGCGCCGCCACGCGGGCCGCAGCCGCAGGGTGGCGCCGGCGGCCACGTCGCGGCGCTCCTTGAGCGCCAGCCGCTCGGCGTCGAGCGCGAAGCCGAGGTCCAGCAGGGGATCCTTCCGGGCGCGGAGCGCGTCGGGCGTCTCGTCGAACATCGCGCTCCGGGCCGCGAGGTCGAACACCTTCGACTCGGCGTAGAGCGCATCGACGCGGCGCGAGATGCCCGCTTCGTCCAGCCCGGCAAACGCCCGATCGACGGCCTCGATGCGCTGCGCTGCCGGCAGCGCGAGCGCCCGCTTCAGCCACGAGCGCAGCAGCGCCTTGTCGGCGTCCTCGAGGTAGCGCTGCTGGTCGCGCGCGAGTTGGTCGCGCAGGCGGGGCAGGTCGCGCTCCATGTAGCCCGGCTCGCGTTCGAGGTCCGGCTTCGCGCCCTCGGTTGCGCGGCGGGCGAGCTGCACCGGCCAGCGCAGCGCACGCGGTCCGCGCGCCAGCAGGTCCAGCAGGAAGTCGTGATCCCAGGTCCTGAGCCGCTCGTCGTTGAGCCTGACCAGCCCCGTGTAGGCCTCGAGCGCCTCGGCCCCGCCGGGTGCCGTCGCGGCCCACGCCTTCACGCGCGCATCGGCCGCGCGCTGCTTCTCGACGATGTGCCCGCGGCGCAGGCCGGCGATCTGGCCGTCGGCGTTCTTGCGCGTGTTCTCCAGGCCGCGCAGCTCGTCCTCCACCGCGATGGCCGCCTCGGGCGATTTCCGGCCGGCCGCCTCGAGGATCGCGATCCACCCGGCGTTCAGGTCGCTGACGGCCGGGAACCAGCGCTGCTCGCGCTCGGCCATCTCGTCGCCGATCCAGGCGCGGTAGGAGCGGCCCGGGTAGCCGAGCACGGCGACCGCGTCGCCCGGCTTCACGCCCTCGGCCGAGACGGGGAACCAGTACCTGGGCCGGTAGGGCTCGCCGTTGACGTAGGCGCGCAGCAGCGAGAAGTCGCCCGAGTGGCGGGGCCAGCTCCAGTTGTCGACCTCGCCGCCGTAGTTGCCCACCTGCTCGGGCGGCGCGTACACCAGCCGCACGTCACGGATCTCCTCGAACTCGGTGAGCGTGAAGAAGAGCCCGCCGTCGAAGGCTGCGAACTGGCAGCGCGTGCCGGGCGTCTTCTCGCACTCGGCGACGATGGCCTTCTCGGCCGCCTCGACGGCCTTGAAGCGCGCCAGGTCGGTGGCGTCGCGGGGCACGGCGGCGAGTACCCGTGCGGTGACGTCGCGGAAGGCGCGCGGCACCTGCACGCGGTAGGTCTTCGACGCCTTCTCCTCGGCGCGGGTGCGCGCGAGGAATCCGTCGCGGCCGATGTTCTGCTGCGGCGTCGAATGCTCCTGCAGGACGCCGACCACGCAGTGGTGGTTGGTGATGAGCAGCCCTTCCGGGGAGATGAAGCTGCCCGAGCAGCCTGGCAGTTGCACGGCGTTGGCCAGCAGCCCGCCGCCGGCCTGCTCGTTCCACAGGCGGTCGAGCGGCAGATCGAAGCCCTGGGCCTTCACCCAGGCCGCTCCCTGCTGCAGCACCTGCTGTGGGGTCCACTTGCCTTCCTCGGCGTGCGCGGCGGGTGCGGCGGCCAGCGCGAGGGCGCACAGCGTGACGGAAATGAATCGCATCGGTCCTCCGGCGATGAATCCGCGGGGGATTGTCGCACTACCCGTGCGCGGGCGCGAGCCGGGGCCGGTTTCGTGTGGTGCCAGGGTTCGTGTTCGCCTGGCGCAGGATGTTCGGCTGGCGCTCACGCTTCGCCGGCCCTCTGCCAGCTTCGCGCGGCGAGTGCCGGCCGCGCCGCTCGGAAAACTGATCCACCTGAGAACCTGGCGGCTGGCGTGTGGGGCTGGGAGGCCTTGGGGTCAGTGAAATGAGACCCGACCCCACCGAAAATGGACCCGACCCAATATCTTGGTGCCGGAGCCGGGAATCGAACCCGGACGGGAGGATGCTCCCGGAGGATTTTAAGGGGGTTCACCGCTCCGGCGCACTCGGCGAGAACAGGCCGGATTTCACGATTCCGCCCGGAACCTGCCCACTCGCCACTCACGAGGAACACGAGAAACACGAGCGATACCGGCAGTGTGGGGACAGCGATGGGGACAGTGACAGCGGCCCATCGCGCTACCGTCCGGTACCCGTCGCCGCGTGCTCGGCCAGCTTGCGCCCGGCGTCGCGCAGGTCGGCTTCGCTCACGATGTCGTACCGGTCGAACACCGACCGCGTCTTGTGCCCCGTGAGCTTCATCGCCGTGTGCTCGCTCACGCCGGAGCGCACGAGGTTGCGTACCGCCGTCCGCCGGAGGTCATGCACGAGCCGTCCGGGGCAGCCTGCCGCCTTGCACGCCTTCTCCCATGCCCATCGGAAGTCCCGAATCGGTTCGCCCTCGTGATGGAACACGTGCGGGACGATGCGCCCGAGCCGCTTCTGCGTGGCATCGGTCACGGCGCGCTGGTCGACGAGCAGGGTCTTCAACGCGGGCATCGCATCGAAGATGAACGTCCGCCCGGCGTCGTTCTTCGTGGTGCCCGGCTCCAGCCGCACCGTCCCGGCCTTGAGGTCGACCTGTCCCCACGTCAGCGTGAGCACTTCGCTCGGCACGCGCCAGCCCGTGAGGTACGCGAACGTGATGACCGGCCGCAGATGCTCCGGCAGGTGCGTCGTCACCGCATCGACCTGTGCGCGGTCGAAGAACCCGGTCCGGATGTTGTCCTCGCGCAGCATCGGCACGTAGGGCCGATACAGCGACCGCCCGTCCTTCACGGCCAGCGAGAACGCGCGCCGGAGCGCGGACAACTCGCGATTGACCGTCGCAGGCTTCGCCCCGTCGTCGAGCCGCGTCTTCGTGTACTCGCGGATGTCCGCCGTGGTGATGTTGGACACCTTGCGGCCACCGAAGGCCGGTTGCAGGTACATCGTCCACCGACGCTCGACGTCGTCGGCGGTCGCCTTGCCGTTCGTCTGGTAGTCGGCGAACACCGCGCCCATCGCGTCATCGACCGTCAGCCGATGCGCGCTCGCGCTGACCGGTGCCCCTCCGGCGACCTTCCCTTCCAAGGTCTTGAGCAACGCGACCGCCTCGCCCTTCTTCGTCGTGTCGGTCGAGACTTCGACGCGCTTGCCGCCGCGATAGAACCGCGCGGTCCACGTCTTGCACTGGCGGACCGTCCCGTCCGCGCCTTTGAACTTCCGTCGGAACACCACTCCCATCGTCGCCTCCGTTGCAGTGCCGCAGTGCCGATGGAATGGGCTGTTCGCACGTCGAACCGCGTGCGAGAATTCGTCAGCCCGTTCGCAGCGTCAACCTGCGGCCGGGTCAGGGGTGTCGGTTCGTGTTACCAGCACGACCGACATCCCGAATCCTACACCCGCCTGTCAAGCCGACCGCCTCTGCGCCCCGCTGCGCCGAAGCCGAGCGTCCACGCCTGCCACTCGCAATCGTGTTCGGCGATGACGAGGTCCGTCGACCTTGGCAGGAAGCGCGGATGCGGGTGCCGGGTGCGCCATCGCGTGGCCTTCATGCGCCTCCAGTCCCCACGATGCCCACCGTGCAGCCGGGAGCGCGGCCGCGCGCGAACAACTCGACTCGCGCACCATGCGGATACAGCGCGTCGATGATGTCGCGGAAGACGGCGGGCTTGACGCTGTGCGCGGTCCGTTCCTCGACGATGACGGAGTCGACGAGCGTCCGCGCGTCCGGCTGACAACTCCCGCGTGTGCCGACGAGCAAGAACTCGTGGCGCACGCCGTTGTAGTGGCCGAGGTTGGGCCTCATCTTGTCCCAGACGAACGATGCCTTGTAGGCGAAGCCCCATGCCGCGATGACCTGAAGGGCGTCCGCCAAGCACGGCGATGTCGTCCACAGGAACAAGACCGCGTCGTCCTCAGCGAGATGGCGAATCGGCAGCGCGCAGATGTCCGCCAGTGGCATCGTCGGGTAGTGGTCGCGCGCATCCATCGAACCCGGCGGCATGCTGTTGCCGTACTGCCACGGCGGGTCCGCATAGATCACGCGGTAACGCCCGGTCGGCTGCGCGATGCGTCGGGCTTCGATGGTCTCAGCCGTGACCTGCCGCGCGGCTTCCATCGGCTTCATGTCCTGCTCGATGACCTTCGCGACGATGTCGCGCTGCGTCTCCGGCGGCTGCGACGCATACCGCGCCGCGAGCGAGACGGACACGTGCCCCTGCTCGACGGCCGCGATCATCTCCGGCGTCGCCGTATCGAGGACATCGCGAGCACGCTGTACGCTGCGCTCGCCGACGTTCAGCATTTTGGCAGCGGTATCCTGCGTCACGGGTAGCAAGTCGCCAATTGGCGGCTTGGTCCGGTCACCACCATGCGGCAGATTGGCGACCCGTGCCGCGACCATCGCCCGCTGCGACTCGTCGAGATGCCGCCGATGGAGATTCCGCGAGAGCACGAACGCCAGGGGACTTCCGACCCCGTCCCACGTCTCGTAGCGCGGTTCGACGCCGACGGCCACGCACGCCAAGTACCGATTCCGGCCATCGAGAATCTGGCCGCTGTCCGTGACGGTAATCGGCTCGTGGAGTCCGTTGGCCTTGATGTCAGCGGCGAGCGCCGCGAACGCCTCCCCGGACAGCGCCGGGAAAATCAACGCGAGTGGATGAAACGTCATCAGCCTCCCCCTGCCGCATGACAGTCTAGATGAAGCTCCGCGAGCGGCCGACCCGCCTCTGCGCCTCGCTGGCGCGTCCATCTCGCCTGCCGTCCCTGACACCGTCCGGCCTGTCGTTCGTCGCGCTACGGCCCGCCTGCGGCTGCCATCAGGCCAGCGGCGCGAAGCCCCACGCGAACAGCAGCCAGTCGACATCGTGTTCGTCGCGCGCATCATCGGTGACGCTCGCGCCCACCGGCCCGGTTGCCGCCTGCCACACGTGCGCCAGTTCATGCGCCAACAGCGATGACACCCACTCGCCATCTCGCGTGAGCGCGGCGAGCGCCAGCCTCAGCGTCATCCCGTGGTCCGTGCAGTGTCCCCACTCGTTCGGCAGCGAGCGCACCAGCCGCACCGACGGGTCGCCCCACGCGGCACGCATCGCCGGAGACCGCCAGTGCGCCGTGATGGTCCGTTGCACGTCGCGCGGCAACCGTGCCCACGTCCGGCCCCACATCTCGACGAAGGCACGACGCGTGAACAGGTCGACGACGCTGGACGTGAACAACAGCGGTCCGCCCGGCTGCGGCCACAGCCCGCCGCATCGCGTGAGCCGTCGGACTTTCCCGCTGACGGGAACTTTCCCGCTGGCGGGAACCGTCAGACCGCGACCGGACACGGTGCCTCCGCAGGTCGGGGCCGATACTGGACGATGGAGACCGTGAGCGTCTGCCGCAGCCGCGTACGACAGGTCGGCCCACAGATTCGCCGTCGACCACGTGGCGTGACCGGTACCAGCCCGCCACAGACACGACACCGGACCGGCAAGGGTGCCAAGTCTTCAGCCCGACTCGGCGCACGCGCCATCCCGACGCGCGTCTCAGCACGCGCTGAGTCCCCCTTGCCGATGCCGTCGTCCCGATGGGACGCCTGCCACCGATGCCCACGCTCCGGCACGGCGACCTGTCCCGCGAGCACCCGCGTCGCGGTGTCGCGGACTTGCCGAATGTCCAGCGCGGCCAACGAAACCCACCAGCGCAACACGTGGTCGCTCTCCCCATCGAGCAGGAAGCTCCGTGCGGCGTCACGCAGCCGCGCATCCCGTCGGGCCAAGTCCGTGAGCGCTTGCCGGAGCACGCCACGCGCCACGCGTCCCGGCCAGTCGTCAATCGCCGGAGCCTGCCCTTCGACGCCAAGCGCCACGTCAGCGACCCGCCCGGTTGAGCAACAGGTCACGTAGACGGCTGAGCGCGCCGTCCGCCTCATCGATGGCGCGAGCCAGCGCGTAGCCGTGGTTCGTCGGGTCGGGCACGTCCGCCTTGAGCGTGGCGAGATTGGCCCGGAGGCTCGCCAGCATCGTCAGTCGTTCGTCGAGCGTCATGGGTCGCCCCGTCAGAGCACCATGCTCGGCATGTCGACCGCTGCGCCCGTGTCCGCGCGCCGAATCGTCCCCGGCGGCACACCGGCCAGGGCGTCAACGACGCGGTGCGCTTCCGCGACGAGCAACGCGAGTGCCCCTGCCGTGGCCTGAGCACCGGCCACCGCGCCGTCAATGCCGAGTGCCCGTGCCCGAGCCGCCTGTGCCTGTTCCCTCGTGCGCTCGTCGACGACGTCGCGCTCCGGCAGGCTCTCCAACGCGTACGTGACGATGCGGTCCGGCTGCGCCTTCGCCGCTTCGGCGAGGTAGCGCACACGCAACGTCGGGTTGTCCTGCGGCGCGAAGACGCTCCACAGATGCGTGATGCGCGCCACGTCCAACGCGGTGAACGGCTGCGGCGACGTCTCGACGAACTCGCCCTTCGCGTTCTTCGCCAGCCGCATCACACGGTCGGCGTACTCGTCGGCGGACTGCTGCGCCTTCGCAGCCCGTTCCTCGTACGGGCGCAACGCCGCGCGAGCAACGGCAGCGGCATCGGCGATGCGCTGCGGCAACAACTCCGGCCGGAACGTCAACGTGTCGGTACGCACCTTGGCGTCGACGGCGTCGAGCACGGGGTCGATGCCCGCAGCCGTGGACGCGATGATGTCGAAGTCCTTCGGCTCGATGCGCCCGGCATCGCGTTGCAGCGTCGCGCGCTCGACAATGGCGCGGCTCGTGGTGCGGAAGTGGGTCAGGTCACTCATGGTCGGTTCCTCCGGATGTGCGGCACTCAGCCGCGTGCTTGCTGTGAACGGTCGTACGCCTGCCGACGAGCCAGCGCGTCGGTGAACAGCGGGTCGGACATCGCGTGCAGGTCGACGCGCGGCATCGCGAGCAGTCGCCCATCGACCACGCGGCCATCCGGATAGATGGCTGCCCGAATCCGCCCCGAGAACTCGGTGACGAGAATCGGCTGTTGCCTGGGGTCGGTCAGGAAGCCGTGCGCGGCGAGCAACGCGCCACACGTGGCGTTGGCCGCATCATCGTGCGAGCCGCGCACGTGGTCGACGGCTTCGCGCCCGTTCCGGCTCACGCGCCGTTCCAACCCGCGCATCTCGCGCAACAGGTCGGGCCGGTCCAACAGCCGCACGCGCGCCGCGTTCACCATCGGCAACGTGTCGACGTAGATGCGCGAGCGGTCCCGCGTCGATGCCTCATACCGAACCCCGTGGCTGGCGAACGCTTCCGGCACGAACCCGGCCGCGAACCGGTCGCCGGTCACGGTGTCGATGCGGTACGCCCGCAGCCGCTCGCTCGCGTCACGGATGACCACGCCGGGGTCGAAGGGTGGATGCCACGTCCACAGTGCGTCCAGCATCGCGATGCCGTCCGGCTCGCACGATGCGACCGCCACGGCGAAGCGGTCATGCCGTCCGCCGCTGACATCGACGAACGCGGCGTACCGCCGTCGTGGGTCGGGCAGACGCTCGCGCACACCGGGGAGCACCACGGCATCGAGCGCCGACGGGTCGAACAGCGACGACACGCCTTGCCGAAACTCGGCGAGCACTTCGCTGCGGTACGCGTCCGGGTCGTTCTGCCGCATCCGGTCCACGTAATCACGCGGCAGCGTCGGATTCATGTCCGGCGCACTGGCGACCCACACGAGCACGTCGCTGTCATCGCGGCCGAAGTGCTGCCGGTGCAACTCCCACAACGCCCCGGTCGCGCCCGCTGGCGACGACAACGTGACCAGCTTGCCGCCTGTCGTGGCAAGGCAGGGACGGCACGCGCGCAACATCTCGACATCGACCGGCAGGTTCTCCGACGAGCGGAAGTACGCCAACTCGTCGCACGCGATGAACCGTGCGCGCAGCCCACGGACGGACTCCGGCCGACACGGCATCGCGGCGAGGACCACCCCCGTGGTGAGCGTCCACGCATCGGCGCGCTGGCCGCTGACCAGCGCACGCAGGACCGGCAGCTTGTCGAAGGGGGACGTGCTGTAGCGGAACAGGCTCCGCATCGATGACCGCTGGTCCTGCGCGATGGAGAGCGCGTACGTTTCGTGGCCGTCCGGCTCGCGTGGCGCACGCATCGCCTCAAACGCGCTGAGCAGTCCGACGATGCGTGACTTCCCTGCCTGCCGACCGACGATGAACACCGCTTCCGGGAAGCCGCCCGGTCGTGGCTGGTAGCGGCTGCGCCCGGTGAACCGACAGAACGTCCGTACCTCGGACGCATCGAGCGGCAAGCCGTACAGGCTCTTGAGCGCGACCATCCACGCGGACTGCGGCAACGACCACGTCCGCAAATCGCGGAAGGCAGGCAGGGAGCCGAACAGGCCGGGCGTGAGCGCGTCCACGATGGTCAGGTTGGCGAGTGGCGTCATGCGCCCTCCGTGGCGTCTGGCTGGCCCGTGGGCACGTCAATCGATGCCGGGGCAGGGTTCGCATCGTCCGACGCGGCGGACGGCTCTCCGGGGCGCTCAGCGCGACGGGCGAGGATGTCGCGGGCCACGTCGTCGAGACTCGCGATGCGCTTGGACCGGCGTTCCAGCCCGAGTGCCATGTCGAGCCGCTGCGCCGTTGCGATGAGACCTTCCAGCCGTTGCAGCCACGCGAGCCGGAGCTTGCCGCGCCGGTCGGCGATGCCGCGTCCTTCGATGAGCGCATCGACTTGCAGGATGCGGCGATGGAGTCGCGCGCGGTAGTCGAGCAGCGCACGGCGTCGCGTGGGCACGTCGGGGTCGCCTTCGTCGACCAGACACCCGGCCACGAAGTCGGACACGTCCGCCACGAGATGCTGAAACTCCGGCGGGAGCTTCCCGGAGTCGTCGAGCATCCGGAAGCCGTGGTTCACGCGGGCGAGGTTCCCCGGCTGAAACAGCGTCTTCGCCCCGGAGCGGTTGCCCTTGAGGAAGCGTCCCTTGCCATCACGGTGCGCCGCGTCGGGGTCGTCTGGCGGCAACGCACAGGATGTTGAATCCGATGCGCTCGGAATCGCGCTCGTGCTCATCGGCTCCGGCGAAGGCACTGTCCCGTCACTGTCCCCAAGACCGGGGTCCGGCCGAATGGGCGCGGCAGCGTGGCTCACAGGGTCGACGGCTGCGGCGTCCACGTTCAGGAGACGCGGTCGCCTCGTGTCCGTCTGTTCGGCGGGGTCGACGACGAGGGGGTCAGACGTGGGCGGCATGGGGACGGCGGGTCCGGAGCAGGGCGAGCACGGCGGCACGGGGACGGAAGCGTCCGCGTGGGGAGTGGTCGAAGGTGCGCGTGATGGACTGCGTGTAGGCATCACAGGTCTGGCAGAGCAGGCAGCCGAGCGCGGCGTGATAGACCCCGGCACGTTCGGGGATGACGGACAGGCAGTCGAAGCACTGCCGGGTCCGGTACAACTGACGTTCCTGAGCGCGCGTCATGGGCGGTCTCCAGTGGACGGACGTGTGGCGATGGCGTCCGCGAGCCGATGTATCGCGCGCGCGAGACTGGCGAGCGCGTCGACGATGTTCGCCGGTTCCAGATTGGAGTCCGCGACGTTCGGCGAGACCAGCGCGTACTCCAGCGCGGCAGCCAGTCGCGCCAATCCGTCGGGGGAGTCCGTGCGGCGGCTCACAGGAGATGCTCCACCGGGGGGTCGTACGCCACGATGGCGCGGACGTCGTCGCGATGTGCGCGGAGGAACGCGATGTCAGCCGGAGTGACGAGCGCGGCCGGGCGCACGTCGACGCCGGTCTCCGTCACGGTGAACACCACGCCGCGTGATTCCATGTCGAGCAGATGCCGCACGACGGCGACCGGGACCGTGGGGCCGTGTCGCAGGGGCCAGTGGTCAGATGGAGATGACATCGTCGATTCCAGTCGGCGCGGCCATCGCCGAAGACGCGACGGCGAGCGTCCACCACTCACCATCGCGGCGCACGAGTCCTCGGCGAGCCAAGACGTTCAGGGTCGACCGCACGATGGCGTACGCGCGCGTCGTGGTCTTGGGCAGCAACGCCGCCATCTCCGGTTGCCGCGCGATGTCGCGGACCCTGACCTTGCACTTGCAGGTCGCGGCGCTCTGCACGTAGGCGAGGATGGGAGCCTCAAGGTCGACGGAGGCATCCTTCACGTCGTCCGTCGACGGGGTCGGCGACATCTCGCGCAGGGGCTTGGGGTCGGTGTCTACCGACCGACGCGATGATGGCGCGACCAGTCGCAGCAGTGCGGCCATGTGGTCGGCTGCGGCAAGCTGCGTCCGCTCGTCGCACTGGTCGAGCGCTTTCGATGCGCCACGGAGCGCGGCAGCGAACGCGTCGATGGCGGTCGGCACCTTGGCGGTCCCCTTCATCTCGCGGACACGCTCGCGGAGGTCGTGCGCCGACCATCCTTCACGTTCGGCAGCGTCGAGCAACGCGTCCCCGGTCTCCGGCGGCAACGCGGCGACCGCTTCGTGATGGCTGAAGCTCACCGTTTCCCGACGTCGGGAAAGCGGGAAGCGACGACACACGCTCGCGGCATTCGCCACGGACTGGTACGACCGCTTCGTCAGGTCGTACGCCTGCGACGCCATCTCGCCGAAGGCATCCTCGCCAGCCAGTACCCAGTCGCCGAGACTCCACTGTGTCGCGGTCCCGAGCGCCATCAAGTTCTGCCCTGCGCGCTCCCACTGGTCGAACGTCATCGGCCCGTCGACCACCAGTCCGACACGCGTCAGCGTGAACGGCGCGGCGACAGTCAGCGCGTTCCCGACGTCGGCATCTTCGTGTGGCACAAGCTCCGTGGACATCTGCGGCCCCTGTTTCGCTCGCCCGGACGCACCGGGCTTTTCTTTTTCCCTGATGTGGCTCTCTGCCCATCAGGTCCGTTGCCTTCCGGCACCGTCTCCGCCGTCTCTACGCGTTGACGCATCCAACCGACGCACGCGCGCGTCGGACCACATCAGGTCGGGGGGGTCAGAAACTCGCCCGGACAAAATGGACCCGTATCCCCTCTGGACTAGCGTCGCTGTTGAGATGTCCGACCGGGCCAGTCAGAACATCAAGCCGCGTCGCCACTCGCATTGAGCGCCGCGCGACGTGCGTGCGGCCTCGCGTGCCGGGTCACTTCACAGATGCGCCACCCGGTCAGCGCGACCGATGCGTGTGGTAACATCCATCTCCACTCGCATCGGGTGAACGACGTTTCGCCCACGTCGTTCCTCACCTTGGCCCGCTGGACGTGGCATCACGTCGGCGGGCCATTTCACTTCCTACCGTTCGCGACTTCGCAGCACGAGTGCCGCCAAGTCATCCGCCAGCACGAACACCCGGCGGTTCTGCGGCAATCGCACCGTGGGCAGGTGCCCACGACTGACAAGGTCGCGCAGGCTGTTCACCGGTACCCCGCTGGCCTGCGATGCCGCTTGCAGCGTCAGCAAGCGCGGCACCGCCGTCGGGCCGTCACTTCGCTTCGACATGCTCCGGCTCCGGCGGAAGGTCGCCAACGCTGCGCGCGTGCGCCAGCAGCAGCCGCGTCACGGCTTCGACCACGTCCGGGGCCGAAGACGCGAGCAGCGCACACGTCCCCCCGTTCGCCGTGCGCTCGATGAGCGAGACGTACCGGCTTGGCGTGCTACGTGGGGTCGGCTTCTTCGTCGGCATCGTCGGCTCCCGTGTCACTCACCCCATAGGTGACGTGGTGACAGTGGGACCGACGCGATGGACGTCAGCGGGCGAGTCGGCGGGTCGCGCGAACGATGTGCTGATTCACCGTGTTGCGGCGCAGGCCGAGCGCGATGGCAATCTCGGTGGCCGAGCGGCCGTCCGCCCGTAGGGCGAGTACGCGCCGCTGGATGTCGGTCAGGCGGGGGTCGACGGCGAGGTCGGGAACGGCATCATCGAGGGTCGGCGGTCCCCATGACGGCGACCGGCGCGGCGTACTGGCGCGCGTCTCGCGGCGCTCGTGCCGCCGCTTGGCGCTCAGCGCGGCTTGCCGGGTCGGTTCGTCTGGGTCATCGCTCAAGATGATGCGCTCGACGTGGTACGCCACACGCTGCCGCAGCCACGGGCCGAACCACGGCGCGCGGAGCACGTTTGGCGCGATGGGGCGGACGTAGTCGCAGCCGTCGTCGACGCGCACGACTTGTCGGCCGACGCGCACGTGGGACGGCCTGTCGATGTCGCCGATGGCGAGCAGGGCAGCCGGCGGGACGACGTCGCGACGCAGAACGTCCGCCGGAGGCAACCCGCGTTCGGTGGCTAGCCTGCCGAGCACCGTCCGAGCCGCCCGCGCGTACGGCCAGCGCGTGAACGCGTGACACAGGATGTCGAGCGCCACCCGCCTGTGCGCGTCGCTGGCGTACGCGTCGACCAGCGTCAAGGTCGACCGGTCGATGGCGTCGGACGGCCGGTTCTCGCCCATCGTCCGGATGATGCGGTCGACGTCGACGCCACGTGCGCGCAGGGCCGCTCTGGCGCTCCCTGAGCGCGTCAGCAGAGCATCGACGAGATGTTGGCTCTCGACAGGGTCGGGATGCCGTACGGCGTCCCACAGCGCATCGACGAGCGAGGGGCCAGAGTCCGGGGGAAGGGGCGAACCTGAGAACGGCGACCGGGGCATGGTTGCTCCGCTGCAACCTCTCCGCAGAGTGCCGACCGGCGGGCAACCGGGTGCGGATACCCGGTGCGTCACGCGTGGCCGCGCGTGCCGTGCCCGCCGTCGTCAGGTACGACGGTAGCACGACGCTCGGACGCTGTCTCACCACGCGTGTGGAAAACCTGTGGACGTATGCCGCCAGAGCCGGATGGGGACAGTTTGGGGACAGTACAGCAAAACGGCGCGACCCCGAAGGACCGCGCCGTCTCGTGACTTGCTGTTTTCTGGCCTGTTTGGTACCGGAGCCGGGAATCGAACCCGGACGGGAGGATGCTCCCGGAGGATTTTAAGTCCCCTGCGTCTGCCAGTTCCGCCACTCCGGCCGGTCGCGCAGGCGCTCATTCTGGCACGAAGCGGATATCCCGGCGGCGGCCTGCCTGCCGGACACCGAAAATAGACCCGACCCCATTTTCTGGACCCCATTTTCTGGATCACTGCACGACCCCATTTTCTGGATCGCGCAGGCGCTCATTCTGGCACGAAGCGGATCGCCCGGCGGCGGGCCTGCCTGCCGGACACCGAAAATAGACCCGACCCCATTTTCTGGATCACTGCACGGTCAGGGCCGCCAGGAACCGCTCCACCGCGTACACCGTGATCTGGCCGCACGGCCCGCTCAGGGTGAAGTCGCAGCCATGCGTTGCCCACGGCAGTTCGACCAGCAGGTGCGGGCGGCGTTGCTCGGCGAGCCGCGCCGCCAGCCGGCGGCTCTGCTCCACCCAGACCACTTCGTCCTTCCGGCCGTGCACGAGCAGCGTGGGCGGCGTCGACGCCGAAACGCGCTCGTAGGCGGAAGAGGCGGCGTAGGCGCCGGGCACGGCGTCGGGCGGACCGCCCAGGAAGGCCTCGATCGCGGCCGAACCATCGTAGACGCGCGGGTTGCCGCGATGCTCCCACCCGAAGCGGAGGTCGGCAGGACCGTAGAGCGACACCACACCGCGCACCGCGTTCACCGGCGCCGTGTAGGCGGTGAGCAGCGCCAGGTGCCCACCCGCCGACCGGCCGATCAGGACCACGCCGTCGACGTCGGCGCCCCACGTCCGCGCGCGGCCCCGCAGGAACTCGATCGCGGCGCGCAGGTCGTCGACCGCGGCCGGAAACCGGTGTTCGGGCGCAAGCCGGTACTCGGGCGCCGCCACGACGAACCCATGCCCCGCCAGGTAGCGCGCGAGGTCGGGCTGGTCGCCGGGCTGGCCGGAGGTCCATCCGCCGCCGTGCACCATGACGATGATGGGAACCGGCGGCGCGTCGGGCGACCGCCCCGGCGCGTAGAGATCGAGCGACAGCGTGCGTTCACCCCGGCGCACGAACCCCAGCCGCTGGGCCGTCACGGCGGGCGCCGACACGCCGCCGAACAGGTCCATGGCATCCAGGGGCCGGACGCGTCCTGTGGCGTCGGCCTCGTTCGACGGCCGCGTGACGCGGGCGCCGAAAGCCGCCGCCAGCCGCGCGGGCACCTGCTGCGCGACCGGAAATGCGCGAACGACCGGGCTGAGCAGGCACGCCGCCGAGAGCACACCCGCCGCCGCGGCGAGCCGGCCCGACCAGTTGCGATGCCAACCGGGCCACAGCAACACCAGCGCAATCGGCGCCAGCCAGTGGCCGAACTCGATGAGGCCCACCGACAGCAGCCACATGCGGTAGGTCCGCACCGGCACGACGACGGTGAGACCGGCCGCCAGCAGCGCGGCCGCGGTGACCACGCGCAGCACCGCCAGCGCGCGCGGCAGGATCGGCCGTGCTGCCAGCGGCATGCTCAGTGGATCACGGTGCCGGCCGGAGCGCCGCCGAGCGCGCCGACGATCAGCGCGTCCAGCGTCGCCGCCGGCACGTCGAAGGGCCCCGCCACCACCGAAGCACTGTGGATCTCCAGCGCGATGACGACGCCCGTCTGATAGGGGCTGACGATCCAGTTCATGCCCCGCAGGAGCACCGGCGCCCCGGCGCCGTCCGGCTGCAGCACGCGCGAGACCGCCTGCAGCAGGCGCTCGAGCACGCGCTCCATGTCGGCGACGCTCCACTGGCCCGGCTCGCCGGGGTGATCCAACGTCTGGGTGTAGACGTGAGGGTCGCCGCGCAGCATGATTTCCACTGGGATGGTCACGGGATGTCTCTCTCCGATCTTGCCGCCGGCGCCGCCGGGCGCCGCGGGTTCGCTCACCGACCCAGCAGCCTCTCGAGGTCGTCGGGTGCGGTCACGGGCCGGTCGCAGGTGAAGCCGCGACACACGTAGGCCGCGCTCCTGCCGGCGACCTCCGACATCGGCGCCACCCACGGCAGCAGTTTCGCGAGCGCCGCCTGCCCCGCGCCCGGCTCCACCGGCACGACCAGCGCAAACGGCAGATACCTCGACGCGACGACGCGGCGGAGCGCGGTGGTGTCGGGACGATCGGCCGGCCCGACGAGGACGATCTGCGTGAGGCCGGCATGGTACGTCGCCAGCGCAGCCATCGTGAGCGGGATGGCGCGCGTCGCGCCCGCCAGCCGCCCGCCATGGCGGCCGAGGGCGCGCTCTGCCATCGCCGGCCACGGCGAATCGGGCACCAGGTGCGAGAGCGCCAGCAGGTTCAGCAGTCCCACGGACGTGGCCGAGGGCTCCGCGCCGTCGTAGTCGTCCTTCAGCCTGAGCAGCACATGGGGATCGCCTCCGGTGGTGGCGAACCACCCGCCCTCGCGATCGTCCCAGAAGAGCGCGTCCTGGCGATGCTGCAGATCGGTGGCCCAGCGCAGCCACTGCGCGTCGCCCGTCGCCTGGAACAGCTCGAGCAGGCCCCAGACCAGCGATGCGTAGTCCTCGGCGTAGCCGTCGATGGCGGCGTCGCCGCCGCGCCAGCTGCGCCGGAGCGTGCCGCGATCGCCGTCCCACAACCGCGCGCGTGCGAACCGCGCGGCACGCTCGGCCGCCTGCAGCGCCCATCCGCACGACAGATCGCCATCGCCCAGGTCCCGGCCCTCGAGCACGCGGGCCGCCCGAGCGAAGGCCGCGATCGCCAGCCCGTTCCACGACGCGATCACCTTGTCGTCGAGGTGGGGCCGCGGGCGCGCCGCCCGCGCCTCGAACATGCGCGTGCGCGCCGCGTTGATCGCCTGCAGCACGTCGGCCTCGGCGCGGCCGGTGGCCGCGCACAGATCCTCGATCGACGCCGCCGTGTAGAGCAGGTTCCTCCCGCTGAACTCACCGTGGGGATCGTGCGGGGCGTTGCCGCCCGGTTCCACACCGAAGCGTTGCGCGATCAGGGGGGCGTCGGGGCCGAGCAGGGCGTCGAGTTCCGCCGCCGTCCAGAGGTAGAACGCGCCCTCGGTGCGCGCGGCCACCGGGTCGCCGGCCTGTTCCGGCGGCACCGAGTCGGCATCCTCCGCCGAGTAGAACCCTCCCTCGGGATGCGCGAGGTCGCGCCGGACGTACTCCAGCGTGTCGGCCGCCGCCCAGCGCCAGAAGTCCTCGCCCGTGGCCTGCGCCGTCTCGAGCAGCGCCAGGACGATCTGGGCCTGGTCGTAGAGCATCTTCTCGAAGTGCGGCACGCGCCACTCGCGGTCCACCGAGTAGCGGTGGAACCCGCCGCCGACGTGGTCGCGCATGCCGCCGAGCGCCATCGCGCGCAGCGTGCCGGCGACCATCGCCAGCAGCCCCGGATCGCCCGTCCAGGCGAAGGCGCGCAGGAGGAAGAGCAGTTCCGAGGGCCGCGGGAACTTCGGTGCCGTGCCGAAGCCGCCGCAGCGCTCGTCGTAGGTCGCGGCGAACTGGCGGGCGCCCTCCTCGATGGCGACGGCGGGCGACGGCGCGGCGCCGCCCTCCCCACCGGCAGCCGTGGCCTCGCGCAGCCGCTCCATGATGGTGGCCGCCGCCTCCTCCACCCGATCGCGCTGCTCGCGCCAGGTGCGCGCGATGTTGTGCAGCACGTCGATGAAGCCGGGCCGCCCCCAGCGTGCGACCGGCGGGAAGTAGGTGCCCCCGAAGAAGGGCTTCAACCCGGGCGTGAGCCAGACGCTCATCGGCCAGCCGCCCTGCCCCGTGGTGGCCTGCACGAAGGCCATGTAGACGCGGTCGACGTCGGGACGCTCCTCGCGATCGACCTTCACGGAGACGAACCCCTCGTTGAGCGCGCGGGCGATGTCGGCGTTCTCGAACGACTCGTGCGCCATCACGTGACACCAGTGGCACGTGGAGTAGCCGATCGAGAGGAAGATGGGCTTGTCCTCAGCGGCGGCGCGCGCGAAGGCCTCCTCGCCCCACGGGTACCAGTCGACGGGGTTCTCCGCGTGCTGCAGCAGGTAGGGGCTGCGCTCGGCGGCGAGGCGGTTGGGCATGGGCGCCCAGCATATCAGACGGCCCCGGGCCGCCGGGCCCAGCCGCTACGTGCGCTCCTCGACCACCTCGTCGACCCACCGCAGCGCGTCCAGCGCCGCGTGCAGGCCGAGCGAGGGCACCGCCAGCGCGGCAATCTGCCTCAGCGCCGCGGGATCGGCGCCCGCCTCCAGCGCTTTGCGCGCGTGCGCGTGCACGCCGCGCCACGACCCCCGCCCCACCGACAGCGCCACCTTCAGCAGGGCCAGCGTCACGGGATCGATCGGTCCGGCCGCGGCCGCCGCCCGCGACATCGTCTCGTAAGCCGCCACGGCCTCCGGCGCCACCTCGCGCAGCCGCGAGTACGCGCCCGGCCGCGAGCCGTCATCCCGGCCGGCCCCTCGTCCGCCAGCCTCTCCCTGGTGCCTGCTCATCCTCACCCTCCGGGCGCCACGGTCCTCCGCCGGCACGCGTCCATGACCGGCGTCATGGCGGCCGCCGGCGCGATTCGAGTACCCTCTTGGCCGTGTGTCGCGCCTGCCGGCCCCCGGGCCACCGCAGGTCCCGAGGACCTCATGACTTCCCTGCCCGCCATCGCCCTGGGAACGACCCTGGGGCTCGCTGCCGGCATCGGCAGCTACACGTTCATCTACGCCAGGGGCGCATCTTACCTGACCGACGATCCGGCCGCGTGCGCGAACTGCCACGTGATGCAGGAACAGTACGACGGCTGGCAGCGGTCGAGCCACCGCGCCGTGGCCGTCTGCAACGACTGCCACACGCCGGACGGCTTTGCGGCGAAGTACGCGACGAAGGCACTCAACGGCTTCTGGCACTCCTTCGCCTTCACGACCGGGCGCTACCCGGAGCCCATCCAGATCACCGGGCGCAACCATCGCGTGGCGCAGGCGTCGTGCGCGAAGTGCCACGCCGACATCATCGCGTCGATGAACGACGCCGCCCACACCACACGCGACGCCGCCGACTGCGCGCGGTGTCACGGCTCGGTGGGACATCCAATCGACTAGGAATCCTGACTGCCGGGAGCGGCGGTCCGGACGTCGGGTGTCACCAGGCACCGGCCCGGCCGCCCCTCACCCACGCCACGCTTCGCGGAGCCCTTCCATGCCGGACACGCAGCCATCCTCCTCCTTCAGGCGCGGTCGCCTGATCGTCCTCACGGCCACCGTCACCGCGGCCGCCGCCATCGGCCTCACCGCGCTGCTCGTGAACATCTTCGAGCGCAAGCAGGAGGCCAGGCAGCCCTTCTTCCGGGTCGTCGAGCTCGACGACGAGACCGAGGATCCGGCGATCTGGGGGAAGAACTTCCCGCAGCAGTACGACCGCTACCAGCGCACGGTGGACCAGGTGCGGACGCGCTTCGGCGGCAGCGAGGCGGTGCCGCGCACACCGAGCGAGGCCGATCCGCGCTCGCTCGTCGCGCAGTCGCGCCTCGACGAGGATCCGCGGCTGCGCATCATGTGGGCGGGCTACGCCTTCGCCACCGACTTCCGCGAGGAACGCGGGCACGCCTACATGCTCGACGACCAGACCTTCACCGAACGCCAGGTGGTGACGCAGCAGCCGGGCACGTGCATGCACTGCCACGGGTCGGTCTACGTGCCCTACCGGAAGCTCGGCGGCGGCGACCTGATCGCGGGCTTCGAGAAGATGAACCAGATGCCCTACGCCGAGGCGCGCACGCTCGTGAACCACCCCGTGGCGTGCATCGACTGCCACGATCCGCAGACGATGCAGCTGCGCGTGACGCGGCCGGGCTTCCTCGAGGGCATCCGCGCCTACAAGGCCTCGCAGGGCATCGTCGGCTACGACGTCAACACGCAGGCGAGCCGGCAGGAGATGCGCACCTACGTGTGCGGGCAGTGCCACGTCGAGTACTACTTCAAGGGCCCGGAGAAGCGGCTCACCTACCCCTGGCACAAGGGTCTGAAGGTGGACGACATCATGGCCTACTACGACGAGGTGGGCTTCAGGGACTGGGAGCACAAGGACACGGGCGCGCCCGTGCTGAAAGCGCAGCACCCGGAGTTCGAGATGTACAACCAGGGCATCCACGCGCGGTCGGGCGTGGCCTGCGCCGACTGCCACATGCCCTACGAGCGCGTCGGCGGCACGAAGATCAGCGATCACCACGTGCGCAGTCCGCTGCTGAACGTGAACCGCGCCTGCCAGACGTGCCACAAGTGGTCGGAGGACGAACTGAAGGATCGGGTCGTGTCGCTGCAGACGCGGACCTTCACGCTGCGCAACCACGCGATGGACGCGCTCGTGGCGCTCATCGACGACATCAAGGCCGCGCGCGCCAGCGGGGCGACCGACGCGCAGCTCGAGGTGCCACGGCAATACCAGCGGCGCGGGCAGTTCTACCTCGACTTCGTGGAGGCGGAGAACTCGATGGGCTTCCACGCGCCGGAGGAGGCGGCGCGCGTCCTGGCCGACTCGATGAACTACACCCGCCTCGGGCAGATCGCGCTGCGCGATGCGCTGGCCGGCAAGCCGGTGCGGCCGCCATCGGACCCCTCGCCCACCAACCTCGATCCGCTGAAGTCGGCCGCGCTGCAGGAGCGGCCGGCACCGCCGCCCGCGAGCCGGTGACGGCGCAGGCGTGGAGGCGGCGCGACTGCCGCCTCTACGCGTCCTTCGGCATGTAGTAACGCTTCAGCCAGCGCGACAGGCCATCGAGCCCGGGGTAGAGGACCCGCTCGGTGATGTTGGCCTGGTCGAGCTTGTCGCGCACTTCCCACTTGAGCGCCGCCGGGATGACCAGGGCCCGGTACACGTCGGGGTGCTGCTGGAGCCACTCGTCGAGCCGCACCAGCGGGCTGGACGTCACCGAGAAGAGCGCGAACTGGTTGACGATGCGGTCGTCGAGCGACGGCGGCTCGAGGAACGTCACGAACTCGTCGCTCGCCAGCGCGTCGAACTCGGCGAGCGTCCCGGCCACGCGCGTCAGCATCTCGGCGGTGAACGCGTCGGCGCCCTCCTCGACCAGCAGCTCGCGCAGCCGCTCGGGCAGCCGCTGGTTGGTCCTGGCGAAGTCGACGCACCAGACGATGCCGTCGCGGTCGTAGCTGGCGAGCTGCTCGGTGGCGAAGTGCAGCGCGACGAGCGGCGACCAGGTCCAGTCGAGCAGCCGGGTGGGCAGGCCGTGGTGCTGCGCGACGGCGAGCCAGTTCCACAGGTTGTCGGCGGGCACGGCCTTCTGCTGCGCGTACTTGCGGAAGTTGCGCAGCATGTGATGCTCGAGTTCGCGCGCCCGCGGCCCCTGGCGCGAGAGGCTCGTGTGCAGCGGCTCGGCGGCCGACGACTGGCCGCGGAACACGAACGGCGACCGGAACC